>JAXKGF010000008.1:0-29546 GCA_036550515.1 Collinsella sp.
CTCTAGCTCTAACCCATAACCACCACAAAGGGGACAGGCACCTTTGTGGTGGTTTTTTATTGCTCCAACATGCTGGGGTCGAACTCGCTTGCCGGGATCACACGGTAGCCGTGGCGCAGGAGCAGGTCGACGAAAACACCGTTGCCCGCGGTGAGCGTACCGCTAAAGGTGCCGTCGTAGATGTGACCCGCACCACACGAGGGGCTGCGGTCCTGCAGGATGCACGCGGCGATCTCTTCCGGACCGCCCGCTTGCTCGCACATATCGAGCGCACGTTGAGCGCCTAGGCGAAACTCGCGATCGACCGAGATGCCCTCGCAGGTACGGACCTCGCCGTCCACGATCTCGGACGGCTTGCGCGGCGTGGGCAGGCCCCCAAAGACCTCAGGGCACACCAAGAGGACCTCAGTCCCTGTACGCTCGCAGGCCTCGACCAGCTCGCGATGGTAATTGTCGAGCCCGTTATACTTGCAGCTCTCGCCCATCAAGCAGGCACTTACCACGATCTTCATATACAACTCTCCCCACGCAAATCGCCCCATTTGAGATAAACACTCAAATGGGGCGATTGACACTGCACAACCAGTATTACTGCTGCTTCGGCATCAGCGGATTCTCGCGCGTGAGGAGATTCATAAACTCCTCGCCCGTGATGGTCTCCTTCTTGTACAGATAACGAGCCAGCTCATGGAGCTTGAACTTGTTCTCCTTCAGGATCTGCAGAGCGCGATCGTGCGCATCCTCGATCAGCTTGGCGACAATCGCGTCCACGCGCTCGGCCGTACCGGGGGCGCAGGTGAGCGACGTGTCCTGGTTGAGGTACGCATTCTGAACGGTACCGAGCGCCATCATGCCAAACTCATCGGACATACCAAAGCGCGTCACCATGTTACGGGCGAGCTTGGTGGCCTGCTCGATATCGTTGGCGGCGCCGGTCGTCATCTCGCCAAAGATAAGCTCCTCGGCGGCACGTCCGCCGCAATAGACGGCGAGCTTGTCCAGCACCTCCTGGCGCGTGGTCAGGAAGCGCTCATCCTCCTCGACCTGCATGGTGTAGCCCAGAGCACCGCTCGTGCGCGGCACGATGGTGATCTTCGTGACCGGCGCAGAACCCTTCTGGCGGGCAGCAACGATGGCATGGCCGATCTCGTGGTAGGACACGACCTGCTTCTCGTGGTCGGACAGCACCGTGGACTTGCGCTGCTGGCCGGCGATGACGACCTCCACCGACTCCTCAAAATCGTCCTGCGTGGCGCGCTTGCGACCCTCGCGGACGGCACGCAGGGCGCCCTCGTTGATGATGTTGGCCAGGTCGGCGCCCGAGGCACCGGGCGTGGCGCGGGCAATCGCTGTCAGGTCGATCGGCGGCTGCGTCTTCACGCTCTTGGCATGCAGCTCAAGAATGTTCTTACGGCCGGTCAGGTCGGGCAGCTCAACGGGAATGCGGCGGTCAAAACGACCGGGGCGCAACAGGGCCGGGTCAAGGCTGTCAGGGCGGTTGGTAGCAGCGAGAACGACAATACCCTTGTGGTTATCGAAGCCGTCCATCTCGGTCAGCAGCTGGTTGAGCGTCTGCTCGCGCTCGTCGTTGCCGCTAAAGCCGCCGCCATCGCGCTTCTTGCCGATGGTATCAATCTCATCGATAAAGACGATGCACGGGGCCTTTTCCTTGGCCTGCTTAAACAGGTCGCGCACCTTGGCGGCACCGCGGCCAACGAACATCTCGACGAACTCAGAACCAGAAATACTAAAGAACGGCACGCCCGCCTCGCCGGCCACAGCCTTGGCAAGCAGGGTTTTACCAGTACCCGGAGGGCCGACAAGCAGAGCACCACGCGGCAGCTTGGCGCCGATCTCCTCGTAGCGCTGCGGCTTCTCCAGAAAGTCGACGACCTCCTTGAGGGATTCCTTGGCCTCTTCCTGGCCGGCGACATCCTTAAAGGTCACGCCCACGTCCTTGGAGGCGATCACGCGCGCGCCGGACTTACCCAGTCCACCGCCGCCAAAGCCACCGCCGCCAAAGTTCATCGACGGACCGTCATCGCCCATGGCCTTCTTCATGCGGCGGTTGAGCCACCAGCCGATCAGGAAGAAAATCGCCATGGGAAGAATGAGGGTGAGCAAGTAGTAGGTCATCAGGCCCGAGTTCTTATCGGGAACGACCGACTCAAGCGAGGCGCCAGATTCAAGCACGCGATCGGTAAAGCCCGCGTCATTCGGCACACCGGTCGTCTTGTAGGCGATGTTCTCGTCCTCGCCCTTCTTGGTGTAATAAATCGTGTAATCGTCCGTGTTGTACTCGACCTTGTCGACACTCTTCTTATCGAGCGCTTTGACAAACGTCGAGTAATCGGTCTTCGTAATCTGCTGCGTGTGACCGATGTTGGGGAACAGAACGGTCGAGAGCACGAGGTAGACGACGAAGGCGATGAGCACGTAGAGGATCATATTCCGTCTACGTTTGTTGTCATCCATCTCCATCTGCTTGAACTCCATCTACTGGGGTTGATAATGTTTTCTAGAATACCCAACCCGGACGGCGATAAACCGACGCCGGGCACGAAAGGACAGAGATGGCATCACTGGAAGTCGGCAAGGTTCAAATCTATACGGGCGACGGCAAGGGCAAGACGACGGCTGCGCTGGGCCTCGCGCTGCGCGCCACGGGCTATGGACTTAACGTGCTCATGCTTCAGTTTGCCAAGAAGCTGCACTGTGCCGAACATGACGCAGCACCTCGATTGGGGCTACGCATCGTACAAGCCGACCGCGACACGCCCGAAGCCTGTGCCGCACAGATCATGGAGCTGGCGCGCGAGCAGATTAGCCAGGTCGACGTGCTCATCTTGGATGAGCTGGGAGAAGCCATGCGACGGGGCTTTGTGACGCGCGAAGATGTCGAAGCGTTGATCGCGATGAAACCGACCACCACGGAGCTCGTGTTCACCGGCCGTGGCTTGCTGCCCCTCGCCGACCTTGCAGACCTAGTAACCGAAATGCGCCCCGTCAAACACTACTTCGACGAAGGCCTCCTAGCCCGCCAAGGCATCGAATACTAGCCATTGCGGACGTCCCCAATGACTAGGCGGTGGCGCGGCCTAACCAGTTGCCGCTGTGGTGGTAGATGGTGAACATCATGGCGGTGATTACCCAGGTTACGGGGTAAACCAGCAGCAGGTGCTCAAGCGACGGATCGAACGGCATAATCGCAAACACCCAGATCACCCTGAGCACGACGGTGCCAAAAATCGTGAGCAGCATGGGCTGCAAGCTCACGCCGGCGCCGCGGATGGAACCCGACGCGTTCTCGATAATCGAGAAAATCGCGTAGAACGGCGCGATAAAATGAAGAATCGTCGTGGTGTACGCCGAAATCGAAGCATCGTCGACAAACAGACGAGACAGCGGACCCGAGAATACCAACAGCACGGCAGACAGGCCACCAATGAGCATAAACGACAGCACGAGCGACGTATGGTAGCCCTTGCGCATGCGCTCATAGTTGCGCGCGCCAAAGTTCTGTGCCGAGAACGTGGTGATCGACACGCCAAGCGCCTCGGTAACCATCCAGACAATGCCATCCAGGCGGCCCGAAAGACCCCAAGCCGTGGTGACATCGGCACCAAACGAGTTGACCGACACCTGAATCAAAACGTTGGAAATCGAATACGCAGCAGACTGAAAGCCAAGCGGCAGACCACACGAGATCATGCTCTTACAAATGCCAGGATCAATGCCGAGTTTGGACAGTGAAAGCCGCCACGCACCCGGTGCGTGCATCATACGAATCACGATCATCGTGGCGTTGGAGCAAATGGTCAGCGCCACCGCGATGCCACAGCCCAGAGCCTCCATATGAAGCACGGCAACGAAGATGACATCCAGCACCGCATTAACAAGGCAGCCGGAGGCGATGATCACAGCAGGCCCGCGCGTGTCGCCCACGGCGCGCAGCAATGCCGTTCCCATATTGAGCAGCAGCGCCGCAACCATGGCGGCAAAATAGCAACGGGCATAGGCCACGCCCTCGGCCAATAGTTCATGCGGCGTGTTCATAAGCACCAGCATGGGCTCAACGAACACTATGCCAAGAATCGAGAAAACGATACCGCCCACCAGCGCGAGCGTCATGGCCGTATGGACCGAACGGCTAAGTCGCTCATCATCGTGCTGACCAAAATACTGACCGGTAATGACCGCGCAGCCGGCGCCGACGCCAACGCAAAAGCCAATGCAGAGCTCGGTGAGCACCATCGTGGCTTGAATGCCACCTAGCGCGAGCTTGCCGCCAAACTGGCCGACGATATAGGTACCGATAAGCGTGTAGGCCTGCTGAAAAAACGAACTAAAAAAGATGGGAACGCACAGCGAAAGCAGCTGCTGCCAAATAACACCCTGCGTTACATCGATAGCCGTAGATTTCTTAGCCACACGCCCTCCCCAAAAGCGTACGTCAACCGACAAAACAGTAATTAAAGACCTAAGCTAATAGCAGCTTAGCACCGACCGACGTCGACCGAAACACCCCGAGTCAGAGCCCGGTGCAAACTATCTGCCTAGTGATACAGCCCCGGCTGGTAGTGATACTCGTTGCTCACATGCGGGCACAGCTGCCAAAAGGCGACGGCACTTGCCGCGGCCACGTTGAGCGAATCGACCCCATGCGCCATTGGAATACGCACGGCGCGGTCGCAGCCCGCAATGGTCTTGGCGCCCAAGCCAGCACCCTCGGTGCCCATAAAGATTGCCAGGCGGTCAATCTCCTGCAGCGCAGGATCGTCCAACGACACCGAATCATCCGTCAACGCCATAGCGGCACACGAAAAGCCGGCATCGTGTAACGCCGCCAGCCCATCATGCGGCCATACGCGCGCCTCGCTGCCAATGCGCGTCCAGGGCACCTGGAACACCGTGCCCATGCTCACGCGGGCCGAGCGACGGTACAGCGGGTCACAGCACGTGGGGCTCACCAAAATGCCATCGACGTTCAGCGCAGCCGCCGAGCGGAAAATCGCGCCGACGTTGGTGTGGTCGACAATGCCCTCAAGCACGCACACGCGCACCGGGCGCTCCCCCGCCGCCTCGACGACGCCACCCAAGAACTCGGCTACCGGAATCTGACGTGGACGGCGGAATGCCGCGAGCGCACCGCGTGTCACGTTAAAGCCCGTCAGCTGCTCCATAAGCTCCATCGAGGCCACGAACACGGGAACCGGGCCCGCGCCCTCGCGCACAACCAGGCGCTCAAACAGCGGCATCATCTGGTCGAGCCAGCGTTCGCCCAAAAGAAAGCTCACCGGCTCGTATCCGGCGCGAACCGCGCGCTCGATAACCTTGGCACTCTCGGCGATAAAGATGCCCTTTTGCGGCTCCAGCACGCAGCGCAGCTCGCGCTCGGTCAGTCGCACGTAGGCATCGAGCCGCTCGTCCTCGAGCGAATCGATTCGCAGCACCTCAACGACATCAGTCATAGCAGCCAGCCCGCACCCTTCTTTACAGCACATCTATACCAAACGAGGCGACGCTAAGCGCCGCCCCATGCATTCAAATAATCCGATGATACCGTTCACGCCAGACGATTTACGCCTCAACGCGACGATACGTCACGAACTCATAATCGAGACCCTCGTCACCCTCGCCCGCGGCAATCGTGGCAACACCGCCACGCCGCGTAATCTCCCACGCGGGATCGGCATCCAGATCGGGAAAGTACGTATCCACGTCATGCACGCAATGGTTATGCGTAACCTCGGCCTCAACGCAATACGGCAAAAACTGCCGATAGACATCGCCGCCACCGATCACCCATGCGACAGGCTCATCGGCAACCGCGGCGAGAGCTTCGTCGATGCCATGCACCACGTCGACGCCCTCGGCAGCAAAGTTCTCGTCGCGGGTGAGCACGATATTGCGGCGATTCTTGAGCGGTCGCCCGTCGGGAAAACTAAGCAGCGTCTTGCGCCCCATAATGACCGGGCAACCTTTGGTGCACGCCACAAAATGGCGCATGTCGGCGCGATTGGACACCACCATGTCGCCCTCGCACCCAATACCCCAGTCATCGCACACGGCGACAATGGCAGAAAGCTTACACGTCATACGCGTCACCTACACCGCAATGGGAATGTTCTTGACCTGCGGGCCGTGCTCGTAGTCCTCGACGATCAGGTCATCAGTCGTAAACGCGTAGAAGTCATGCACGTCGGGATTAAGCGTTACCTTGGGAGCCGCGAGCTGCGGACGCTCGATAAGCTCGCGGACGATATCGACATGGCGGTCGTAAATATGGGCATCGGCGATCACGTGCAGCAGCTCGCCGGGAACCATATCGACCGACTGCGCGACCATCATCAGCAAAATGGCGTACTGGCACACATTCCAGTTGTTCGCGGCCAAAATGTCCTGGCTGCGCTGGTTGAGAATCATGTTGAGCGTCGGTTTGTCGTCCTGCGGACGCTGCGTGACGTTATAGGTCACGCTGTAGGCGCACGGATACAGGTGCATCTCGGACAGGTCGCTAAACACGTACGTGTTGGTCATAATACGACGGCTGTACGGCGTGTGCTTAAGGTCGTACAGCACGCGGTCCATCTGGTCAAAGTCACCTTCGGCATAATGGCTCTTCTGCCCAATCTGATACCCGTAGGCTTTGCCGATGGAGCCGGTCTCGTCAGCCCACTCATCCCAAATATGGCTGTTGAGGTCATGCACGTTATTGGACTTCTTCTGATAGATCCACAGAATCTCATCCATGGCAGATTTGAGGGCTGTACGACGCAGAGTGAGCGCAGGGAACTCCTCACGCAGGTCGTAGCGTGCCGTGACGCCAAAGTTTTTAATGGTATAGGCAGGGGTGCCGTCCTCCCACACCGGGCGGACCTTTTGGCCCTCGGTCGTGGTGCCATGGTCCAGAATATCGCGGCACATGGCTACAAACTGTTGATCAGCCTTGCTCATTGACCCTCCTGTCAGTCGCCTATAAGCGAGATTCATTGTAGCCCAGGCGCACGCGGCCCCACAGCCCAAACATAAGCCCTCATTTTCTGACATATGCCAGAAATTCCTTGTGCAAATCTGCGCGTTCGCTATTCTATTGTTGACATATGTCAGATAAGGAGGGCGCATGGCAGGAAGACGCGAGAAACTGCGTCGCGTCGGGATCATCCCCGAATACCGCGGCTTTACCCCTGACGGCCTAGCCAGCGGAGACGCCATCGACATGACGATCGACGAACTCGAGGTGCTGCGCCTGTGCGACCTGGAAGGCCTTAACCAAGAGGCAGTCGCACAGCAGATGGGCATCGCGCGCGCCACGGTGGCGGCAATTTGCAGTCGAGCACATCGCAAGGTGGCAAACGCGCTGGTCAATGGACGGGCGATCGTCATCGAAGGCGGCAATATCGCATACTCCCCCATCACCACAGCGACGGCCGTATGGCCAGCAAAGGAGGTCGACACCATGAGGGTGGCAACCACGTACGACAATGGCAACATCTTTATGCACTTTGGCCGCAGCGAGCAGTTCAAGATCTACGACATTCAGGACGGCAAGGTGCTCAACGAGCAGGTCGTGGGCACCGGCGGCACCGGCCACGGTGCCCTTGCGAGCCTGCTCGCCAACGGCGGCGTGGACACGCTCATCTGCGGCGGCATCGGCGGTGGCGCTATCAACGCGCTTGCCCAAGCCGGCATCACGGTATACGCAGGTGCCCAGGGCAGCTGCGACGCTTGCGTCGAGGCCCTTATCGCCGGCACACTCGCACAGAACGGCGAGGCCATGTGCGGCTGCCACGGCCATGACCACGAACATGCCCACGAACATAGTGAGTCCTGCAGCTGCCACGGCCATCACGAGCATGAGGGTCACGAGGGCTGCGGCTGCCACTAACGGCACGGCACCGCGAGCTCGAGGCACGACGCTAAACGCAGCCCAGCAATCAAAGCCAACAACAAAGGCCACCCGGTAGCTTCCGAGTGGCCTTTGTCGTATCAAGCTGGAATTACAGTCCTATCTCTTATTACGCATCTGCGCTTCCATCTGGCGCAGCAGCTCCATATCGGACTTGGGGCCGCCCGTACCCAGGCCGCCCATGCCGCCCAGACCCATAGCGTCCAGGCCAGGGATATTGGGCATGCGCATCTTCTTGCCCTTCTTACCCTTTTTGCCCTTCTTGCCGCCGGCCTGTGCCTGATTGGCCATCGTGCGCATGCGGCCCATCATCTTATTCATCTCGCCCCACTGCTTCATAAGGCTGTTGACCTCGGTGGGGGTTACGCCGGCGCCCTTGGCGATACGTGCGCGGCGCTGGCCGTTGATGATGGAGGGACGCAGGCGCTCCTCCTTGGTCATCGACATGATGATGGCCTCGTTCTTATCGAAGATGCCCTCGTCCAGGTTGCCGCCCATCTGGTTGAGTGCACGCTGACCACCGGGGAGCATGCCCAGGATACCCTTCATGCCACCCATCTTCTTGACGGCTTTCATCTGGTCGAGCATGTCGTTCATGGTAAAGCCCTCGCGCAGCATGCGCTCAGCAGCCTCGAGCTGCTCGGCGTCGGCTGCCTCCTGGGCCTTCTCGATAATACCTACGACATCGCCCATGCCCAGAATGCGCTTGGCCATGCGATCGGGATAGAACGGCTCAAGCGAATCGGGTTTCTCGCCCATGCTCACAAACTTGATGGGCTTACCGGTCACCTGACGCACCGAAAGTGCGCCGCCGCCACGGGCATCGCCGTCGAGCTTGGAGATGATCACACCGTCAAAGTCGGTGCGATCGGCGAAGGTCGAGACGACGTTGACGATGTCCTGGCCGGTCATGGCGTCGACGACCATCAGCACCTGGTCGGGCTTGACGGCCTTCTTGATGTCGACGGCCTCCTGCATCATCTGCTCGTCGATCTGAAGACGACCGGCGGTATCGACGATGACCACGTCACGCAGGTGATCGACGGCCTCTTGGATGGCGCCCTTGGCAATATCGACCGGGTGCGCTCCGTCACCGCGGAAGACCGGCACGCCGATCTCGCCACCGAGCGTGGCCAGCTGGTCGGCAGCGGCGGGACGGTAGACGTCGCACGCGGCGAGCAGCGGCGAGCGGCCCTGCTTCTTGAGCAGGTAGGCAAGCTTTACGGCCGCCGTGGTCTTACCGGAGCCTTGCAGGCCCACGAGCATGATGACATTGGGAATGCGGTTGCTAAAGACGAGCTTGCTCTCAGTTGAGCCGAGCATCTCGGTGAGCTCGTCGAGCACGATCTTGACGACGTTTTGTGCCGGCGACAGCGACTCCATGACCTCGGCGGTCATGCAGCGCTCCTTGGTCTTGGCGACGAACTCCTTGACGACCTTAAAGTTAACGTCGGCCTCGAGCAGCGCCATGCGAATATCGCGCATGGCCGAGGTAATATCGGCCTCGGTCAGCTTACCTTTACCGCGCAGGCGGTCAAATGTGTCGTTGAGGCGATCGCTCAGGGAATCAAACACTGGTTACTCCTTAGTTGGACTCGCCCACCAGGGCGCGGCAGAAATCTTTGGCGTTAAACTCCTGCAGGTCATCGACCTGCTCGCCCACGCCGATGCGCAGGATCGGGAGCTTGAGCTTCTCGGCCACGGCCATGGCGATACCGCCCTTGGCCGTGCCGTCGAGCTTAGTCATGATAATACCGTCCAGGCCTAGCGCCTCGTTAAACTCGAGCGCCTGGTTCAGACCGTTCTGACCAGTGGCGGCATCGATCACAAGCACGACCGAGACCGGCATGGGACCGGCGGCCATATTGGCGGCGCGCTTACGGGTCACATTGACCACCTTGGCGAGCTCACGCATGAGTTCGGGGCTCGTGTGCAGACGGCCGGCGGTATCGATGAGCACCAGGTCGCTGCCGCGCTTATCGGCCTCGTCGAGCACGTCATAGCACACGCTCGCCGGATCGGAGCCGCGGTCACGCTTGATAACCGGTACGCCGGCACGCTGGCCCCACACATCGAGCTGCTCGATGGCGGCGGCGCGGAAGGTATCGGCAGAACCGATCACGACGTTCTTGCCGCGGGCGGCCATGGCGCTCGCAATCTTGCCGACCGTCGTGGTCTTGCCGGCACCGTTGATGCCGACAAACAGCACGCAGCTCGGCGTATCGGCGAACGGATCGCGCTCGATGGGCACAAAGTGCTGTTCAAGCTGCTCAGCCAGGGCACGACGGAGCTGCGGGGCGGTCTTGAGGTTCTTCTTGGCAGCGGCATCACGCAGGTCATCGGAGACTTGAATGGCGACCTCGGCACCCATGTCACCCATGACGAGGGTGTCCTCAAGGTCCTCCCAAAAATCCTCGTCGACCTCACCGCCAAAGTAGAAGACCTCGTTAAGGGCCTCGCGGCTGCGCTCAAGTCCGCGCGAGAGTGCGTCAAAGAATCCCATTATGCATTCACGACCTTTCCGGTTTCGCGATCGAGTTTTTGCGAGACGACGCGACTGACGCCGTCGGCTTGCATCGAGACGCCGTAGAGAACGTCAGCATCCTCCATAGTACGGCGCTGATGCGAGATTACCAAGAGCTGCGTATCGGAACGCAGCACATCGAGGGCGCCGATGAGCTTGGACAGGTTGGCGTCGTCGAGCGCCGCCTCGACCTCGTCCAGCACATAGAACGGCACCGTGCGCGTACGGTATACGGCAAAGAGCAGGGCGAGCGCCGTCAGGCTCTTCTCGCCACCCGACATGAGCATCATCTTGGTGATACGCTTGCCGCGCGGCTGCGCCACGACCTCAATGCCCGTCTCGGCCGGATGCTCGGGGTCGGTCATCTCAAGGTGAGCCTGACCGCCCGGGAAGAGCATGGCGAAGATCTCGCGGAAGTTCGCGTCGACCTTCTCAAAAGTCACCAGGAACGCCTTGCGCATCTTGCGGTCGATCGCCACGGTGATCTTGGTGAGCGCCTTGCGCGCGCTCTCCAGATCGGCCAGTTGCTCCTCGATGTAATCGGCGCGGCGCTTGAGCTGCTCGTACTCCTCCATGGCAACCTGGTTCACGGGGCCCAGATTGTTGATTTGGCGCACGAGCTGGTTGAGCTCGCGCTCGGCGGCATCGCGGTCGGTGGGCGCAGGAAGCATGAGCGCTTCCTCGAGCACCGTGGTGCCATCGGCGGTAATGGCCTTGATGGCAGCCTCGACCTGCACCTCGAGCTTGCCGCGTGCCACCTTGAACTCATTTTGCGTCGCGGTGGCAACATCGACCCTCTCTTTGGCGCGGGCGACCTCAGCCTTGGCGTCTTCGATGGTCTTCTTGAGCGAGGCCGAGTCCGCTTCCTCAAGCGAAGCCTGGTCACGCAGGCGCGCGGCCCAATCCGACGCACGCTCCAGCAGGGCCGAATAGCGCTCGTGCATGGGATCGACACGAAGGCGCAGCAGCTCAAGCGAGCGAGAGGCCTGACGCGTCCCGCGGATACGACGGTCGATACCCTCCAGGCGATGCTCAAGATCGGGCACGCGGCCCTTCAGCGAACGCAGGCGCTCGCTCGTCTGAGCCAGGCGCACCTTAGCGTCGGCGAGCTTACCGGCTGCCTCGGAATCGTCACGGCGCACGCGATCGAGCTCGTCGTTGGCCTCGGCAATCAGCAAGCCTAAGTCGCTCGCCTGCGCACGGGACTCGTCACGCGAACGAGTGAGCTCGTCCACGCGCGGACGAGCGGCACGAACGGCCTCTGCGGCCTGCTCGCGGCGCTTGGAAATGCGCACGCGCTCGACCTCGGCATTGTTGGCACTCTGCTCCAGGCGGCCGATCTCAGAGAGCAGGGAGCGGCGCTCGCCCTCAAGACGGGCAATCTCGCCGGCGGCATCGCCCTCGGCGGCGCGCGCCTCCTCGACGGCCGCATTGGCCTCGACGACCTGATCAGAAACATGCTCAAACGCGGCAGCAAGATCGGGCTCCAGGCCCTCCAGCTCGCGGATACGACGCTTGCGCTCCAGGGCGCCCGAAGCCTCGCCGGCATCAAGCCCCACACGAACCAAGCCGCCACAGGCAACGCGTGCGCCATCGGGAGTCACATAGGTCACGCCATCAACGACCGGCGCGGACAGCGCGGCGGCCAAGTCATCAACCACGTAATAGCCGCCGAGCAATGCCTCGACGACCGGACCGTACCCCGCACGCACAGACAAGCGATCAACAAGACGGGTACCGGCGGCACCCTCAGCAGCCGCAGAGCCACTCACGCTGCGCGCGACCAGCAGCGCCTCGCCCGAGGCCTTCTTCTGGTCCAGGGCGGCGCGACCGGCGCGCTCAAGTGCGGCAGCGTTATCGAACAACAGGGCATCGATATCGCCGGCGAGCAGCTGCTCAGCCAGGCCCTCAAGCTCACGAGGTGCCTCGAGCACATCGCCCAGACGACCCGCAACATCGTCGCCCAGCGCGCCAACTAGACGGCTTACGAGCGGCGAGCTGTCGGCCATGCGAGCATCGAGCTTCTTTTGGCTCGCGAGCTCCGAGCGCACCTCGGACAGCTTGTTGCGCGCCTCGCTCTCGCGATTACGCAAGTCCTTCAGGGCCGCACGGGCGACCTCGGTAGCCTCGCGCGCATCGACCTGGGCTTGACGAGCCTGATCGAGCGCGCCTTCGAGCTCCTCAGCACGGTTGCGGCGGCTCTCAAGCGATGCCGTGACCTCCTCGAGCTGCTCATCGATCTGCTCCAGGCGCGAGGCATACATGTTGTCCTCGACCTCGGCATTGGAAAGCGAATCCTTTACCTTGGCGAGCTCGAGCGCAGCATTATCGGCAACGCGCTGCACATCGCGCTGATCGCGCGTAAGCTGCGAAATCTGCGCATCAAGCGCCACGCGGCGCTCGTGAAGCTCGGCGGCGGCAGGACCAGCAGCGTCAACGTCCTCCTGGGCCTGCATATGCGCGCCGGTCACTTCCTCGAGCTGGGCGCGTGCATCCTCGAGCTCCTCGACCACGCGACGGCGCTGATGCTCGGAACCCGAGATCTGGCCGCGCATGTCGGACAGGCGCGACACCATGTTATGGCCCTTTTCCTCGAGCAGGCGCATGTCGGAGTTAATGCGACCGACCACATCTTGCATATGGCGGCGCTGCTCGCCCAAGTCGCCAACAAACAGGCCCTTTTCCTCGAGCATGACCTGGAGCTTCTCGAGCTCGCGCTCTTTCTCACCCAGGCGGTACTGCGCGAGCTCCAGCTCGGCGGCGCCCTCCTTAGAACGGCTCTCCAGGTCGTTCCACTGCGATTGCAGCGAACGGAGCTCATCGACTGCCAGCATCTGCGTAAGCTCGTTCGCGCGCGAGGACAGCTCTTTGTACTTGCGCGCGCGATCGACCTGACGCTCCAGCGGTCGCAGCTGACGGGCGATTTCCTTGTTGATATCGCGGGCACGGGTAAGGTGCTCGTCCATCGACTTGATCTTTTTGAGCGCACGCTCCTTGCGGCGCTTGTGCTTGGAGATGCCGGCGGCCTCCTCAATGAGGGCACGGCGCTCCTCGGGACGGCTCTGCAAAATGGCGTCGAGCTTGCCCTGGCTGATGATGGAATGCGTATCCTTGCCCAGTCCCGAATCGTGCAGGATGTCCTGGATGTCCATCAGACGGCACGGGCTCGAGTTGATGAGGTACTCACTCTCGCCCGAGCGATACATGCGGCGGGTGATAGCCACCTCGTCAAAGTCGACGGGAAGCATATGGTCCGAGTTGTCGAGCACCAGCGTGACCTCGGCCACACCCACCGGCTTGCGCGCCGACGAGCCCGAGAAGATGACGTCTTCCATGGCCTGGCCGCGCAGCTGCTTGGCGCTCTGCTCGCCCAGGACCCACAGAATCGAGTCGGAGATGTTCGATTTTCCCGAGCCGTTGGGACCGACGATGACGGTCAGGCCCGGCTCAAACGTCATATGGGCGCGGTCGGCAAACGACTTGAACCCTTTGAGCGTGAGGGACTTGAGATACACGGTTCCTCGCTTAAACAGGCTTCTTGTTCAGAATCACGCCGTTGGTGGTGTAACCCATGCGGTCGAGTGCCTCAAGCGCGGCAGCTCCCTCGGCCTCCTTCTTGGAGGAACCGGTGCCGCGGCCCTGGCGGATACCGTCAATGAGCACCACGGCGGTAAAGGTCGGTGCGTGTGCCGGGCCCTCAGAGCCAACGAGCTTGTACGCCGGAGGCTCGTGGCCGTCGGCCTGCACGCACTCCTGCAAAAACGACTTGGGGTTCGCAGGATGCTCGGCACGTTCGGAGGCAAGGTGCGGCTTAAGCGTACGGTGGATAAAGTCCGCCGCAACGTCCCAGCCGGCATCCAGATACAGCGCGCCCACGAGCGACTCGTAGACGTTCTCGAGCGCCGAATGCAGGCCGCGCGCACCGGTACCGGTCTCGGAGGCACCAAAGATGATGATGTCGTCGATGCCCAGCTCATGCGACACCTCGGACAGCGTGGCGCCCGAGACAAGCGACACCTTCAGGCGCGTGAGCTTGCCCTCGTCAAACTCCGGATAGGACTCAAAGAGCGAACGGGCGACCACGGCGCCCAAAATGGAATCACCCAAGAACTCAAGACGCTCGTAGCTTGCCGAGACTGGCTGGCCTTCGACGGCCGAAGGATGCGTAAGGGCCGCGCGCAGCAGCACCTTGTCATTGAACTCGTGGCCCAGAATCTCCTGGGCGCGCGTAAGTCGTTCGGATAAAGCCAAGACCTAAGCCTCCCTGGCGTTTTCGATCGCGTCGACGGCGTCGGCGACAGAGTTGAGCGAGAGCAGGGTCTCGTCATCGATCTCGAGGTTGAACTCGTCCTCGATAGCCGTAACCAGCTGCAGGCGCTCGAGCGAGTTGGCATCGAGGTCGTCAAAGGTGGTCTCCTCGCTAATTTCGGCAACATCGACGCCCAGAACGTCAGCAGCGACCTCGGCGATCTTGTCGAAGATTTCGGAGCGGTCCATAGCGCTTCCTCTCATAGTGCATGAATACCAAAAGAATGGTACCGCCCGGGCGGTACCAAGACACGGTTCTGATTCTACCCCACGGCGTGCACCGCGAAGCACATAACAGCGCTCTAACTCGCTCTTATAAAACGATACCATCCATAGAGTTGGCGACATTCTCGACCAGCCCGGCGCGCACGGCTTCGGCCGCCGCGAGCGTACCGTTTTTGACAGCCTCGACTGAGGTGGCACCATGGCCGATCAGGACCACGCCGCGCAGGCCCAGAAGAATCGCGCCGCCCTTGGCGTCGCCAGAGAGCTTGGCCTTAATCTCGCGCATCTGCTTTTTAATGAGCAGCGCGGCGATCTTGGTGCCGAGCGAGGCCATAAAGGCGCCCTTGAGCTCCTGCAGCAAAAACTTGGCAGCGCCCTCAGTGGCCTTGAGCGCAATATTGCCCGACATGCCATCGGCAACGATGACATCGAAGTTACCTGAGGTGAGGTCGGTGCCCTCGCAGTTACCAACAAAGCCGGGAACGGCGGCCTTCATAGCAGGGAAACAGGCCTTGGTAAAGTTGGAGCCCTTCTCGTCCTCGGTGCCGTTGGCGAGCAGGCCCACGCGAGGATGCTCGATGCCCAGGACGACGCGGGCATAGGCGCTGCCCATCTGGGCAAAACGCACCATATCGTCAACCTCGACATCGGGGTTGGCACCCATGTCGCACAGCACCGTCAGACCGCCGGCGCGATTGGGCAGTGCATTGGTCAGACAGGGGCGCACCGGCTGCTTCTTGCCTTCGGCCTGATACCTAAACGGCGTCACGTAGGCGGTGGCAGCGGCGGTCATGGCACCGGTCGAGCCGGCGGAGAAGAACGCATCCGCGTTGCCCTTCTTAATGGCGCGGCAAGAAAGCACGATCGACGACTTACGCTTGGTCATCACGGCGCGAATGGGATCGTCATCCATGGCGATAACGTCAGGTGCCTCAAGGGCCTCAACACGTGCATGGGAAGCTGCAAAGGGATTGACGATTTCGGCGGGGCCAGCTGCCAAGACCTCGATATCGGGATCGGCGGCAAGCGCAGCCTCGATACCATCGAGAACAACCTGAGGTTTCTCGTCTCCGCCCACAACGTCTACACAAACGCGAACGTTACTCATATACATGCTCCTTATACAAAAATGGCCGACTCACTGAGCCGGCCATTGTGGTTCCATTTGGAACGGCATCGCATCCAGAGTATACCGTTACTCGGTAACGATAACCTCGCGGTCCTTGTAGAAACCGCAGCTGGGGCACACGTGGTGCGGAAGCTTGACAGCGCCGCAACGGGGGCACGTGGACTGAGCCGCAGCCGAGATCTTCATGTTGGCGGAACGACGGGTGTGAGTGCGGATACGACCCTGCTTTTGTTTAGGTACGGGCATAGTGACCTTCCTTATGAACTATCCAGTGTGGCGATTACGCGCAAGTAGCGATACTACCACAGTTTTACTCATCGAGCTTGAGATTCTTCAATGCTGCAAATGGATTTTCCGTGGCAGCGGCCCATTCTGCCTCTGCCTGGGCGGCGCAATCGCATTGCTCGACGTTGAGATTGATGCCGCAGGTGGGGCACAGGCCGCGACAATCGGGCTTGCACAGGACAACGAACGGCGTGTCCATGACGACCGCGTCGTTGATGGGCTCGCCCAGATCGACGATGCGATCCTCGCCCAGCAGCTCGTAGCCGTCTTCGTAGGCCTCGGGGTCCTCGGGCTCGTTAAAGAGATAGAATTCCTCAATCTCACCGGCGATATCAAACGAAGCGGGCTCCAGGCAACGGTCGCACTCACCGGTTGCGTGCGCGCGGACCATGCCCGTAAGCAGAACACCGGTGCCGGCATTGGTAAAGACCACGTCGTAGTCAATGCCGTCCTGCAGCTGGTACTCCTTCTCGCCCACCGTATAGGCGGCGACATCGACCTTGCCGGTCAGCGGATACGAGTCTCCGGGAAACTCGAGCTGCTCGGAAAGATCGACGGTAACGTTCGGGAACTCAGCCATTACCACTGACCATTCTGCTGGGCGGCACCCTCGTTAAGCTGCTGGCGACAACGGGTGACGGTGCCGGTCAGGCTCTTGAGGTTCTCCTCGAGGTGCGTAAAGACCTGCTCGGCGTAATCCTCGGCGGCATAGCGAGTCTCGCGCTCATACTGCTGGGCACGGTCGCGGATGTCGTCGGCCTGCTGCTGCGCTAAGCGGACGATCTCCTGCTCACCAGCAATGGTGAGGGCCTGCTGTTGAGCATCGGCGATGATGGAATCGGCCTGAGCGGCGGCGGAAGCCATAAGCTCCTCGCGCTCCTTGAGGATACGGCGGGACTTCTGCCATTCCTCGGGATAGCTCATGCGGATCTCGTCGAGGATGTTAAAGAAGACGTCGGCGTCGATAACCTTCATCTGGGCGTTCTTGCCGAACGGCGTCTTAGCCTCTTCGATGAGCCCCTCGAGCTCGTCGACAAGACTCACGATCCTGTCGCCAGGAAAATTCTCGCCCGGCATCCGGTCTCCTTTCATAGGTAACATATCATCGTGTTAGTTTACCACATGCCACCAGGCATTAAAAAACGTCACGAAAAGCGATGTTTAAGCGCCTTGACCACATTGGGCGGAACAAAATTAGAGACGTCGCTACCGAGCGAGGCAATCTGGCGAACCACCGAGCTCGAGATATAGCCGTACTGCGGCGCACTCATGACAAAGATGGACTCCAGCTCGCTATCCAGGCGGTAGTTGAGGTCGGCCTGCTGCAGCTCGTACTCAAAGTCGGTCATGGCACGCAGGCCCTTGACCACGGCTCCTGCTCCCTGTTCGCGGGCAAAATCGACCAAGAGGCCGGTGAAGGGCAGCACCTCGACGCCGTCAATATCACCGAGCGCTTCACGGGCCAGCGCTACGCGCTCATCGAGCATAAACGTGGTGCCGACGCCGTTTTTGCCCTGCGACTCGGCAACGGCCACGATCACGCTGGGAAAGATGCGGCGGGCGCGGCGGATGACGTCGATATGGCCAAACGTTATGGGATCGAAGGTGCCCGGGACAATCACGCGGTTGATGGTGTCATTCATGGGCGTCCTCCAAAGGCGCATCCTCGTCATTGTCGCTGTCGTCGGCGTTGTCGGCCTCATTCGTGGCCGACCAGCGCAGCAAGTCAACCGAGGTTATGCCGTAGCGCTTCTCGCGCACGGTCTCAAAGCCGGCCGGGTGAGCGCCCGTATCGGCCGCGGCGTGCTCAAAGAGCGCGTAGGCGCCCTGTGCCAGCAAGCCTTGCTGAGCTAGGTTCTGTAGCAGCTCCTCGACCGGCTCGGCGCCAAAAGCATAGGGCGGGTCGAGCAGGACCAGGTCAAAGGGACCGCCCGGCACGCGGCCGCGCGAAGCGCTTGCCAGCACGTCACCGCCCACCACGCGCCAACGCGCACGGTCACGGCAGAGCGACTCGATATTCTTGGTAATCAGACGAGCAGCGTTGCGATCGATCTCGAACGTGGTGAGCGAGCGGGCACCACGCGAGAGCATCTCGATGCCCAAGGCGCCGGAGCCGCCAAAGGCATCCAGCACGCAGACCTCGTCCAGATCGAAGTCGAATGCCGACATGACCATAGATGCGCACGCCTCGCGCACGCGATCGGTCGTGGGGCGGGTGACATCGCGACCACGGGGCTCTTCGATCTTACGACCGCGCCATTCGCCGCCGATGATTCTCATCCTCCGCTGACCTCCTTAAAGATGTGTCGATACCGCATGGCGACCGCATCGCGTAGAGGGCGCGTCGCCACGGAGTCAAGGTTGCAAGCATACCGCAAGAGCTCGACCGCGTCCAAATGGGCCCACTCGATCAATTCCTCGTCGGCATCGAGGTCAACAAAGCGCAAGGTCACGCCGCCATGCTGGCGGTAACCCAGGATTTCGCCCTCGTGGCGCAGACGCAGGTCCATCTGGGCGAGCGTAAAGCCGTCCGAGGTCTTCTCGAGCGACTGGAGGCGGTCTTGTGCCGCCGACGCGTCGCCGTTGCCCTTGGAGTGCGTCATGACCAGGCACGTACCCGACACGCTGCCGCGGCCTACGCGCCCGCGCAGCTGGTGCAAAGCCGCCAAACCAAAGCGCTCGCCATTCTCGATGACCATGACGGTTGCGTTGGGCACGTCAACGCCCACCTCGACCACCGTGGTCGAGACGAGCACATCGATCTCGCCACGCTTAAAGGCATCGATGACCCGGTCCTTCTCCCCCGCCGGCATGCGGCCATGAAGACGCTCGATGGCAAGCCCCGGTAATGCCAGACGAAGGCGATCGAGCTCGGTCGCCGTGTCATGTAACGGCACGGGCACGGTCACGCGGCCTTCGTCGTCGCGAGCGATGCCGGGTACGTCTTCGAGCTCATCGGCCGAATCGCTCGGCTCCACGAGCGGACAGATCACGTAGGCCTGCTGCCCTTTTTCGTGCGCCTCTCGAATGGCGCCATAGGCCAGGTCGCGACTCGACTCGGTGAGAACGCGCGTCGTCACGCCGGCACCCGGAACGGGACGATGGCGGATGATGCTCGTATCCAGGTCGCCGTACACCGAAAGCGCCAGCGTGCGCGGGATCGGCGTAGCAGTCATGACCAGCAAGTCGGCACCCGGGCCTTTTGCGCGCAGGGCGTTACGCTGACCCACGCCAAAGCGGTGCTGCTCATCGATCACCACAAGCGACAGATGCTTGAACGTGACGTTCTCCGAAAGCACCGCATGGGTACCAAAGAGCACGTCGAGCTCGCCAGACTGGAGCCGTGCATGAATCTGTTCACGCTCGGCCGCCGGCGTGGCGCCCGTCAGGAGCGCCCAGGTCATGCCAGCTTGCGAAAGCAAGGGGCCGGTCTTATCGGCATATTGACGCGCCAGCACGCCCGTGGGCGCCATAACGCAGGCTTGGGTGCCGCTATCGGCCGCTACCGCCAACGCGCAGGCGGCAACGGCGGTCTTACCGGTACCGACGTCGCCCAGCAGCAGACGGTTCATCACGCGACCGCCATCGCACATATCATGCAGGATGTCTTGAAATGCAGCCTCCTGCTCATCGCTCAGCGAAAACGGCAGGGCCTGTTTAAGCGCAGCAAAATGCTCACCCGCGTCATGCGCATAAGGCACTACGTCGACCATACCGCCATCGTTGCGCAGACGCAGCGCGAGCTGCAAGCAGAGACACTCCTCATAGGCAAGACGCCGGCGCGCGATGTCGCGCTCGGCCATGCTCGAGGGAAAGTGGATCGAGCGCAACGCACGGGCATTGCTCATGAGCTTCCGCTTTGCGCGCAGCGGCGCGGGAATCGGATCGAAGGGATTGCCGACCACTTCGAGCGCACCGCTCACGATACGGCGCATCCATGCCTGACTCACGCCGTCACTTACGTAGTGGACCGGCAAAATGGTACCCGCGGCGCGTCCGTCCTCGAGCTTTTCAAAGTGAGGCGAGGCCATCTGCTTAAAGCCGTAGGCAAACTCGACCTTGCCCATCACGGCCAGGCGGTCGCCCTGCTTAAGCTGTTGGGCAATCCAAGGCTGACGGAAAAAGGCAACCTGCAGCACGCCCGTCTCGTCCACGAGCGAGACCTCAGTCACCTGCATACGCGGACGGGGCTGCTTTTGGACAATACGATCGACCGTGGCGATGATGGTGCACACGGTACCGATGGACGCCATCTCGATGGACCACGAGCGAGTAAAGTCCAGGTAGCGATGAGGAATATGGAGAAGGAGGTCCCCCACCGTCCGAATTCCCAGACGGCGAAGGGCCTCCTCACGTTTACCCGAAACATATTTGAGTCGCGCGATGTCCTCGTCGAGCGCATTGCTCTGGGCAAAACGCTCCGAGACGCGCGGCACGGAGCACAGCTCGGACATGGGCAGAGCCTACTCGATCGAGAAGATCACGGGATAGAGCGGCTGCTCGCCACGATGGGCGTCGATCTCCAGATCGGGCTGAGCCTCCTCGATAGCGTCGACGATCTCCTGGAAGGCCTCGTCGGACAGCTCCTCGCCGGCCAGAATCGTCAGCGCGTCGCCCTCCTCTTCCTCCTGCATGCGGTTGATACAGTCGAGCGTGACCTGCTTCACGTCGGAGCCGACCACGTCGATGGAGCCGGCGATGATGCCCATGACGTCACCGGAGTGAATCGGCGAGCCGTCAGAGGCGCTGGAGTCGCGCACGGCGCGAGTGACCTCGCCATCGCGAACCTCGCTGATAGCGTCGACCATAGCGGCAACAGCATCCTCGAGCTCGGAATCGGGCAGGACCGCGAACAGCGCGGAGAAGGCCTGCGGGACGGTCTTGGTGGGAACGACGGCGACCTTCTTGTCGGTGCAGGCAGAAGCGGCAGCCTCGGCAGCCATGCGGATGTTGCCGTTATTGGGAAGGATGATGACCGAGGTCGCGTTGACCTGGTCGACGGCGCCCAGCAGGTCGGCGGTCGAGGGATTCATGGTCTGGCCACCCGAGACGATCACGTCAACGCCAAGGGACTTGAGGATGTCGGCCTCGCCGGAGCCGGCGGCAACGGCGACAAAGCCCAGGGCCTTCGAGGGCTCGGCGGCCTTCTCCTGGTCCTCGTGAATCTTAGCGGTACGGTCGTGGGCCTCCATCTCCATGTTGTGGATAAAGACCTCATAGATCTGACCGAGCTGAAGCATGTGCTCGAGCACCAGGTTGGGGGTGTTGGAGTGCACGTGGATCTTGTAGTCGGGATAAGCACCAACGAGCAGCTCACAGTCGCCCATAGAGCCCAGGAACTTCAGACACTCGTCCTCGTCAAACGGGGCATCGGCCTTAAAGAGGAACTCGTTGCAGTAGCGGAACTCCGAGCCCTCCCAGTCGTCGTTGGCCTCGATCTCCACGCGGTCAAGAGCGGCGTCACGGGCAGAGCCAGCGGAATCGAACGTAGCGGAGAAATCCTCGACCACGGTGCTGCGGCCAAGGGCAGCGGCAACAAAGTTCTCCAAGAAGATGGCAAAGCCAAAGGCGCCGGAGTCGACCACGCCGTTCTCCTTGAGGACGGGCAGCAGGTCGGGCGTGCGGGCGACGGACTGGTAAGCCTCGACGACGATGGCGTCGAGAGCATCCTCGGCAGAGAACTTCTTCTTCTCGCACTCGTCTGCCTTCGTCGAAACATCACGCAGGACCGTGAGGATTGTGCCCTCGATGGGCTTACGAACAGCCTGGAAGGCAACCTTGACGGCTCGACGGAAGGCGAAGGCGATATTGGCGGACGTAATGGGCTCATCGGCAGAGACAAGGCCCTCGGCCACGCCGCGCAAGATCTGCGAGGTGATGACGCCGGAGTTGCCGCGAGCACCCATCAGGGAGCCGTGGGTAATGGCGCCAGCAATGGCCTCCATGTCGGCATCGGCGGGAAGGGCGGAAAGCTCCTTGGTCACCGAGGCGAGCGTGAGCGACATGTTGGTGCCGGTGTCACCGTCGGGTACGGGGAAGACGTTGAGCTTGTTGATCTCCTCGGCCTTTTCGGAAACGGCAGCCGCAGCGATCGGAAAACAGGTGCGAATGGTCTTTGCAATCATGAGTGGTGAAATCTCCGTATTCGGATGCTAGTTCAGACGGCTCTTGAGCGCGTCGATGTGAATGCCGATCTTAAGGCTGGCGGGATCGATTTGAGCGATCTCCTGCAGGGTGAAGGCGACGGAGCTCGAAAGATTGTGGCAGACGGACTTCATGTTGACGCCGTTCTCGAGCACGACGTGAAGGTCGACCGTAAGGCCGTTCTCGTCGGCGGAAACAAGCACGCCCTTGCGGAGGCGCTGGCCGGCAAGCAGGCGCACGCTCTCGGCGCCCTGCAGCTGTTCGGCCATACCGACGACGCCGTAGCACGTCATCGCGGCATAACCGGCAATATCGGCAATAACGTCGTTCGAGACGCTCAGGCTGCCGTTAATGGTCTCAGACACAAGAATCTCCTTTTCTGGTACTCGCGGCACCATGTCGTGGGAGCAATCATTCCAATAGTTTACAACGACAGCGCCATGTTAAGGCGGCGGGGTTCGCGATTACATCCTCGACACGAAATGTTGATACGGTAACGTTCGCCACAATCGATCGTGGCATGAAAAAACCCGCCGCATAAGCGACGGGTTTTACAACCTGGCTCCCCGGGTAGGACTCGAACCTACAACAGCGCGGTTAACAGCCGCGTGCTCTACCATTGAGCTACCGAGGAATTTAAAAGCCCAGCGAAATGGGCTGAGAAAATCTGGCTCCCCGGGTAGGACTCGAACCTACAACAGCGCGGTTAACAGCCGCGTGCTCTACCATTGAGCTACCGAGGAATAGGCGCGTGCTCTCAAGCAACGAAGTTTATTATACGGACGAATCAGCTCAGGGCAAGAACTTTTTTAAGAAATTTTCTCGCCATGATCCCTTGGGGACGGCCTAACTGCCGGCACCAGCAACGGAAACGCCGATGTTTTGACAATGCCAGCGAGCGGGCACCAGAGCGAACAAATTGGCATGAAAAGAGGACGGCATAGACCTTCTGGTCATGCCGTCCTCTTTGAATGACAAGTTGTCGCTCTGGTGTCCGCGCAGCGTCAACCAGTTACGGCGTTTGGTAAAACGCCGTAACTACTAAGACTCGATGTAGTCTTTGAGCTTGCTGCTGCGGCTGGGATGGCGGAGCTTGGCCAGGGTCTTGGACTCGATCTGGCGAATACGCTCGCGCGTGACGCCAAACTCGCGACCGACTTCCTCGAGCGTGCGGGGATGTCCGTCGACAAGGCCAAAGCGCAGCTCGATAACCTTGCGCTCGCGATCGGCAAGCGAATCAAGCACCTGGGTGAGCTGCTCCTGCAGCATGGAGAAGCTGGCGGCATCGGGCGGAACGATAGCCTGGGAGTCCTCGATGAAGTCGCCCAGCTGGGAATCCTCTTCCTCACCGATCGGAGTCTCGAGCGACACGGGCTCCTGCGAAATCTTCTGGATCTCGCGGACGCGGTCGGCGCTCATGTCCATCTCGGCACCGATCTCCTCAGGGGTCGGGTCGCGACCCAGGTCCTGGAGGAGCTGGCGTTGCACGCGGACGAGCTTGTTGATGGTCTCGACCATGTGCACGGGAATACGGATGGTACGGGCCTGGTCGGCAATAGCGCGCGTAATGGCCTGACGGATCCACCACGTGGCGTACGTGGAGAACTTAAAGCCCTTCTGATAGTCGAACTTCTCGACGGCGCGGATCAGACCGAGGTTGCCCTCCTGGATCAGATCCAGGAACAGCATGCCACGGCCGACATAGCGCTTGGCGATGGAGACGACCAGACGCAGGTTTGCGCTGATAAGCGCCTGCTTGGCCTCAAGACCAACGTTCTCGATACGCGTAAGACGGCGCACCTCGGCGCGTGTGAGCTCGATCTCGCCCGCATCGGCAGCCTCGAGCTTCTCGGTAGCCTCGAGACCGGCCTCGATCTTCATGGCCAGATCGACCTCTTCAGATGCGGTCAGCAGGTCGACCTTACCGATCTCCTTAAGGTACATACGAACCGGGTCGCCGGTCAGCATCACCGTGGAGGCATCAATGCCGCGCACGCGCGAACGCGAACGAGACGTGCGCACGGTGCGCTTCTTCTTGCTCTTGGAAGAGCCCATCTCGGCGTCGGCCTGGCGGGCCATCTTAAGCTCGTGATCGTCAAGCGAGCCGGAATCGTGCTCGTCATCGTCATCGAAATCGTCGGTATCGTTATCGTCATCGTCGACGCCCATCGGGGCGTCGTCGTTTCCGCTCGCGGAGATAATCTGGATGCCGCTGTTGCGCAGCGCGGAATACACCGCGTTGAGCTGCTCATCGGAGACATCGATATCCTTCAGGGCGACCTGAATCTCGTCCTCGGTTACCGAAGTCCTGTTTGAGCCGTTGCCCATGAGCTTTGCAACGTAGGATTCCAGCCCAGTACCCGTGCTCTCAGTCTTTTTTGGCACAGATTCTCCCTTCGTAGTCCACAGGACTCAATACTTTAGCACACACATGGACGTCTATACCCAAAATAAAGACAGGATATAGGCGAGAATACGCTGGTTGACCACAACATCTAGGCCTGATCGGCACCTGCGGTTTCCAAACCGATCAAACGGAACGGGTCGGCCACGCCACCGATCGACTTTTGAAGCTCGCGCTGGCGCTGTGAATCTTGTACCGCCTGCATCGTCAGCACCCGACGGGCCTCATCGTCGAGTGAACGGTCCTGACGCAACTTTGCCTGCGCGGCTCGCATGCGACGTTTGATGGTATAGAGCTCGAGCGTATCGAGCATAAAGACGATGTTCGTCTCGGTCGGGTGCTTACTCGTTGCCGAGATGCGTCCGGCGCTGACAAGCGATGCCGCCTCGGGACACACCGCGCGCGCCGCATCCATGCATGCCGCAGGATCGGTTCCCGGCGGCGTCGCCAGCACGGCCCACGCAATGGACTCGTGACGCGGGTCGACCCACTCGATAGAACAAATGCGATCGGCATAGGTGCGGAACAAATCGGGATAGCTCGTGAGCATCGTCAGCAGTTCGCGCTCCCCCGCCAGGGATTTCCGCTCCAGATCGGTCAAAACAATCGGCATCGACGGAGCTGCCGCCGCGCTTGAGCTATCGGCAACGGGCGCAGCGCTTTCCATCCCCGCCGGCACATCGATTGGCGGCAGATCCTCGTCGACCTCCACCGGCGCGGCCCCATAGGCATCAAGCGGAACGTAGTCGTACGGGTCCTCCTCGACCGGTGCGGACACCGGCGGCGTCGCACCCGCGGCCCAGGCACCGCGACCGGCACTGCGTGCACCAGCCGCACCGCCGCCCGAGCTTCGTCCCTGCGAACCGCCCGCGCGCTCAGCTTGCGCGCGTTGACGCTCGTAGTTCTGCTCACGCCGGCGCTCGGCATCCTCACGCTTGGCGACATCGCGAAACACGCGGCCCGAACTCGCGCGCACGGTCTCCAGGTCCAAACCCAACAGGTCGGCAATCTGGATAAAGTACGTGTCGATCATATAGCTGTCACGTAGCGGATAGATGAGCGTCAGCGCGTCCTCGAGCGCCTTGGCGCGACCACCCGGTGTGGTAATGTCGCTCGACTCCTGCAGCGAGCGGTAGACAAAGTCCATGAGGGGCTCGGCCGCGTCAATGCGCGCCTGAAGCTCCTGACCGCCATGCGCCGTGATGAACTCCATGGGGTCGTTGCCGTCGGGAAGCACCACGCAACGCAGGTCCATCGAATCCTGCTCGATAAACTGAATCGCACGACGGGCGGCCTTTTGACCGGCGGCGTCGCCGTCAAACATATAGACAATGCGCTTGGCAAAGCGGGTGAGCGTCTTTACGTGATGCTCCGTGAGCGCCGTGCCCAGCGTGGCGACGACGTTTTTGATCCCTGCCTCCCAGCAGGCGATGCAGTCGGTATAGCCTTCCACCACGATGGCGGTATCCTGCGCGACGATAAACTCCTTGGCCCAGTTAAAGCCATAGAGGTTTCGTTTTTTATGAAACACGCTCGTCTCGGCGGTGTTGAGGTACTTGGGCTGACCATCGCCCATGATGCGTCCGCCAAAGGCGATATTGTGACCCTGTTCATCAAAGATGGGAAACATCACACGGTCGTAAAAGCGGTCCGCGAGCTGTCCGCGCCCACGGCTTACGGCCACGTTGGCGTCGATCATCTCCTGCGGGGTAAAGCCCGCCTGAGACAGGTGCGAAACCAGCGCGTTGCGACCAGGCGCAAAACCCAGGCAGTAGCGTCGGCAGACATCGCCACCCATACCGCGGCTGGCAAAGTACTCGCGCGGACGGCTGTCCTTACCGCGCATAAGCATGGTGTGGTAGAACTGAGCCGTCTCGGCGCACAGGTCATAGATGCGAGCGCGCTTGGTGCCGCGATCGCGCTGCGCACCGGTATCGTGCAGTTCAATGCCCGCACGGTCAGCCAAATAGCGGATCGAATCGGGAAAACTCAGGTTCTCGCGCTTCATGATATAGGTAAAGACGTCGCCGCCCTCGCCGCAGCCAAAGCAGTGCCACACCTGCGTAGCAGGGATAATGTGAAACGATGGGGTCTTTTCGCCATGAAACGGGCAGCAGCCCCAAAACTCATGGCCGCGGGGCTTGAGCTCAACCGTTTCCTGCACGATGGCAACCAAGTCTGACGCCGCGCGTACCTGATCTTTTTCCTCATCGCTAATCACGGATACTCACCCCCTGCTCACCCAAGTTATGACGGATATCGTCGATATTACCCTCGACGGTCGCGATAAGCTCGTCCAGGGAATCGAACACGCGAGACGGACGCAGCCAGCGCGTAAACGCCAGCGACACGGAAGCGCCATACAGGTCGCCCGCATAGCCGATCAAGTTGGCCTCGAGATGCGCCGAGGCGGCATCATCGGCATAGGTCGGCGGCAGGCCGACGTTAACGGCAGCAGGCCATACGGTATCGTCGACCAGCACCAGACCCTCATAGACGCCATCGGCAGGCACTTGGATGCCGTCGGGAACCTGGATGTTTGCCGTGGGAAAGCCCATGTCGGAGCCCTCGTGACGGCCAGCCGCCACAACGCCGCGCAGCATATAGGGACGGCCGAGAAGCTCGGCAGCCAGCTCCACATGACCCTGGCCCAGCTCATGGCGGATGCGCGTGGCGCAGATGGTCTGCCCGTTAACGCAGAGCAGGTCTTGACCGTAAACGTCAACCCCACGTTCAGTGCCCCAGGCGCGCATCTCGGCAACGCCCGAAGCGCCGCCGCGGCCGAGCCTAAAATCGCTACCTACACGAATGGAGCGAATGTCGACAACGCGCGACAACAGCGCCAGAAACCCGACATGGTCGAGTGCCGCCACGGCGGACGTAAAGGGAACGGCCACCACCGCATCGACCCCGGTTTGAGCCAGGGCATGCAGGCGGTCGGCCGTCGTCATCAATTTTTGGGCGGGCGACGGACTCACCACGACGTCCGGATCAGGATCGAAGGTGACCACGACCGCTTTGCTGCCGTGATCATGCGCATCGCGAATAACCGCTTCGATCAGCTCTTGGTGCCCACGATGCACGCCATCAAACACGCCAATGGCAATCGACGCGGCACCCAAGAACTCGCACCCATCAAATGCATCGGCAGAAACGATACGGGCCTCATCCAACTCACCCGCGAAAAAGATACGCGCGAGCTCGCGGGACGCCAGCATCATCGAACACCGCCGATCGCCTGCGGAAAGACGTGCTCCATAACAAAGCGGCCGCCCTCGATACGAGCAAGCGCCTTCAATCCCCCATCGAGCACGAGCGCGAACGGCGCCTTCGCCGTATCGAAGTCCGCAAGCGCGCGTTCAACGGGAACGCGGCGGCCACAAAGCAGGTCGTCTGCAAGATTACCCGGCAAATCGACACGCGTGGCACCTAGGGCGGTGATGGGATCCAGAGCGAAACCGGCAGCGGTCTCGGCAGAGAGCTCCTCTACCGCATGACAGGCGCCAATGGAAACCACGCCGGAGGCCGTACGGCGCAGCGCGGAAATATGTGCAGCGCTATCGCAGGCACGACCCAGATCGCGAGCGAGCGCGCGAATGTAGGTGCCTTTGCTTACCGAAAACGCCACGGTCCAGACGCACGTATCGCCCTCGCCGCCCACGGCGATCAGGTCGGCGGCATAGACCTCGACGGGGCGCGGAGGCAAGTCTACCGCGTTGCCCTCGCGAGCACTCTTATAGGCGCGAACGCCATTGACCGAGATGGCCGAAAACGCTGGCGGCACCTGCATCTGCGAGCCAAGCATAGCGGCCAGCTGTCCACGGGCGTAAGCGAGATCGCGCAGCTCGGGGGCAACGGGCACCGTGCGGACGGCCTCGCCCTCCGCGTCATCGGTATTGGTCTCGACGCCAAACGAGATGTCGGCGACATAACTTTTGGTATCGAGGGTTAGCATGCCCAGCAGACGGGTCGCCTGGCCCACGCCCACCACCATGACACCCGAGGCCATGGGGTCGAGCGTACCGGCATGGCCGACGCGTCGCTCATGGAGGGCGCGTCGGCACTGCGATACCACGTCGTGGGACGTACAGCCCACCGGCTTATCGACGGCGAGCAGCATATTCAATTGAGAAGGCGTACGACGAGCCATGTACCATCCAAAATGTTAGAGCTCGACGGTCACCGAAGCGGGATCCTCCCCTACCAGCTCGGCCAGCATGGGAAGTGCCACGGCGAGCGTCTCGCGAATCGTTCCGTTGTTGGAAAAACCGGCGGCGGCATGATGCCCGCCACCGCCAAAGTTGGCAGCGATCTCGGACACATCGAGGTCACCCTTGGAGCGCAGGTTGCCGCGTACCTTGGTATCGCCCTCAATGCCCTTCAGGAACAGGCAGACCTCCACGCCCATAACCGAACGCACCACATCGACCAGGCCGTCGCACTCATCCGAAGTGACGCCGCAGGCCTCGAGGTCGCTCTGGTACGCATAACTATATGCCACGCGACCGTGCGCCACCGTCTTGATGCGGCCCATAACGATGGACTTGAGATGCAGGAACTCTACGCGCATGCTCTGGTAGACCTCGAGCGCAACGCGCGCCGGATCGGCACCGTGCGC
>JAXKGF010000080.1:0-8148 GCA_036550515.1 Collinsella sp.
AGGCACCTTTGTGGTGGTTTATGCTGGTTTCTGTTGAAAGGAGCGCATGTTGGCGTCTGAGGGCTTTTTTGAGCGGGTGTACGAGGTGGTCGAGCAGATTCCCGAGGGGATGGTCGCCACGTACGGCCAGGTGGCGCTGCTTGCCGGTCGTCCGCGAAGCGCGCGCTATGTGGGCTATGCGTTGCACAGCAATCCGCGCCCTGGTCAGATTCCCTGCCATCGTGTGGTGTTTGCCGATGGCCGTATTTGCGAGGGCTTTGCGTTTGGCGGTCCCGATGCTCAACGTGAGCTTTTGCTAGGGGAGGGCGTGACGTTTACCGATCCCATGCACGTCGACTTGGCCGCCTGTCGCTGGCCAGCAGGGCTCTAGCGGCTCTGCCGTGGCCAAAACCACCACAAAGGTGCCTGTCCCCTTTGTGGTGGTTTTCCGTTTCAGGTTTACCGGGGCTAACTTATGGAGAAGCTATGGCGGCGCATATTGACGCTAGAAAGTAAACCATGGTGAACTATATTGGTTTCAGCAACGGAGCAGGCAATAGGCGATGAAAAAGCCTGCCCTGTTGAGTTTGATTCGCATCCCTCCCCTCTGTGCGATTCAACGGTGTACTTCGGGAACAGGCCCGCTGGCAACTAACTGCCAGCGGGCCTGTTCCTGTTTCGGTGAGGATTCAGCCTCACCGTCTATGTTGTGCGAAAGCGCTTTGCCTAGTACACCATACCCATGGCGTCCCGAACCTCGGCCAGGGTCTGCTCGGCGATCTCGTTGGCGCGACGGTTGCCCTCGTGCAGCACGTCCTTCACATAGTCCAGATCGTTCTCGTAGCGCTGGCGACGCTCGCGGATCGGCGCGAAGTACTCGTTGACGGCCTCGGTCACGTACTTCTTGAGCTGGCCGGAGCCGCCCATGCCAATCTCCTCGGCAATCTCGACCTCGGAACGGCCGGTGCAGATAGCGGCGGTCGAAAGCAGGCCGGACACGCCGGGGCGGTTCTCGGGATCGAACGTGATCATGCGCTCGGAGTCGGTCTGGCTCTTCTTGATGCGCTTGGCAGTCTCCTCGGCGGTCATCGAGATGTTGATGGCGTTGCCGTAGCTCTTGCTCATCTTGCGACCGTCCAGGCCGGGCAGCAGCGGGGTCTCGGACAGCAGCGCGTCGACCTCGGGGAACACCTTGCCGTAGCGGTTGTTAAAGCGGCGGGCGATGGTGCGGGTGAGCTCGATGTGCGGCAGCTGGTCGCGGCCGACGGGCACCACATTGCCCTTGCAGAACAGGATGTCGCAGGCCTGGTGCACCGGGTAGGTGAGCAGAAGGCCGGTGAGCTCGTGGCCCGAGGCCTCCATCTCGGCCTTGACGGTGGGGTTGCGCGCCAGTTCGGCCTCGGAGACCAGCGACAGGAACGGCAGCATGAGCTGGTTGGCGGCGGGCACGGCGGAGTGCGCGTAGATCATGGTCTTGTCGGGGTCGATGCCGCAGGCAAGGTAGTCCATGACCATGTTGTACACGTTGTCCTGGATGTGCTCGGTGGTGTCGCGGTCGGTGATGACCTGGTAGTCGGCGATGAGCACGTTGGTCTTGGCGCCCATGTTCTGCAGCTCAACTCGGCCCTTGAGGGTGCCAAAGTAGTGGCCCAGGTGCAGGCGGCCGGTGGGGCGGTCGCCGGTAAGCATGGTGAACTTCTCGGGCGTCTTGGCCAGGCCCTCGCGAATGGCGTTGCTCTTTTGCAACGCGACTTCGTAGCTGTTCTCGTTTGGCATGATTGCTCCTAACGTATGTTCATGGATCAAGATGATAACGCGTTTATTGAAGGGGCGGGTCGTAAGTAGGCGAGGGGCGGGAGAGGGGTGGCTTGTGCGATGGGTGCGGCGCGGCTGCGCTTGGCCAGCGGCGCCTGGGCGCATCCTCGGCAGCTTATCCTAGAGCTTGTGGTGGCGCTCTTCTTTACGTTCCTCGGCTGCTTGCTCCTCCTGCTTAAAAGCGGGGTCGTCGGGGGTTACCAGCTCGTCCTCGTGCGTGCGCTTGTTGTAATGGTGACGCAGCACGGGCTCAAACAGGTGCAGGTGCTTGGCGAAGGCCGCCGAGCCAATGGCGAGCACGGTAAAGATGAGCACGCGCATGGGGACCTCGACCTGATTGATGGCGGCGGCACCGGCCGAAAGCATAATGCACCAGGCGTAGATGAGCAGTACGGCCTGCTTTTGGTTGTAGCCCTCTTGAATGAGGCGGTGGTGTATGTGGCCCTTGTCGGCCTGCCCAATGCTAATGTGGGCGCGCTTGCGGCGCACGATGGCGCTAAACGTATCGATGATGGGCACGCCGGCCACGATGAGCGGGATGATGAGCGAGGTGAGCGCGGCGGTGCGGCTCACGTTGAGCAGCGAGATGGAGCCCAGCGCAAAGCCCAGCAGCAGCGACCCCGAGTCGCCCAAGAAGATGCTCGCGGGGTTGAAGTTATAGCGCAAGAAGGCGAGGCACGAGCCAAAGAGCGCGATGGAGAGCGCGGCGGCGTCGATGCGGCCCGAGAGCACCGCGACCGAAAACATGGTGAACGACGCGATACCGCAGATACCCGTGGCCAGACCGTCGAGGCCGTCGATAAGGTTGATGATGTTGGTGAACGCCACCAGGTAGACCACAGTGATGGGGTAGGCGAGCCAGCCGAGCATGATCTCGCCGGGAGCAAACGGGTTGACGATGACGCCGATGCGCAGGCCGCCCACGCAGGCGATGAGCGCGGCGAGGACCTGGCCAGCGAGCTTTTGCTTGGGCTTGAGCTGGAAGACGTCGTCGATCGCGCCGGTCGCAAAGATGACGGTAAAAGAAAGCGCAAGTATGGGGTAGCTGATGTGCAGACGGGGGTGGGGCACCAAAGCGGGCGGCCAGCCCAGGTACCAGGTGCCTAGGATCTGCACGATGCAGGCGACGACGAGGCCCAAAAAGACTGCCGTGCCACCCATGCGCGGGATGGGTTTAGTGTTGATGCGGCGTTTGGAAGGATAGTCGACGGCGTCGAGCTTGATTGCCAGGCGCTTGACCAGGGGCACCGCAAGGAAGGTCGTGATAAAAGCCGCGACCGCCACGCAAAGGTACGGTATGAAGCTCGTGGGGGAAGCCATGAATCGATAAACCGCCAAGCGTCGAAGGAAAAGGTCAAAGGATGCCATGCCGCAAAGGGTATAGCTGACCCATGATACTCGACCGAGGGGGTGCGGGGGTTTGCGCCGTGCGATTATCACGCGCTTACCAGATATTGGGATGTTGGCGGGGGTTCTGCCGAGTGCCGTTGGGTGTCATACGGGATCTGCGATGGCAATTTTTGGCAAAATCGCAAAAGAAAACCACCCCCCACGTTACGAAAATGAACCCACCTAAAACAGGTGGGTGCCCTCATCGACTGTTCCAGCGTCCTTAACAACGAAGGATACCTGTACTAAGTACGACTGTGTGGGCTCCCTAAATAAACGCGACGGTTCACCCAGTTGCTCCGCGGGGGGCGGAATACCTACATCATAAAGCGGCACTTTGTTGATTCCAGTCTTGACATTACAAAAATCGTGTCGGACGATTACGGCGCCTTGGGCTTGGAACCGTCTGTGCGGTCCGGGCCTTTACGTTTGAGCTGCTGAATCGTTGTTTTGGAGCATGTTTTTATGCCGACGTCGTTGACCGAACTTTTTTCGCCCGCCTGCCATTTGTGTCCACGCCGTTGCGGCGCGGCACGCGACGAGGGCGCGCGTGGCGTGTGCGGCGCCGACGACACGCTTAAGGTCGCCCGCGCGGCGCTCCATATGTGGGAGGAGCCGCCCATTTCGGGCGAGGCTGGCTCGGGCACGATTTTCTTTAGCGGCTGCTCGCTCAAATGCGTCTACTGCCAAAACCACGAGATCTCGACGGGCAATTTCGGTCTTGAGATTACGTCCCAGCGTTTGGTCGAGATTATGCTGGAGCTGCAGGACCAGGGTGCCAACAACATCAACCTGGTGACTGCGACACACTACGCGCACCTGCTGCCGACCGCTATTGCCGCGGCACGGGCGCGCGGGCTGGACATCCCGATCGTCTACAACACGAGCGGCTATGAGCGGGCGAGTGCCGTGGCTGCGCTCGGCGATCTAGTCGATGTGTGGCTTACCGATTTTAAATATGCCGATGCGAGGCTTGCGCAGTCGCTCTCTCATATTCAGGATTACCCGCGTGTAGCCGTGTCTGGCCTGGCTCAGATGGCGCGCGAGATTAAGCGCCGCGGGGGAGAGCTGGTGGACGAGGACGGGCTCATGAAGCGCGGCATCATCGTGCGTCACCTGGTGCTGCCGGGTCATGCGGACGATTCGTGCCGCGTGCTGGACCTGGTGTGGCAGACGGTGGGTGACGTGCCGATTTCGGTCATGAACCAGTACACGCCCAATGCGCTCATGCGCGAGCAGGGCGGCGAGTTGGCACGCGCCGTGACGCGCGAGGAGTACGAGCAGGTGCTCGACCATGCCGACGACTTGGGCTTTACGACGATGTTCTGGCAAGAAGGCGGCGCAGTAGACGAGAGCTTTACCCCGGCGTTCGACACCACCGGCGTCCTCACCAGCGCAAAGTAGTGCTTTTGCTGATGATTTTTCTGGGACGGGGATTAAAAAATCATTAGGTACGCAATGATTTTTTAATCCCCGTCCCAGAAAAATCATCGGGAGTAGTGCCTGCTCGAAAAGTAGTCAAAAAAGCCCCGTCCCAAAAAGACTGGGTATTGGGCGTTGACAGTTGGCGAGCCGTAGGTAAAATATCAACTTGTCCTGGGGACGTAGCTCAGTTGGGAGAGCGCTGCCGTCGCATGGCAGAGGCCGAGGGTTCGACTCCCTTCGTCTCCACCCTTGGATTTGATAAGCCGCTGACATTGTGTCGGCGGCTTTTTTTAAAAGAAAGGGCTATACCATGGCCGAGCTTGAGTCCCAACCACTGTCTGCCGAGGAGCGCGCCGAGTTGGAAGAGCTCCGCGCCGAGAAGGCTCGTCGCGAGGCCCAGGAAGAGGCGCGCCGCGAGCGTGAGGAGCTGGCCGCCCTGCGTGCCGAGCGCGAGAAGGCCGAGGAGGCCGCTGCGAAGGTTGCATCCGAGCCTGCGCCCGCGCCTGCGCCCAAGCCCGCCGCCGCGAAGCCCGCGCCCGCCGCACCCAAACTTCAGCCTAAAAAGGCCGCTCGTCCCAAGTCCGTCGAGCCCAAACCGAGCCGTGACGAGATGACCTTTGCCCAGCGCATGGTCACCTCCAAGGAGCCTACGGGCGAGAATGAGATCCCCGGCATGGCTCCGGCTCAAAAAATCATCATCGTGCTCGCCCTCATCGCGTTTATCGTCTTTATGGTCTACACGATCACGGACAGCATGGGCCTGCACTAACCTGTTCGCGCCGGGCTCCATGCCCGCACGTCCGCCTCGCCCAACCCTCAACCTCTGCACAACACATCCGAAAGGTCGCCCCATGGCTTTGACCGACATCTCGCATCCCACCGACATCGCAATGCTCACCGATCTGTACGAACTCACTATGGCCCAGGGCCTGTGGGAGAGCGGCAAGGCCAATGAGCAGGGTTGTTTTACGGCGTTTTACCGCGACCATCCCTTTGGCAGCGCGTATGCCGTCATGTGCGGCACCGCCGAGCTGCCCGAGCTTGTCGAGAACCTGCGTTTTACGCCCGAGGACATCGACTATCTAGCTTCGCTCCAGGCTCCGGCCGGCGGCGCGATGTTTAAGCCTGCATTCCTCGACTACCTGCGCAACTTTCGTGCGCACGTGAACATTGACGCCGTGCCCGAGGGCGAGCTCGTGTTTCCGCGCGAGCCCATGGTGCGCGTCACCGGCCCGTCGCTGGAGTGCCAGCTTCTCGAGACCGCGCTGCTCAACATCGTCGGCTTCCAGACGCTTGTTGCCACCAAGACGGCACGCGTGGTGTTGGCGGCCGACGGTCGTCCCGTGGCCGAGTTTGGCCTGCGCCGTGCCCAGGGTCCCGATGGCGGCCTGGCCGTCGCGCGCGCGAGCTACGTGGCCGGCTGCTCGTCTACGTCTAACGTGCTTGCCGGGCGCCGCTACGGCATCCCCGTCTTTGGCACACACGCGCACAGCTGGGTGATGAGCTTCGATTCCGAGCTCGAGGCCTTCCGTGCGTTTGCCAAGTCGAGCCCCAAGAACTGCACGCTGCTCATCGACACGTACGACGTGCGTGAGGGCTGCGAGCATGCCATTACGGTTGCCAAGGAGATGGAGGCGGCGGGCGAGCGCCTGTCGGCTATTCGCATTGACTCAGGCGACCTGGCCAAGCTCTCCAAGTATGTCCGCGGCCGTTTTGACGCCGAGGGCCTGCCCTATGTGGGGATTTCGGTCTCCAACGACCTTGACGAGTACACGATTCAGTCGCTGCTCGACCAGGGCGCGCCCATCGATAGCTTTGGCGTGGGTACCAAGCTTGCGACCTGCTACGATCAGCCGGCGCTGGGCGGCGTGTACAAGCTTTCCGCCCGCCGTGCGAGCGATGCGGACCCGTGGACGCCGGTGGTGAAGCTCTCCGAGCAGCCCTACAAGCGCACGATTCCGGGCGTGCAGCGTGTGCGCCGCTATTACGACGGCTTTGGCGGCCCGGTCTGCGACATGATCTATGACGAGGATCATCTGGCGGGGGAGGGCGCCGCGCGCGGCAATACCCTCGTGGCCGTGAACGATGCCGCCCTGGTGACCGATGTGTCCGAGCTTGAGTATCGCGAGCTGCTGGTGCCGATCGTACGCGATGGCAGTGCGGTAGCCCCGCGCGAGAGCATCGAGGACGCACGCGAGCGCTGTGCTTGGGCAATCGATCATCTGGACGCGGCTTTCAAGCGCTTCCTGTATCCGCAGACCTACGTGGTGGGCATGGAACAGGGCTTGGCCCAGGTGCGCGACGAGCTCGTGCGCAAGAACATGGCCGCGGCTTCGGCCTTCCCCTGGGCAAAATGATCCGAAGGGGACGGAGGAAAACGGATCATTTTCGTCCGTCCCGCACCGGGTGCCCCGGCTGCTCCAGCTCGCCCGAACGCTCGACATCCGATTGGTTTGACGTATGACGACTTCTTATAAAACGATGGTGGTAAAGATCGGCTCGTCCACGGTGGTGGGTGCCGACGGTAAGGTCAACCGCGCGTTTATCGGTGGCCTGGCCGATCAGGCCGCGGCCCTGCGCAAGCTCGGCTGGCGTCTGGTCGTGGTGAGTTCGGGTGCCATTGCCTGTGGCTATCCCGTGCTGGGCTTCGACCGCAAACCGGTTGGCGATCTGCCGAGCCTGCAGGCCTGCGCCTCGGCCGGCCAGTGCATCATCTCGTCGGCCTACGACGAGGAGTTCCATGCGCGTGACCTACTCACCTCGCTCGTGCTGCTCACGCGCCACGACACGGCGCGCCGTACGTCCTACCTGCACGCGCGCGACGCTTTGCTGCGCCTGGTGGAGCTGGGCGTGGTGCCGGTCGTCAACGAAAACGACACCGTCACCGTCGACGAGATCAAGTTCGGCGACAACGATACACTCGCGGCCCTCGTGAGCTGCTTGGTTTCGGCGGACCTGTGCGTGACGCTTTCGGACATCGACGGCCTCTACACCGCCAATCCGCATGAGGATCCGACGGCCGAGTTTGTCCCGGTCGTGCGCAAAATCGATGCCAAGATCATTGCCTCGGCGGGCGATTCTTCGACGTCGGTGGGCACCGGCGGCATGATTACCAAGATCCGCGCGAGCCGCATTTTGATGACGGCTGGCATTCAGAGCGTGATTTGCTCGGGCGAGGTGCCCGATGCGCTCGTGCGCCTTGCCCGCGGCGAGAGCGTGGGCACGCTGTTCGACCCGCCGGCGGAGCGCCTGGATATTGCGCCGCGCAAGCTGTGGATCGCGCTGGGTGACAAGGCACATGGCTCGGTAACGGTTGACGACGGTGCCGCGAAGGCGCTGGTCAGCCGTGGCTCGTCCTTGCTCGCGGTGGGTATTCGCCAGGTCAATGGAGAGTTTGCCGAGGGCGATGTGCTCGATGTGTGCGATCCGAGCGGTATGGTCGTCGCCCGCGGTATCGCCGAGGCCGATTCGGACGTGCTGGAGCTTGCTGCCGGCCGCCGCCAGGACCAGATCGCCGGCAACCGCCTGCTGGCAGACCTG
>JAXKGF010000081.1:0-15524 GCA_036550515.1 Collinsella sp.
CAAACGCCCCTAAGCGGCAATCTGACGTTCAATCGTCGGTCGCGTACCGAAGTACGCTTCCCTCCTCTTTCACGTCACCTTGCTCGCTTAGGGGCGTTTTCGCTGACTTATGCTCAACCAGCGGCGTTTCCGCGTTTGTCAAGAGATTAGTAGTCATTGGGGACGTTCTTAAATGACTAGTCGTTGGGGACGTTCTTGTTTGACTAGTCGTTTAAGAACGTCCCCAACGACTAGTCTGGGCGGCGGCCGTGCGGCACCGGTCCGCGTGGCGGCGTATAATCGGCGGCAGATGATTCTGACGTTAGGAAACCATGACCGATAGCATGCAGCAGATGGCGCTCGACACGCTCGGCGCCTATTTTGGCTACACCTCGTTTCGCCCGGGGCAGGATCGCATGGTGGATGCGATCCTTGCCGGCCGCGATGCGCTCGGCGTTATGCCCACAGGCGCCGGCAAGTCCATTTGCTACCAGGTGCCTGCGCTTATGCTGCCCGGCATCACCTTTGTGGTGAGCCCGTTGCTGTCGCTTATGGAGGACCAGACCCGCGCGCTGCTCGCGGCGGGTGCGCGACCCAGCTATCTCAACTCCAGCCTTACCCCGGCCCAGCAAAACACCGTGCTCAAGCGGGCGCGCGAGGGCCGTTATCAGCTTATGTATGTGGCGCCCGAGCGCCTGCTCGAGCCGCGCTTTCTGGCCTTTGCGCAGGAGGCCGCGGCCGAAGGCGGCATCGGCGTTCCACTCGTGGCCATTGACGAGGCCCACTGCGTAAGCCAATGGGGCCAGGATTTCCGTCCCGCCTACCTGCAGATTCGCGAGTTTATCGATTCGCTGCCGCGGCGCCCGATCGTGGCGGCGTTTACCGCCACGGCGACCGAGCGCGTGCGCGCCGATATCCAGCAAATGCTCGGCCTGCAAAACCCGGCGACCGTGGTGACGGGTTTTGATCGCAAGAACCTCTACTTTGGTTGCGAGGAGATGGGCGACAAGGCCAAGGCCGCGTGGGTGCGTGACTACGTGATCGCGCATTCGAGCGAGAGCGGCATCGTGTATTGCTCGACCCGCAAGACGGTCGACGCGCTGGCCGCGGAGCTTGCCGAGGCACTGGGCCCCAGCGGCATTCGCGTGGGCCGCTACCATGCCGGCATGGGCAACGACGCCCGCCGCCAGAGTCAGCGTGCCTTTATCGACGACGACATTCAGGTGATGGTTGCCACCAACGCCTTTGGCATGGGCATCGACAAGCCCAACGTGCGCTACGTGATCCACAACAACGTGCCCGAGAGCATCGAGGCATACTACCAGGAAGCGGGCCGCGCCGGCCGCGATGGCGATCCGGCAAGCTGCCATTTGCTGTGGAACGGCAACGATTTCCGTATGCGCCGCTTTCTGATCGATCGCGGCGATGCTGCCGATGAGGCGCTCGACGATGAGCAGCGCGCGTGGGCGCTCCAGAACCGTTATCGCCTGCTCAGCCAGATGGAGGGCTACTGCAATACCACCGGCTGCCTGCGCGAATACATGCTGCGCTACTTTGGCGACGAAGCCGCGGCCGAGCATGCGGTTGCGGCTGCTGCGGGCGGCACCGCAGACGACGCCGAGGGCTGCGGCAACTGCAGCAACTGTCTCACGCAGTTCGAGGTCGAGGACGTCACCGATATGGCCCGCGCCGCCGTGCGCTATGTGGCCACGCGTCCCATGCGCTTTGGCAAGTCGCTGATCGCCGATGTGCTTCACGGCGGCAACACCGAGCGCATTCGCCAGATGCATCTGGACGAGGACCGCGGCTACGGTGAGCTGTCGAGCGAATCGGTCGGGCGCATCAAGGACATCATCGGCCAGCTGTGCGGCCGCGGTTATCTGGCCACCTCGCAGGGGCAGTACCCGGTCGTGGGGCTGGGCCCGCGTGCCATCGAGGTCGAGGACGAGGCGTTCGCTTTTACTGTTAAACGTCGCGCGTCCAAGCGCAAGGCCTCGGCCCGCGCCCGCCGTGCGGTTGATCTGCTGCGCGAGGAGGCCGAGCTGGATCAGCGCCCACGCGTGGGTGACGATGCTGAGCTGTTCGAGTGCCTGCGTGCCCTGCGCAAGGAGATCTCGACCGAGCTGGAGATGGCGCCGTATATGGTCTTTTCCGACAAGGCCCTGCGCGGCCTGTGCCTCCTGCGCCCGCAGACGCGCGACGAGCTGATCCAGGTCAACGGCATTGGCGAGAAAAAGGCCGACGCCTTTGGCGAGCAGTTTATGGCGGCGATTGAAGAGTTTGAGTCCGAGCATGCGCGGGATGGAGCGTAACGATGGTAGCCGATAGCAAGACCGACCGTACTGACGTGTCCGCCGTGCCGCTGTACCAGCAGGTCATGGACGACCTAAAGGGCGAGATCGCGCACGGCGTGTACGCTGCCGGCTCGCGCATTCCTTCCGAGATGGAGCTCGCGAAGTCCTACGGCGTGGGGCGCGTCACCGTGCGCCGCGCCATCGAGGAGCTGTCGCGTGCGGGATATCTCAACCGCCAGCAGGGGAGGGGCACGTTTGTGTGTGCGCCCAAGCTCAAACGCAAGATTCGCCAGAAGGGTGACGTCCAGAGCTTTACTGAGGGTTGTGCTGCCAACGACATGGTACCGGGTGCGCGTCTGGTGTCGCGCACGGTGGTCGCGGCGACGCACGAAGATGCGGCGTTCTTTGGCGTGGAGCCCGGCTGCGAGCTTATCTTGGTCGAGCGCGTGCGCACGGCCGACGGCATCCCTGTCATGCTTGAGAACAACGCCTTTGTGCTCGCCGACCATCCCTACCTGCAGACGCTGGCCGATGAGGACCTCACCGATAACTCAATCTTTGCGCTCGTCGCCGAGCATTCGGGTCGCGCGCCGCTCAAGTCCGACCCCTGCACCGTGGAGATTGCGCTGGCGGATGCCCAGGCGGCCCCGCTGCTGGAGGTGCCGGTCGGCGAGCCGCTCTTCTATATGGAGGCCTACTTTACCGACGCCGGCGGGCGCCCTCTACTGCTCGGCCGCCAAAAGATCGTGGGCTCGCGCTACGTCTTCGACATCTAACGTCCACAGATAGAACAACATAGAACAAATTTGCCGGGATGACTTCACGGGCGTTGTTACACGTGTTATAAATAGGACAACATAGAACGACAGCAGGTACGAGCAGCCGTCGCCAAAAGCCGCCACACAAGGAGGAACTTCAGCATGAACGCACACGATCTGATTCAGGAAATTATCGAGCGCAAGGGTAAGGTCGAGAACGTCTTTTGGATCGCTTGTGGCGGTTCGATGATCGACCTGATGCCGGCCAACGAGCTGCTCAAGCGCGAGGCCACCACGTTTACCTCGACGGTCTACACGGCACGCGAGTTTTGCCTGATGGCCCCCAAGAGCCTTGGCGAGAAGTCTCTCGTTATTGCCTGCAGCCACAGCGGCAACACGCAGGAGGTCGTCGACGGCTGCGAGATGGCGCTGGCCGCCGGCGCCGAGGTCGTTGCCCTCACCGACTGCGAGGGTTCCAAGATCGACAACGGCAAGTGGACCACCTGGGTCTACCCCTGGGGCGAGGGCGTGCCGCAGGCCGAGGTGCCTCAGGGTATCGGCGCTCTGATCGCCGCCGAGCTGCTCGACCAGCAGGAAGGCTACGAGGCGCTTGCCGACATGTACGAGGGCCTCAAGCAGATGGATGCTCTGTTGCCCGCTGCCCGCGAGAAGGTCAACGCCGAGCTGGGCGCCCGTTTTGCCGAGCTCTGCCAGCAGCACAAGTTCTTCTATATCCTGGGCTCCGGACCCAACTTTAGCCAGACCTACGCCATGGCCATCTGCTCGCTCATGGAGATGCAGTGGCAGCACTGCTGCTACATCCACTCCGGCGAGTACTTCCACGGCCCGTTCGAAGCCACCGAGCCCGGCGTGTTCTACTTTGTGCAGCTTGGCGCGGGCGAGTGCCGCCCCATGGAGGAGCGCGCTCTTGCGTTCCTCAACACGCACACCGACACGATCATGGTGCTCGACGCGCTCGAGTACGGCGTGGGCGAGGTACCTGCCAGCGTGCGTTCGTACCTGGAGCCGATCTTCTTCTACAACATGAGCTGCGAGCTGCGCGCCGCCCGCGGCAAGGTCTTCGACCACAGCCCCGAGGTTCGTCGCTACATGGGCATCGAGCAGTACTAATATACCGGGAATAGCCTCTCACGACGGGGTCTGCGCTGCGCGCAGGCCCCGTTTTGCGTTGTGGCGGCCGGATTCGTGTCTGCGCGAAAACGAAGGTGAATACTTTTCCGCGAAGTGAACGACCTATTTTGGACCCCCGAAGCATCCACACTTTTTGACGGCAAAACCGCAGGAAAAACTCGGCAAAACCGCAGGAAACGGCGTCTGAAAAGTGTCGATGCTTCGGGGGCTCATTTTTACTCGTTCACTTCGCGGAAAAGTATTCACCTTCAATTCGTAAGGGCACTGCGTGAGTCAAAAAAGCGGGCCGCGCCGGGGATTTCCGGCACGGCCCGCTTAGTATCGCGCTTAGATTCGCAAGGTTGTGGCAGCCAGCGGCCTACTTTGCGTCGTAGGCCTCGGCGTCCCACCAGTCGAGCTGGGCGATGTTGTCGCGGATGTGCTGGCAGCTCTTGTGGAAGCCCTCGAGCTCGTACTCGGACAGGTCGAGCGTGTAGACCTCCTCGACGCCCTCGGCACCGATCGCGCACGGCAGGGAGGTAAAGATGCCCTCCTCGCCATACTGGCCGGTCATGAGCGTGGAGGCGGAAAGCACGGCGTGCTCGTTGTGCAGCACAGCGGCGCAGACGCGCGCGGCGGAGTTGGCGACGGCGTACTCGGTGCACTGCTTGCCCTGGTAGGTCACATAGCCGCCCTTGCGCGCGAGCTCCTCGATCTCCATGTGGTCGAAGGCGTACTTGTCGGGGTTTTCGGCTTGAAGCTCGTTGAGGCTCTTGCCGGCGATGGTCGCGGCCTTAAAGGCAGCCAGCTGGCTAAAGCCGTGCTCGCCGATCATGTAGGCGTCGATGGACTTGGGGCTCACGCCGACCTTCTTGGAGATCTCGGTGCGCAGGCGGGCGGAGTCCAGGCCGCAGCCCGAGCCGATGATCTTCTTGGGATCGTAGCCGGTCAGATGCCACAGCTCGGTGCACACGACGTCGCACGGGTTGGAGATGCTTACGAAGATGCCGTCGAAGCCGGCGTCGACGATGCGCTTGGCAAAGGTGCGGGCGGCGTCGGTGGTAAAGAACAGCTCGCCGTCGCGGTTGCCGGCGGCCAGCGCGACCTTGCCGGCGGCGTTGACGATGACGTCGCAGCAGGCCAGCTCCTCGTAGTGGTCGTAGCAGTTGACGATCTTGGTGTTATACGGGACAAACGAAAGGGAGTCGCGCAGGTCCTGGACCTCGGACGTCACCTTGGCCTCGTTGATATCGCACAGGTACAGCTCGTCGGCAATGCCCTGCATAAGCAGACTGTTGGCGACATGTGCTCCTACGTGGCCCTGGCCGACCACACCGATCTTACGCGTCTGGTACATATATGTATCCTTTCGGCCGAGTTTTTCGCGTCGAACCATTGTAGCGTCCTGCTGTCACTTTGCTAGGCTAAAGCGAAGCAGATTTTTGGGACATGCCTTAATCTCTACTTTTGGAGTGATTTGGGCCGCTGACGGCATCGCTGGGCGATGTGCTCGCGCGGATGGGGCCGCTCGTTGTACCATAGCTGCAACTGACTCGTAAGGAGCATCCATGCCCATTCGCATCCCCGACGCCCTCCCTGCCGCCGCGCAGCTCGAGAGCGAGAACATCTTTGTCATGACCGAGTACCGCGCGCTGCACCAGGACATCCGTCCGCTGCGCGTGCTCATCCTCAACCTCATGCCCACCAAGATCGCCACCGAGACGCAAATCATGCGCAAGCTCTCCAACACGCCGCTGCAGGTGGAGGTGGACCTGCTGCGCACCAAGACGCACGAGGCCACGCACGTAAGCGCCGGCCACCTGGAGACGTTCTACCGTACGTTCGACGACATCCGCGACATCCACTACGACGGCCTGATCATCACGGGCGCGCCGGTGGAGCAGATGCCGTTCGAGGAGGTCGACTATTGGCCCGAGCTCTGCCAGATTATGGATTGGTCCACCACGCACGTGCACTCTACGCTGCACATTTGTTGGGGCGCGCAGGCCGGCCTGTACCATCATTACGGTATCCAGAAGCACGACCTGCCGGCAAAGGCGAGCGGCGTGTTCGAGCATTATCTGGTGAAGCCGCAAAGCCCGCTGGTCCGCGGCTTTGACGACCGTTTCTATGCCGTGCATTCGCGCAACACCGATGTGCGCCGCGAGGACGTGGAGGCCGAGCCGCAGCTTGAGGTTGTGGCCGTGTCCGACGAGGTGGGCTTGTACATCGTCAAGTCGACCGACAGCCGCCGCTTCTTTGTCTTTGGTCATCCCGAGTACGATACCGACACGCTGCGCTTGGAGTACGAGCGCGACGTGAAGCGCGGGCTCAATCCCCAGGTGCCGGCGCATTACTTCCCAGGTGACGACCCCGCCGCCGAGCCGCGCAACGTCTGGCGCAGCCAGGCTCAGCTGCTCTACACCAACTGGCTCAACTACTACGTCTACCAGACCACGCCTTACGACCTGGCCCGAGCAGGCGAGGAGCACTAGGCTACGGCTGCTGCTGTGCCGGCGGCGTGACGAGCGTGGATATCCGGACGGACGAGCGTGGATTTTCGGACATTTACAAATCGAGCGTGGATAATCTCCCACTATTGGCTTGAAACTAGGCTCAAAACGGGAGATTATCCACGCTCATTTTTTAGGCATGTAGATGCCGATGGCTCGGCTAAGCGACGGTGCGCGCAGAGACAAAGTCGCATTTGGCGTAGTCTTGAATCTCGACGGGTTTTTCTTTCTGATAATCCGATGGACCAAGGCCTCAAAATGTGGAGACAGGGACCTCTCGACAACCGCCCTACCTGCAGATATAAGCCATCAGCCTAAAACGTCCAAAACCGTCAAGCATTTGGTCAGCGCCTGGACGGTATTTGGTCAGACTTCGCATGAAACCGTCTGGTACGTTTGCGCCGTTCCAAGATTTGGGAGGCGACATGGGAAACATGACGGCGAATCAAAGGCTTGCAAGTCACATTAAAGCATGCGAACAGCAGATGAGCTGCGTGTACGCGCGCACGGCGGCGGAGGCAAAGCAGATTGAGCGGCGGGCGGAGGCGGGAAGTCTCGAAGCGGTCATGCCGGGGCTGTATGCGCGTCCGGAATACTGGTCCGAGCTCAAGTTTCGGCAGCGTTATCTGCATCGGGTGCGGGCGCTTGCGCAAAAGCACCCCGACTGGACATTTTGCTCCTATACGGCGGCTGTTATCTATGGCCTTTCGGTTTCGCATGCCAATTTGACGCACATCCATATCGCCGCGATGCCGCCCCAATCGACGACGCCGGGCTCTCAGGTCATTCGTCATCGCTATGCTCGTCAAACACGGGCCACCCAGATGGATATCGCCGTAACCGATATCGATCAAACGATTACGGATTGCTTGGTCGATGCATCGTTTGTCGAGGGACTGATCATCGCGGACTCGGCGCTCCATGAGCAACTTTTGTCGAAGGAGCATCTCGTTGAGACTGTCGACAAGCTTGGTCTGAATCGTCGCGGCGTTGTGACGGCGCGCAGGGTTGCACGATGTGCCGATGGGCTGTCGGAAAGTGGCGGCGAGTCCAAGGCGCGTGCCCTGATGATCGAGCGCGGTTGGCAGACGCCGGAGCTGCAAGTTGAGCTGTTCGACCCGGTTGAGCCGGGACGACCGTATCGCGTCGACTACTTGTGGCGCGTGGGCGACCGGCTGATTATCGGGGAGTTCGACGGATTCGTTAAAAGCGAGAAGGCGGCGGAGGAGGGCAAGCTCGCGAAGGCGCAGTTCGATGAGCGCCAGCGCGAGTCGAGACTTTCGCTGCTTGATAACTGCAAGATTGTGCGCTTGTGCTGGGATGATCTAAGGGATCCGACAAAGCTCGATCGCAAGCTCAAGGTCGCCGGCGTGCCGCGTGCGTGCTGAGGCAGTTGCAGGGCGTTTGGCTGCACAAGCGTGGAAAATCGGACGGACGAGCGTGGATTTTCGGACGCTTGTTGAATGAGTGTGGATAATCTCCCGTTTTTGGCTCGTAAGGGGGCTCAAAGTGGGAGATTTTCCACGCTCATCTTGCGGGTGCGATACAGCGGCGGCTAGGCGCTGACGATGTTGGGCAGTGGCAGGTCGTGGGCGTCGGTGGGAACGTGGTCGACACGCTGCTCGTCAAAGGCGATGCCGACGATTAGGCATTCAGGCGCAACTGTGGGCAGGTAGCGGTCGTAGCAGCCTCCGCCGTAGCCCAGGCGCGCGCCGGTGCGGTCGAAAGCCACGAGCGGCACGATAATCATGTCGAGAGCCTTGGCGGGCACGATGGGGAAGTGGTCGCTGTCGACGTCCATGGCTGCGAAGGCCCGCGTAGGGTGGGCGATAAACGGGGTCTCGGACGCATCGCCGGCAGAGACTGCCCGCATGCGCATGCGCTGGCCACAAGCCATGGCGTCTGTTGCCGAGAGCATGCACGGATAGGCCACGCGCCAGCCACGCGCGACGGCCGCGGCGGCAAACGCGGCTGGGTCGACCTCGGAACCCATGGCGGCATAGACGGCAACGGTGCGTTGGTCCGCAGTGCCGCTGGACTCCATCAGCTCAACAAGCCGCGCGCATACAACAGCAGACTTCGCTGCCCGAACATCCAGATCAATAGCATCGCGCCGAGCAATCACTGCCCGCCGCAACTCAGCCTTATCCATCCCAGTCTCATCTCCCAAACCTACCAAAAAGGGACAGGTTTATTTTGGCAGCTTTTATCTGGGCAAACGCGATATGGGCAGTAAAGTCACCGCAAATATGCCTGTGAACTGCGCCCTTTGTGGTTGTTTGGGCCTGTGCGTTAATGCTATAACGCCGCAGCAATCGCCTCAGCCACAAACTTATTGAGTGACTCACCCTTCTTTGCCGCTGCCAGCGCTGCTTGCTTGTGGAGCTCAGAGCCCGTTCTTACGTTGAACGACCCCTTAAAAGCCCGCTCGGGTTCCTTGCCCTTCTCGGCGCAAAACTCAAGGTAATCGTCGACGGCGTCGTGGAAGCATTGTTCCACTTCTTTAACCGTAGAGCCTTCAAACACAATTGCATCCCTAATGCCGGTGACCATACCTGTTAGCACATGCTGTTCGGCATCGAACTCGACTGGGGCGAAATAACCCTTGTATGCCAAAACGTTACTCATGACTACCTCCGACATCTTGCAGAAATCGAACGATGTTTCGAATGGTCCCCGCTGTCAATTCGTCAGATGGATGTGGCGCGTGCATTACGAACATCCTGCCATCTGATGGCCTGTAGAAGCGAACGCGCGATCCGGATGTCTTGCCTTTGTTGTCCATTTCAAAGCCATATGAAGCCATGACTTTTAAAAAATCGGTATACCGATACGTCGAAGGGCAGCTAAGTAGTTGGGCGATGAGTTTATCGGTCCGCGTCATCCCGCCTCACATTCTGCAACTATATCCTAGTTGCAATTTAAGTCCGATGCAAGCATCCCTACTATAGAACATGCGTACGTATAGAACAAGTGTTCGAACCACCACAAAGGTGCTTGTCCCCTTTGTGGTGGTTTGGCTCCCGCTTGGCTTTGTTGCGCAACAAGGGCTGCATTTTTGGGTTTACCTTCATGGTGGAAGGAATGAACCGAAAGGAGCCCGCCATGTTTTGTCGCTCGTGTGGCACGCCGCTTGTCGACGACGCCCTCTTTTGCCCCGTATGCGGCGCGCCCGTAGCACCCGACCAGGTCGCGGCCACGCAGCAACCCCAGCCTGCCACGCCCGCTCCTGGGCAATACGTGCCCGTGCAGCAGCCCGCGCGGCGCAGGCGTTCCAAGAAGCCCCTCATCGCCCTTGCCGCGGCGCTTGTCGTGGCGGCGGGTGTCGGCGGCGGTGCTCTGTTCTACTTTACGCAGATCGCGACCACGCCTATCGACGAGAAGACCTTCCCGGATAGCGGCATGCGTGCGCTTGTCTCGACCAAGTACGACACTAACGGTGACGGCCGCATTTCACGCGACGAGGCCAAGGCGGTGACGTCGGTCGAGCTAGACGGCATCGCGTCGACGCAGGGCCTGGGCAAGGTGTTCCCCAACGTTACCAGTGTGGAATATGGCGGAGACAAACTCGTCAACCTGGATCTTTCGGGCTGCGGCGACCTTAAGACCGTCGAGCTTAACTCGGCGAGCAACGTCACCGTCGTTAACCTGGACGGTTGCGACAACATCGAGAAGCTCGACCTTTCAAATGCCGGGGAGCTCAAAAGCGTCGATCTTTCGGGTAAAAAGAAGCTCGCCACGTTGGCACTGCCGCAGGATACGAAGGTTAGCGGCATTAAGGACACGCAGCTCGACGAGCTGTGGCTGCCGGTGTCCTATGAAGGCACCGATAAATCGGACCAGTACGGCGATATCTACGAGATCGAGCGGGATGAAAACGGCTACGTCACGGGCTTCACGTCTGCCGTCAAGCAAGGTGGCGGTGTAAGCTGCAGCGTCGAGCACGATGAGTCGCATCGCATCTCGGAGATTGAGGAAGATTTGGCGGGCGGTTACGAGAACGTCAACACGTTTACGTACGACGCCGACGGTAATGTCACGCGCATCGACTGCGATGCCGACATGAGCGATTCGTCGAGCACCACGACGTTTACCTACGACGCGGACGGAAACCTGATCAACAAGACGACCCATGCGGGTTACGGCGAGAGCGCGAGCACGTATATTTATCAGAACGGCAACATGGTGACCAACACCGATACCAGCCCGGCCAATCCCCGGACGGTCGTGTATTCGTACGGATACGACAAGAATCGCGTGACGTCCTTTACGCTGGACTGTCAGGGCGACACCGTGGGCACCAGGTGGACGATAACCGCAGGCTATGAGTACGACAAGGACGGCAACATTTCGCGTATCTCGCCTGTGGCATATGACTCGCACGGTAACGATTACGGCTCGCTGAACTCGTACGCTGCGGTGGATTATTCGTACAGCGACGGAAAGCTCGACAGGATCGATTCCGAGCGCGGCGGCTATGCGGAGTTCTATTACGACGACCACGGCAATCTGACGTCGGTCGACGAGTATGCCGGCCGCGGTTCGGATGCCGAGTTTGAGTTTGAGCACGAGGTCGAGTACCAGCGCTACTTCTGCAACAAGCACGAGAAGAACAAGCCGGAGGAGTGGATTCGTCTGGATGCAGAGTACGACGTCGACCAGGGTAGCTGGAGCAACGACTCCGATTATGGTCGTGAATGCTTTGCAAGGATGTACAAGCTCGATCCGCTGGCAGCTACGCTGAACCCGTTTATCAAATAGCAGCCCACTCGCAAACCACCACAAAGGTGCCTGTCCCCTTTGTGGTGGTTTTTGCTTGCGGTGCGTTAGGCCAGCAGGTCGACGATGTTAAAGCCGGCGTTGCTCTTGGCGATGACGTCTCGGCCGCCAAAGACGCAGGTGGGCGATGCGGCTGCAATGCGCGTCACGTCGGCGCCGAGCGAGCGCAGCTCACCGGGTGTGGCCGCGAGCATCTGGGCGCGGCGCTCCTCGCGCGTGTGCGGATCGAGCCCAGCCAAGTAGGTCGTATTGCGGCGCTTGGTGAGCGCGTACGGCTTCACGGGCGCGTCCATGCCGCTCACGCAGCTCACGATAAAGCCCTCGAAGGCGGCCTCGTCGGGCTCAAAGCTGCCGAGCCATTCGCCCGCGCGTTCCACGCGCTCAATCGAAGGATCGACCGCCGGGTCGCGGTAGGTGTAGAACGCCGTCTGGCGCTCGCCGGCCGCGCGGAATCCGCATCCGTACGCACCGCCCTTCACGCGGATCTCGTTCCACAGGTAGTCGTAGGAGAGCGCGTTGGCGGCAACCGCCCAGGCGCCCGTCACGTCGATGCCCAGGCGACGCGGGTCGCACGCGCGCGCCGCAAAGCAGATGTCGCTGGGGATGACAAAAGCCTCGTGGCGGTCGCGCGGCTCCGGCACCACGAGCGTGCCGCTGCCAGCGCCGTCGCCCGCACCAAGCCCCAGGTCGCCCGCGGCATCCCAGTACGCGTCAAAGTCCCCGTCGCTGCCGGTAAAGCTCGCCATGCAGCCATCGGCCACAAAGATGCGGTCTGCCAGCGCGGCAAGCTTGGCACGCAGACCGTCCAGTCGCTCGTCAAAGTGGTCGAGCAGATCGCGCAGGAACAGGTAGAAGTCCACGCCCGAAAGCTGCTCGCGAACCACGGCCGAAGGCGAGCTGTAGCTCATCGCGCGACCCAGCGCCGCCGAGTGTCCGTTGTTGATAAAGCCCTGCTCAAGCCCAATGCGAATCTGCGTGAGCACGTCGCGAACGCGGTCGGCGTCAGCATCGAGCAACAGCGTGCTCGACCACACCTCGCGCGGCAGGCTCGCCAGCGCGTCGATCTTTTCGGACAGGGCACCGGCGCTCACCAGCAGGTAGGGGCGCACGCCGTCCACGTCGGGTTGCGTCATGACCTCGGTCGTAAAGCTCAAAAAGCCCAGCTTGCCGGCGAGCAGGTTGTCGAGTTCCTCGGCCGAATGCTCGCGCGTGGGCAGCTGCTTGAGTAGGCGGCAGAGCAGCGTCACATAGGGCAGGTCCTCAAACGCGACGCAGCTCAGGTCGAAATACTGCATGGCGTAGGCAAGACGGTTGGTGGGGATGCCGTGGCGCAGGCAGGGGATGGGCGCAGTCGTGTCCACGACCAGCGGCGGCTCGGGGCGCGCATCGCCAATGTCGGATACACGCAGACGCGGTAGCGTGGCCTTGTCCTCGGGCGTGTCCTCGGCCTCCTGCGCGGCACGCAGCACAGCCGTGCGCTCGACCACGTCCGCCAGCTCGGCATCGGTCATGGCGTCGCGCATGGTAGCCAGCTCGGCAGCTTCGGCGCCCTCCGCACCCTCGGCAGCGTCCACCGGCACCAGCTCGACCAGCGCCATGTGATCGTTCTGCAGCACCAGCCCGCGCAGCAGGTCCTCAAAGTAGCTGCCGTCCAGCTCGCCGCGCAGCTCCTCGTACACCGGTCCGTACTTGAGCGCCAGCGTCGCAGCGTCGTCATCGTAGAGCCACGTGCTCAGCGCGTCGCACGCAATGGCCACGCCGTCGGCGATGCCGTAGTCGCGCTGGCGCAGGTCGTACTCGTTGCTGCTGATGATGGCCTCCAGGCGCTCGCGCGGAACGCCGTGTTCGCACAGGTCGCGGCAGGCGTCCTGGAACACGCGGCGCAGCTCGCGCGCCACGCCGGGCTGCGCGTTTTGCAGCATGATGAGTTCGTAGGGCTGCAGGCTTTCGGCCGCGGTGTAGCTCACCACGTTGCCGCCCAGGCCGGCGGCCAGAATGGCCTTCTTAACTGGTGCCTCGTTGGAGCCCAGCAGCGCCTCGAACAGGATGTCCGCCGCGATCGTGCGCTTGCGGTCGAGCGCGCTGCCCAGCACAAGACCCAGGCCCACCAGGGCGTTCTCGGGCGTGGTAGCCATCTCGATGCGCTTGTACTCGCAGGTCACAGGCGCCTGTACGCCCAGCGGATTGGGCGCCAGCGTGGACGGGTCCTCGCCGGCGGCAACGGCTGCGTCCATGCGCCGACTTGCGGCACTCGGCTGCGACAGATAGCGCTCGTCCAAAAAGGCCAGGGCGCGGTCCACGTCCAGGTCGCCGTAGAGCGTGATGTAGGAGTTGGAAGGATTGTAGTGGCGCGCGTGCGTGTCCAGGAACTGCTCGTAGGTGAGCGCGGGAATCGCGCGCGGGTCGCCACCGCTCTCGTGCGCATAGGCGGTGTCGGGATAGAGCGCGGCGTTGACGGCGTCGTCCAGCACACTCATGGGGTCGGACAGCGCGCCCTTCATCTCGTTGAACACCACGCCGTTATAGCGCAGCGTGCCCTCGCGCAGTCTGGCGGCGCTGCCTTCGCTCTCGGCGTCCTCCGGCAGGTCCAGCTCGTAGTGCCAGCCTTCCTGCTCAAAAATGGTGGGCTTGGTATAGATAGCCGGGTTGAACACCGCGTCCAGGTACACGTCCATCAGGTTGTGCAGATCCTGCTCGTTGGTGGTCGCAACGGGGTAGATGGTCTTGTCGGGGTAGGTCATGGCGTTGAGGAACGTCTGCATGGAGCTCTTGATTAGGTCGACAAACGGCTCCTTGACGGGGAACTTGGCCGACCCGCACAGCACCGAGTGCTCAAGAATATGGAACACGCCGGTGGAATCGGCCGGCGGCGTCTTAAAGCCAATGGCAAAAGCCTTGTTTTCGTCGTCGCACGCCAGGTACAGCAGGCGAGTGCCCGAGGCAGTGTGGCGCAGTACGTAGGCGTCCGAGTCGAGCTCGGGCACGGTCTCGCAGCGCTCGACGGCAAAGCCGTGGCAGGTAGTGCCGGGCACCAGCAGCGCGGCAGCAGCGGCGCGCGGGTCGGTTGAGGTAGTGGGCATATACAGTCTCCTTTGACGCCCCAACGGGGACGAATCGAGTCGAATCCTCGAGAGTATACCCATATGGGACCGCGGCACTGCAGCGAACTGAAGACGATGCCGGCGGATTGGCATGGGCCTCGCGTGTCCCGCCAAATGAGCGTGGATTTTCGGACGAAATAATCCGCCGCAGGCCCAAATGTCGTCCAATTATCCACTCCCGCACACCTTTCGTCTCCAACCGTGAGATGAGAGATAGACGAGAGACGTATACGAAAGATGGCTGTACAGCAAAGAGCCAAACAATTAATAGTGCTGTTAATAGTGCTGTTTGGTTGGTGATTGTTTTTTCAGTAAAAACATTTACGAATAAAGCAAGTTGCAAACAGCTGCCCCTTATTTCGTGCGCATTTTTATGGCGAGAAATTGCCGCCATATGATCGGACGAGTTTCAACGATTGCGATTTAGTATTTGGCGCGGATGCGGTCGATTCCGATGAAACGCTAGTTGACCACGCGGTAGATTGTGCTTTCTCCCAGACGCCCCGGCAATGCGCAATAAGCCAGATAACGAAGCGATTGCCGGTGCGTCTATCCATAGGGAATTCCGGGAAAGCTTCTGCGGGCAGTCAAAAGATTCGTCGGCCTCAAGCGGATTAAAGGTATTTGCATAAGACGTCATTTAACCAGAGACGATGCACATTGAATCGTTCAATGAACTTGCGCGCTGTGTCCAACAACGCCGATTGTTGTTTTAAGGGGCTTGAGGAAAGAACAGAAGCAAAATAATACTTGCATAGTTAGTTATATAAAGTATTATAACGTTATGGGATGAATGAAGGGTTCATCTAAGTGAGTTAGGAGTAAGGGATGTTCAATTTCGATGAGCCTCGTTACGAGAAGGTTGTGAGCGATGCCCTCGCTCTCCGTCCTCAGATTGAGGCCGCCGTGGACAAGGTCTGCGAGCAGGGTTATTCCAACATCTTCTTCATCGGCTGCGGCGGCACCTGG
>JAXKGF010000082.1:0-6655 GCA_036550515.1 Collinsella sp.
AGATAGTCGAGAAGCGCGGTCTCAAGAAGGAGTAACATCGGGACTTGCAGCGACGGACCTCAGGACACTCTTACACCACGTCTGCGCGCGCGACCTGCGTCAGCTTCCATAGAAACCAAAAGCAATTTGAGTCCGTAAGCGGCTTTTTGACCGACCGCTATTACAGCGGTGGCTACAAAAAGGCATCGGGCGACATCTCGGTTGGCCTGGGGGTTGGCGACGGCTCGCAGAATTTCATTCTCTCGTATGGCAGCAAGTACGAGCAAAAGGTACCTGCGATTTCCCTGGGCAATACCAAGGGAAAGCTGTCTGCAAATTTCAGTAAGCTGATGATTAGGGACTATGCTGGCAAGTCGCACAACTCTTTGGGCGAGGTTTCCCCATACAGCATTCTTGAATATGCTGTGCCGGTCTGCCTGTTCCGCAGCAGCTTCTCCGATGACGGCAAGGGGAATATTAATAAGCTCAACGCTACGTTTACTGACTGTGCGTTCTGGAATACGTCTGGCGACTACAACGGTGCGGTTTCAATTGTGGGCAATCCCCGTGGTGGCGTGAATTCGGACGTCGCTTCGAGGCTGACTGCGACGTTCGAGAACTGCCGGTTTGGTTCCGATGCCGACAGCGGCATTTGGCAGACCAATAATAAATATCCGACGGTCGAAGAGACCACTGAGTTCGCACAGGTTCAGGAGACTGGAAAGTGCGCCGTTGCAGGCGTGATGGGCGTCACCAACGCTACGGTCAACCTCAACAGCTGCACGATGAGCAACTTCCACAGCACGCGTTCGAGCTCGGCCGACAACACTTTGACAGTCGATGCCCTTAATGTTGCTCGAAGCGCTCGCTGCAACATAAACGGCGGCGAAATTTCTCGCTATGGCGCGCGCGGCAATACGTGCGTGGTTTACGCCGCCGGGACCCTTACCCTCAATGGATCGCCGGAAATCGCGAGCTACTGGAAGAACAGCCACGCCGACGATACTAATTATGGCGACAAGTACACTGAAGCTGATAAAGCTACGGGAACCGCCAAGAGCCTGTATGTCCCGAAGAAAAAGAGTGTCGATGCCAACGTCCCGGCGCTGAATATCGCGTCTGACTTCTCCGTACGTGGAGGCTTTGGAGACAATGTTTGGATCTCGATTGAGGAGACTGCAGACAGTAATGGCGTAAAGTCGCGTGTCCTTGGCACCTGCGAATCCAACAAGATCGAAGGCGTTGTGCCAGACGGTTCGTCCGAGAACGACGACAACTCCGACAAGTACGAGGTCGTGAACCTCAACGGTGATCTCACCTTCCGCGAGACCATTCACCAGCACAAGTGGAAGGTTGAAGCTGACGGCATGGGCGTTCGTGCATCGTGCGTGGGCCCGTTCCGCAACAGTGAGTGCGAATATGGCAAGGACGAGAACGGCGAGCCCAAAAAGTACCTGACGGCCACGTATAAGCTCTCCATGTCCAAGGCAACGAGCTCTCAGAGCACTGCGCTTGTCTATGACGGCTGCCCGGTCAAGATCGCTTTGAACAAGGACGGCGCGTGGAATCTGGAGCAGATGGGCGTGACGGCCAGCGATGAATTCACGTGGTATCAGTGCAAGTCCTAGGCGGACGCCGAGGCATATAAAAACGGCACCAAGCTCAAGGGCGCCCCGACGGACGCCGGCTACTACTATGTCGTTACGAGCTTTAAGACTGCCTCCGGTCAGACGCTCGAGGGCAAGAAGTCTTTTGAGATTTCGCAGCGTCGCTTGGTCAAGAATCAATCCTACAAGTTCACCCTTAAAGATGGCGGCAAGGGCGCGGGCAAGTATGCCTATGACGGCAAGGAACATCAGCCTGTCGTTGAAAGTGCAAAGTTCAAGAACGGTGCCGGCGAGTGGGTCGATCTCGTTGAGGGCAAGGATTACGAGCTCAGCGCTAGAAGTGAATCCGGACTGAAGCAGACCGAGCCAGGGCAATACGAGTGCATTGTCATCGGTAAGGGCAACTTCACGACCGATGGCGGCACCACAAGTGTCCTGACGCTCAAATGGGAGATCGTTGACGTTTCGCGCTTTGACCTCGAGGTCGCTGGCTTCGATGGCACCTATGACGGCGACGAGCATGGCATTACGGTCAACGTTAAGAATGACCCCGTTCCGGCGGATATGAAAATTGAGTACCGTGAAGACGGCGGTGATTGGACGACGGACAAGCCGACCTATCGCAATGCGGCCGAATACACGACCTACTACCGTGTGACGGCTTCTGACTACCTGACCGTCAAGGGCAGCGCGACCGTGAAGATTTCCAAGGCCGATCAGAAGGCACCGACTGGGCTCGTGGGTAATAATTGGACCACGTGCAGCAGCAAGGACGGCTCCATCTCGGGCGTCACCAAGAAAATGGAATACCGCCACGAGTTGAGCAAGGAATACCAGAAGATAACGTCTAACGATAAGCTGACCGGTCTTGCGAAGTCGGGAACGTACTACGTCCGCTATGCCGAGGATAGCAACCACAATGCGTCGGCCGATGCTGAGGTCAAGATCGAGCCGGGACCCCATGCTGTTGCCGACAATGCAGCTTGGAAGCCGAATGGCGAAGGTAGCCACGTTAAGCGCTGCAAGTACTGCAAGACGGAGCAGGAGCGCCAGCCCTGCAGGTGGAAATATGAGATCGTTACGCCCGCCACGCCTGAGGCCGATGGCGTTCGTCAAAAGGTCTGCAGGGTTTGCGGCTACGAGTGGTATGAGAAAGAGTCTTATACCTACAAGGACACCTATGCGCCCACCATTTATGACCTTTGGGAGGATAACGCCTATTGCGAGGGCGTTTCGTTTGACGTGATCGATGACCGTGACGAGACGGTGACGGTCACTGACAACGGCAAGGAACTCAAGGCTGGCAAGGACGGAAAGTACACGGTTAAGGCCGCCGAGGGCGATGCTGGCGCCGAGCACGTAATCGTGGCTACGGATGCCGCCAGCAATGCGGAGACACGCAAAATCAAGATGAACGCTGAACATGCGTATAAATGGACGATCGACAAGCAGCCGACGGTTACCGAGACCGGCTCCAAACATGGTACGTGCTCCGTGTGCGGCCATGAGTCGGGCGCGGTAGAGATTCCGGCCCTGGCTGTTAAGGGCTATTCGGGCAAATATGACGGCAAGGACCACTCTGTCGATGCTTCGGCCCTGCCCGAGGGCGCCGTCGTTGAGTACAAGGCTGCTGACAGCAGCTGGACGAGCGATGCGCCCAGCATTAGGGACGCCGGCAGTGTGACGGTCGACTATCGCGTCACGATTGATGGCGCGGCGGTCGACGGCAAGGTGACGCTTGAGGTCAAACCGCGTGCGATAACGGTCACGGCGCTGGACGCCTCCAAGACCTACGGTGAGAACGACCCCAAGTTTACGTATGACGTCACTTCTGGCGAGCTCGTTGAGGGCGAGAGCCTTCAGGGTATTGAGATTGAGCGCGATGATGACGACAGCGTGCGCGACGGCGGCTATGCTCTGCGCCTGACGCAGCCTGAGGGCGCCAACTCCAACTACAAGATTACGTTCAAGGACGGCACCTTTACGATCGGCAAGCGCGAGCTCTCCGTAACGTGGGACACCACTACTGAGTTCACCTACGACGGCGAGAAGCACTGCCCCCAAGCGAAACTCCACAATGTCATCGAGGGTGACGATGTCTCCGCGTACGTCGACGGCGCCAAGGTCAAGGCCGGCACCTACACGGCGAAAATCACCGAGCTGACGGGCGATGACGCGGGTAACTACAAGCTTCCCGCCGAAGGCCTGACGTGTGAGTTCTCCATCAAGAAGGCGCCCCAGGGCGCGCCGAAGGTCCAGGCCACAGCCGAGACTGTGAGTGGTAAGTCCGACGGTAAGATCACGGGTGTCGACGCGAAGATGGAGTGGCGCGCCAAGGGATCTGGCGAGTACCAGGGCGTGCCCGATGGCGTGACTGAGATTATGGATTGTGCTGTCGGCACGTACGAGGTGCGCTACCGCGCCGATGGCGACCATGACGCCTCCTCCGCCACCGAGGTTACCGTTAATGCCGGCGGCAAGCTCGTCGTGACGCTGCCATCCAAGCAGGTTGGCTATACGATCACGGCGAACCCGGACGAGCTTGACTGGCACGGATCAACCACCCTCACGGTCGGCATCGAGAGCGGCTACTTTACTGACAACGACTCTTACGCCGTCAAGGTCAACGATGCCGTTGTGACGCCCGACGCGCGTGGCGAGTTCACCGTTCAGAACGCCGAGAGCGACCTCGTTGTCACCGTCGAGGGCGTGCGCAAGCACGAGGCCGTGAACGATGAGTGGCTCTCCGACGACAGCGCGCATTGGCACCAGTGCGCCTGTGGTGACAAGATCGACGAGGCCAAGCACGACTTTGAGTGGGTCGTCGTCAAGGCTCCCACGGCAACCGAGAAGGGATCCAAGCAACAGAAGTGCAAAGTTTGCGGTCACAAGCTGGCCGAGGTCGAGATTCCGGCTGCCGCCATCGTTGGCTACTCCGACGAGTACGACGGCGACTATCACACGGTTGATGCGACGAGTCTGCCCAAGGGTGCAACGGCAAAGTACAGCACTGACGGCAAGAACTGGTCCCCCGAGACTCCCAAGATTAAGGACGTCGGCACGCTGACCGTGTCCTATGAGGTAACGATCGACGGCGTGAAGGCCGAGGGTAAGGTGACTCTCGAGGTCAAGCCGTGTGCGATTACGGTCACCGCCCAGGACGCTTCTAAGACCTACGGCGAGGCTGACCCCGTGTTTACGTGGGATGTCACTTCTGGCGAGCTTGTCGAGGGCGAGAGCCTCCAGGGCCTCGAGATTGAGCGCGAAGATGACGACAGCGTGCGCGACGGCGGCTATGCTCTGCACCTGACGCAGGCCAAGGACGCTAACCCCAACTACAACATCACGTTTGTTGACGGCGTGTTCACCATCAACCAGCGCGTGCTCACTGTGAAGTGGGGTACCAGCGAGTTTGTTTACGATGGCAAGGAGCACTGCCCCGAGGCGACGCTCGGCAACGTCATCGACAAGGATGACCTTGGTGCGACCGTCGAGGGCTCTCAGACCGAGGTTGGCACCTATACCGCGAACCTCACCGCACTGACGGGCAAGGCTGCTGGCAACTACGCACTTCCGACTGAGGGCCTGACGTGCGACTTCTCCATCAAGAACGCCGCGCAGGGCGCGCCGGTGGTCCAGGCTGCGGCCGAGACCGTGAGCGGCAAGCGTGACGGCAAGATCACGGGTGTCGACGCGACGATGGAGTGGCGTGCCAAGGATGCTGTCGAGTATCAGACGGTGGGCGAGGGCACGGTCGAGCTTACGGGTCTTGCCGCCGGCACGTATGAGGTGCGCTACCAGGCCAAGGCCAACTACGACGCTTCTTTCGCCACCGAGGTTACCGTGGCGGCCGGTCCCAAGCTGGTCGTGACGCTGCCGAGCAATCAGGTGGGCTACGCGCTCACCTCGACGGCAACCGAGCTCGATTGGCACGGGACTGCAACGCTTACCATGAGCATTGACAGCGCGTACTTTGCGGGCAAGAACTACGCCGTCAAGGTTGACGGTAAGGCTGTTGAGCTCTCCGACGCCGGCACCTTTGAGCTCAAGGATGTCGAGGGCGACGTGAATGTGACGGTCGAGGGTGTCCTCAAGCACGAGCCCGACGGCTCTGGCTGGGCAAACGACGCCAAGAATCACTGGCATGTCTGCCGCTGCGGTGAGGTCATCGATAAGGCTGGGCACACCTCTGAGTGGGTCGTTGACAAGCCGGCGACGGTCGAGGCCAAGGGCGAGAAGCACCAGGAGTGCAAGGTCTGCGGTGAGAAGGGCAAGTCCGAGGAGATCGCGATTCTGACGCCCGAGATCATCGACGGCAAGGGCCAGATGATGGTGGTCGACGCCGCCAAGGACCTGAGCTTCCGCTCGAGCGCGCCGATTGAGTTCTTCCAGAAGGTGTTGGTCGACGACAAGGAGGTCGCCGCCGAGAACTACGTGCTCACCGAGGGTTCTACGATCGTGACGCTCAAGGCGAGCTTCCTAAAGACGCTCGGCGTGGGCGAACACAAGCTGAGCATGGTTTCGACCACGGGCACGGCCGAGACGAACTTTACCGTTGCCGAGGCTGCCAAGCCCGCTCCTGGTCAGACCACCACGACGACTACGACCACTACGACCACGACTACGACTTCCAAGCCTAAGAAGAAGGCTGGCAAGGAGACGTTGCCTGAGTCCGGCGACAGCGCGTACGTCATGGCTGGCGCTGTGCTCGCTGCCGGCGTGACGGCTCTGCTGCTGGCGTGGGCCATGAAGCGCCGCGCGTAGTCGCACACCAGTCCCCAGCGGGTCCGGATCGAGCGATTCGGGCCCGCTTTTGGGGCCTGCCGGAAACCCGGTGGTCAAAAAAGGTCAAATATGAGTACTGTTACCAGTTTGGTGGCAGCCAAATGGCCTCAAAAATCGGTGCCAGCGGCCAAAAGTGCATCGATTTTCGTCTTTCAGAGTCGCGATCGGGGTCGCGCGCGCAGACGTGGTGTAAGAGTGTCCTGAGGTCCGTCGCTGCAAGTCCCGATGTTACTCCTTCTTGAGACCGCGCTTCTCGACTATCTCGTCCACTATCTCCCTGGCGC
>JAXKGF010000083.1:0-5079 GCA_036550515.1 Collinsella sp.
CGCGCCAGGGAGATAGTGGACGAGATAGTCGAGAAGCGCGGTCTCAAGAAGGAGTAACATCGGGACTTGCAGCGACGGACCTCAGGACACTCTTACACCACGTCTGCGCGCGCGACCCATCTGGATAGCATGCGGCGAGAAACCAGCCATATATGATCGTCGCCAAAGCCCAATCGTCGTGCAAAAGCATCAACAAAGGCAGCGAAAGCCGGCTATGGCCTTATGCATCAATCTTTGGCTGCTGAAAACTCCGTTTTTTGCACGTCGCCCCAAGCACCACCCTCACCCAGCGGCTGATCCGCCAAAGGTCGGACATCGCAGGGCCCGCCATAGGTTTACTTTTAGGCACACTCCACAGGACGCAAGAAGCCCTCGCCGCACTCCGCATTGGGCGCGAAGCGCACTTTAATCCCTTCAGCCCAATCCCAGAAGACCGAGGACGAAGGGATCCGATGGGTTTCCCTCTGAATGCACTCCGCAGCACGAAGCCCCCTTATCCGCAGCTCCGAAGGAGCAGGATAAGGGGGCTTCAAGTGCGAGGACGCATTCAGAGGGAAACCCATCGGGTCCCGGTGAGAGCCACAGGGCTATCGATTACCCCGTGTTTTGCAGTCCTGCCGAGACGCCGGTCACAGTCGAAAGAATCAGGCTCATGTACTCGGCCTTCTTCTCCTCGGCCATCTCGTCCTGGTTCATACGCACCTCGCGAAGGGCGCGGACCTGGGCGATGGACAGGGCGTCGACGTAGGGGTTACGTACACGGACGGCGCAGCCGAGCACGCGACGGCGCTGCAGCGGCCACTCGTCACCGACGATGGCAAGGACCCACTTACGCGTGAGCTGCATCTCGGTAAAGACCTTCTCGGACAGATCCTGGCGGTCGCCCAGGTGCAGATACATCTTGGCGATGCGCTGGTCGGTCTTGGCGATCGACATCTCGATGTTGTCGATAAAGGTGCGGAAGAACGGCCACTCCTGGTAGGCAGCCTTGAGCTGGTCAAGATCGCCAAGCTGCTCGCAGGCGGTGCCCAGACCGTACCAAGCGGCCAGGTTAATGCGCGCCTGGCTCCAGCTGAAGATCCACGGGATGGTACGCAGGTCATCGAGCGACTTGGCGCCCAGACCGCGCTTGGCTGGACGCGAGCCGATCGGCAGCAGACCGACCTCGGTCAGCGGCGTCACGGTCGAGAACCACGGTGTAAAGTCCTCGGTGTTCAGCAGGTCCAGATAGCGCTCGTGGCTTGCGGCGTTAAGCTTCTCGGCCATATCCCAGAACTTCTGCGTGGTCTCGGTGTTAGTCTTCTCGACACTCGGGGCCGACTGCAAAAGCGTTGCGGCGGCAACGGACTCAACATGGCGCTGAGCCAGCGTGCGGTTGCCGTAACGGGCAAAGATGACCTCGCCCTGCTCGGTGAGCTTAAAGAAGCAGTTGACCGAACCCTTGGGCTGAGCCAGCACGGCCTTGTTGGCCGGGCCGCCACCACGGCCCACGGCACCGCCGCGACCGTGCATGAGCACCAGATCGATATCGTTCTTCTCGGCCCACTTGGCGATGCGCTCCTGCGCGGAGTGCAGCGCGAGCATGGCCGTGGTAGGACCGGCATCCTTGGAGGAGTCGGAGTAGCCCAGCATAACCTCCATGCGGCGGTTGGTCTGGGCAAGGCGCTTCTGCACCACGGGCAGCGTGAGCATCTGGTCGAGCACGTCGACGCAGCCCTCGAGGTCCTCGAGCTGCTCGAACAGCGGGATCACGTCGAGCTCGGGGACATCCTCCTCGTGTGCAAAGGACAGGTGGGCAAGCTCAAAGACGTCGGCCACATGCTGGGCGCTCTTGGTAAACGAGATGATATAGCGGTGCGCCATCTTCTTGCCGTAGCGCTTTTGGATGGAGCCGATGGCACGGAAGGTGTCGATGACCTCGCGCGTCATGGGCTGCAGGTCGCCGTGGATACCGTTCTCGTGGATATCCTTGAGGGCGCGGGCATGCACCACGGAGTGCTGACGGAACTCCATCTCGACCATGTGGAAGCCGAAGGACTCGACCTGCCAGATGATGGTCTGGACCGGGCCGTAGGCAGCACGGACGGCACCGCAGGCGGCCAGCGAGCGCTGGACGACACGCAGGTCATCCAGGAACTCATCGGCGCTGTGATACATCGTGTCGGTAATACGGCGCACGGTGGCGTTCAGACGGTCGGCCATGACGAGCATGACGGCGCGATGCGGCTCGTGCTCGGAGATCAGCTCGGCGCGGGCCGTGTACTGGGCGCTCATCTCGACCTGATGGTTCCACAGGTTGATGAGCTCGGCAGACGGCTTGCTGTAGGTGGCCTCGAGCGTCAGGTTGCGGCCGATGCGGCGGCACTTGTCCTCGAGCTTGAGCACCATGTGCGTAAAGTACTTGGCGGCGACCTCGCGGCTCACCTTGGCGGTAACGTTGGGGTTGCCGTCACGGTCGGAACCGATCCAGCTGCCGGGGTGGAAGAACGCCGGGCACAGCGGCGGCACGGTGCCGGCCTTGTCGCCCAGCACCCAGTCGTCAAAACGACGGTAGATGACGGGGATAACGTCGAACAGCGTGTTATCGAAGATGTCGATGATGGTATCGGCTTCCTCGACCGGCGTGGGCTTCTTTAACGCGATGGGGCTCGTGCGTACCAGGGCGTCGATCTCTTGCAGCATATGGCGCTCGTTCTCCACCAGGTCGGAGCCGCCCAGACGCGGACGCTCCTCCAGCAGGTTGGAGATACGGCGAATCTTGCCCTCGACGGCCTTGCGACGGGCCTCGGTGGGATGCGCGGTAAAGACGGGATGGAACTCAAGCTTGCCGAGCAGCTCGTTGGCGCCCTCGACGCCCAGCTCATTCACCAGCTGGTGATAGGCGACGGTGAGCTCGTTGGCGGGATCGACCTCGGTATCGGTCGACGCACCGGCCTCGCGCTCGCGCAGCTGCGCCACACGGTAGTTCTCCTCCGACAGGTTTGCCAAATGGAAGAAGCTCGTAAAGGCGCGGACAATGACCTGCTGCTTATCGAGCGGCAGGCTGTCGATCAGATCGACGACCTCACGAAATGCCACGGCAGTGGGCTCGTCGGCGGTGGGCACGCCCTGCTCGTCGACGACTTCGTCGGCAGCGCGGGTACCGGGGTTGCCGGCATTGGCCACAATCTCGGCCAACAGGATCTTGTCGAACAGGTCCGCGATCTCAGGATCATACTCGCTAAGCACACGACGCTCCAGGCGCAGGAACAGCGCCAGATTATCGCGCAGCTCCTCGGGGATCTCGATCTCGGCGAGACGCTCCCTGGACTCGGCATTCGAGCCGATTCGGTTAACGAGGCGGTTGACCACGGCAGCGACGCGCGCCGCGGCTTCGGGTACAGACTGGTTGCTTAGGTTCTCAGCCACGTTTCCTCCCATTCCTCCTTCTATGCACGTAACATGCGGTATTCATTATAGGCGCTTGAGAAATACTTTCGAAACTGATTGCGCTTTACCACACAAAAGTATTTTCTGCATTGCAAGGGTTTTTGCCCCAAATGGTCGTATTTCTCGGTGGGCGGCATACGTAAACGGGGGCATTCCGCATAAAAGCGAAACACCCCCGTAACAATCGCTCTCCATGAGCAGGGCACGTTAGCAGGCCCGCAGCTCAAAAAGATGCGCTACAGGCGCTCGCGAACCGCCTCGACCACATTGGCCAGATCGACGAGAACCTCGTCATGGCTCTGCATGTCGCGCACCTTGACCTTGCCGGCGGCAAGCTCGTCGCCGCCCAGGACCAGGATGAGCTTGGCGCCCACCTTATCGGCCTGCTTAAACTGGGCTTTGAGCGAACGGCCCTGATAGTCGGCCTCGGTCACAATCCCTGCGGCGCGAAGCTCCTGCGTAATGGCAAAGACGTTCTGGCGCAGCTCCTTGCCTGCGTTGGCGACATAGACGCACGGGGCCTCCTCGGCACCCAGATCGCTGCCAAAGGCCTGCAGGGCCAGCAGGGCGCGCTCAAAACCGACGGCAAAGCCGACGCCTGCCGTGGGCTTGCCACCCTCGAGCTCGACCAGGCCGTCGTAGCGGCCGCCGCCGCCGATGGAGCCGACGCCGGCGCCAGGGGCCTCGACCTCAAAGACAGTACGGGTGTAGTAGTCCAGGCCGCGCACCAAGGTGGGATCCTCGACATACTCGATACCGGCGGCATCCAGATAGCGCTTGACTTGCTCGTAGTGCTCGCGGCACTCGTCGCACAGGTTGTCGCCCATCAGCGGAGCGTTGGCCATGATCTCGCGGCAATGGTCGTTCTTGCAGTCGAAGGCGCGCAGCGGGTTGAGCTCGGCGCGCTCGCGGCACTCGTCGCACATCTCGTCGGCGTGGTCGAGGATAAACTGCTTGACCTGCTCGCGATAGGCCGGACGGCATTGGGCATCGCCCATCGAGTTAATGAGCAGACGGAGCTTGGAAAGATCGAAGCCCAGGCGCTTGTAGAACTCCATGAGCATGATGATGCACTCGGCGTCGGCAGCCGGATCGGGAGCGCCGAGCCACTCGATGCCCACCTGATGGAACTGGCGCAGGCGACCCTTCTGGGGACGCTCGCCACGGAACATGGCCTCGGCGTAGTAAGCCTTAAACGGCGTGGAGCCCTGGGGCACCAGGTTGTTCTCCACGACGGCGCGCACCACACCGGCCGTGCCCTCGGGACGAAGGGCCAGGCGCTGCTTGGGCTTGAGCTTGGTGTCGGTGCCTTCGGTAAAGACGCGCTCCAGGTTGGCGCCGCTAAAGACGCGGAACATCTCCTTGCGCACAACGTCGGTCGACTGGCCGATGCCGTGGACAAAGACGTCCACCTGCTCGATCGCGGGCGTCTCGATAGGCTTAAAGCCAAACGGCTCGAATACGCCGGCCGCAATCTGCTGCATCTTTTGCCAAGCGCGCATCTCGGCGCCGATAAGGTCGCGGGTTCCCTCCGCCTTCTGTGCCTGCATGGGCAAACACCTTTCTTTTGTATCGCGTCATAGATAGTGGTCATTATACGGCACAAAAACAAAACGCGGCGGCGCGTCTGACCGAACGAGGGTATGGGGA
>JAXKGF010000084.1:0-3059 GCA_036550515.1 Collinsella sp.
GTACAAGGAGGGCCTGGACCTTCTCGTCGTGCCCTCCGCCGAGCTCTCCCGCGGCCGCGGCGGCCCGCGCTGCATGAGCATGCCCTTCTGGCGCGAGGACCTCTAAGTCTTTCCGTTTCCGGTGCGGTCCCCCTACAACCGCACCGGTTTCGCCCGTCAAACGGGCAACACTAATACTTACGTAATTCATTTTTTCGAAAGGAAACGAACCATGGGTGTTAACCTCTCCGGCCGTAGCTTCCTCAAGCTCCTCGACCTCTCCACCGAGGAGATCGAGTACTTGCTCAAGCTTTCCAAGAACTTCAAGGACATGAAGCGCGCTGGCGTTCCGCACCGCTATCTCGAGGGCAAGAACATCGTTCTGCTCTTCCAGAAGACCTCCACTCGTACCCGCTGCGCCTTCGAGGTCGGCGGCATGGATCTGGGCATGGGCGTCACCTACCTCGATCCCGGTTCGTCGCAGATGGGAAAGAAGGAGTCCATCGAGGACACCGCCCGCGTTCTCGGCCGCATGTATGACGGCATCGAGTTCCGTGGCTTTGCCCAGGACGACGTCGAGGAGCTCGCTGCCAAGTCCGGCGTGCCCGTGTGGAACGGCCTGACCACCGAGTGGCACCCCACCCAGATGCTCGCCGACATCCTGACCGTCCAGGAGAACTTCAACTACGACATCAAGGGCAAGACCCTCGTCTTCATGGGCGACTGCAAGAACAACGTTGCTCGCTCCCTCATGGTCGTCTGCTCCAAGCTCGGCATGAACTTCGTGGCCTGCGGCCCCGAGGAGTGCATGCCCGCTGACGACGTCATCGAGGCCTGCAAGCCCATCGCCGAGGCTAACGGCTGCACCATCAAGCTGACCACTGACGTCAAGGACGGCGTCACCGGTGCCGACGTTATCTACACCGATGTGTGGGTCTCCATGGGCGAGCCCGACGAGGTCTGGGCCGAGCGCATCGCTCAGCTCACCCCGTATCGCGTTACCTCCGAGGTCATGGCTATGGCCAACCCGGGTGCCATCTTCCTGCACTGCCTGCCCAGCTTCCACGACACCAACACCACGATTGGCGCCGAGAAGTGCGAGCAGTTCGGCATCACCGAGCAGGAGGTCACCGACGAGGTCTTCGAGAGCCCCGCTTCCAAGGTCTTCGACGAGGCCGAGAACCGCATGCACACCATCAAGGCTGTCATGTACGCCACGCTCAAGTAAGAGCATCTAGCATCTCGCTCGGGGTGTATTGCTGGACACCCCGAGCGGTTTTATCTGGTAATAATCTCGCATCAAGCGGCAGGCACGGCACGGAAGAGCCGCTTCGGGCGAGATCAGTAAATGATTTATGAAGGGGGGATGAGAACTATGACTGAGACCGCTAAGAAAAAGCGCGGTATGCCTTCATCGTTCACCATTCTTCTTGCTCTGCTGGCAATTGTTGCAGTGATTACCGTTATCGTCTCCGGCACGTCCGGTGGCGCGGTTACTGCCGCCCGTCTGAGCGATTTCTGCACCGCCCCGATCCTGGGCTTCGCTGACGCTCTGCCCGTCTGCCTCTTCGTTATGATCCTGGGCGGCTTCCTCGGCATGATGACCGAGACCGGCGCCCTGGACAACGGCATCGCCGTTCTGGTGCAGAAGCTTAAGGGCAACGAGATTATGCTCATTCCCGTGCTGATGCTCATCTTCTCCCTCGGTGGTACCACCTATGGCATGTGCGAGGAGACCGTTCCCTTCTACGCCCTGCTCGCCGCTACCATGATGGCCGCTGGCTTCGACCCCATGGTCGGCGCCGCTACCGTCCTGCTCGGCGCTGGCTGCGGCTGCCTGGGCTCCACGGTTAACCCGTTCGCCGTCGGCGCTGCCGTCGACGCTCTGACCGGCGTTGGCATTGAGGTCAACCAGTCCATCATCATCGGCCTCGGTGCCGTCCTGTGGATTGTCACTACCGCTATGTCCATCTTCTTCGTGATGAACTATGCCAAGAAGGTCAAGGCTGACAAGGGTTCCACCATCCTGTCGATGCAGGAGCTTAAGGACGCCGAAGAGGCTCACGGCAAGGCTGCTTCCGAGGTCCACAAGGAGGTCAAGCTCACTGGTCGTCAGAAGGGTGTTCTGATCGCCTTCGCCTTCACCTTCGTCGTCATGATCGTCGGCTTCATCCCGCTGGCCGACCTCAACGAGGGCGTCGCCAACTTCTTCGACGCTGGCGCTGTCTACGACGCCGACGGTAACGCCGTCGTCCAGGGCTGGTCTGCCCTGATCACCGGCCTGCCCATTGGCCAGTGGTACTTCGACGAGGCTTCCACCTGGTTCTTCCTCATGGCCGTCCTGATCGGTATCATCGGTGGCCTGTCCGAGAAGCAGATCGTTAACACCTTCATCACCGGCGCTGCCGACATGATGTCCGTTGTACTCGTCATCGCCCTCGCCCGTGGTATCTCCGTCCTCATGGCTAACACCGGCCTCGACGTCTTCGTCCTCGACGCTGCCGCCAATGCCCTGGCTGGCCTGTCCGGCGTGATCTTCGCTCCCATGAGCTTCCTGGTCTACTTCGGCCTGTCCTTCCTGATCCCCTCGACCTCCGGTATGGCCACCGTCTCCATGCCCATCATGGGACCGCTGGCTGTTAAGCTCGGCTTCTCGCCCGAGGTCATGGTCATGATCTTCTCCGCCGCCATCGGTGTCGTGAACCTGTTCACCCCGACCTCCGGCGCCATCATGGGCGGTCTCGCCCTGGCCAAGATCGAGTGGACGACCTGGCTCAAGTTTGCCCTTAAGCTCATCGTCGCTCTCTCCGTCGTCTGCGCCGTCATCCTGACCGTCGCCTGCGTGCTGCTCTAAGTACCCAACGGGTACCCCACGGAAACCTTGACGATCCTGTAAAGGATCACCTGGTCATCGTCTGTCCGGTGGGGTAAACCCACCGGTAGACTCCTACCTTTAGCCCCCTCCCGTTCCGTGCGCGGGAGGGGGCGCTCTCATGTTGCGCGGTTCTACGAACCGCGCAACCAGTCGACGCTGCGCGCCGCCCAGGACGACAATTTGTCATTCAAAAGGCAAGGCATGA
>JAXKGF010000085.1:0-22910 GCA_036550515.1 Collinsella sp.
GCACGTTCTTCGACGGCAGTGACGCCCTCCAGGGCGTGACCGACGGCGACGGCGTCGCCCGCCAGCCCCTGGCCCCGACCCGCGAGGGCTACACCTTCGCCGGCTGGACCTACGACCGCGACGGCAACGACCCCGTCGACTTCAGCAAGCCCGTCCAGGGCGGCGGCGACCACGTGACGTTCTACGCCCAGTGGACCAAGGATAAGGGTGCTGACGAGAACGTCAAGGACGTCCTCTACTTCGCCAACGGCGGCACGTTCTTCGACGGCAACGAGACGCTCCAGGGCGTGACCGACGGCGACGGCGTCGCCCGCCAGCCCCTGGCCCCGACCCGCGAGGGCTACACCTTCGCCGGCTGGACCTACGACTCCGAGGGCACCGACCCGGTCGACTTCAGCAAACCGCTGGTTGGTGGCGGCGACCATGCTACCCTGTTCGCTCAGTGGACCGAGGACAAGGGGGCTGACGTTGATGAGAACAAGAACGTCAAGGATGTCCTCTACTTCGCCAACGGTGGTGTATTCTTCGACGGTAATGTGACGCTCCAGGGCGTTACTGATTCCGACGGCGTCGCCCGCCAGCCCCTGGCCCCGACCCGCGAGGGCTACACCTTCGCCGGCTGGACCTACGACTCCGAGGGCACCGACCCGGTCGACTTCAGCAAGCCCGTCCAGGGCGGCGGCGACCACGTGACGTTCTACGCCCAGTGGACCAAGAACGAGACGCCTGCTGTCCAGACCCACAAGGTCAATTTCTATGTTGATGGTTCCACCACCACTGTTGAGGTCGAGGACGGCAAGACTGTTGCTCAGCCCAGCGATCCTTCCGTTGATGGCTTCAACTTTGTCGGCTGGTCTTCTTCCAAGGAGTCCTTCAAGAAGTTTGACTTCTCTACTCCCATCACCGAGGACACCACTGTCTACGCCTTCTTCACCGCTAAGACCCCCAAGTCCGAGACTTTGAAGAAGGATGATGAGGGCAAGAAGCAGGTTGCTGCTGACAAGAAGGACGAGGCTAAGGCCAAGAAGAAGGACGCCGCTGCCCTTCCTACCACTGGCGACCCGACCTTTGTTGTGACCTCCGCTGCTGCCCTTACCGGCGCCGTGGCTGTCGCTGTGGGCATGTACATGACCAAGCGTCGCGAGCACTAATCACTTCTAGTGTTTACCTCCGGGCTTAATTAGCCCAAACCTGATAGCCGCGTGGGGACCCGACCCCCACGCGGCTTTTATGTTTTAGTTATCTTGCGTGAGTTTTGTCGGCTCCTGCATCCGTGTTTAGATGTCCGCGGCAAATAAAAGAGCGCCGCTGCGATGTGTGCAGCGGCGCTCTTTTGCGTTGATTCTTATTGGGCGAGCTCGGCCCTAGGCCAGCGCACGTACGTTTGAGGAGATCTTCAGCACCAAAAACTCGGTCGAGGAGCCCAGCTTGAGCAGGTCGCCGTCGTGGATAGGAATCTGCTTGTCCTCGTCATCGGCGGTGCGCAGCGAGCGTGGCTTTTCGATAACGGTGGTCGCGCCACTGCGTGTCACCAAAACCGTTCCATTGGTGGAGTGAAGGCCGCTTGCGAGCCATGTACCGTTAGAAAACGCCACGCGCAGGTGCCGGTGGGATACATCGGGACCAACGTTGGTGATGCTGTTTCGGTCGTGTGCGAACGAGCCTAAAACCGTGCCCTCGGGATCGAGGCTCAAGGGATAGATTGGCGGTAAGGCTGAGCCGTCTTTCGCAAGTCTGAGCAGCCCCAGTTTTGCAGGAGGCTCGTTGACCTTGTGGTTGGTATCCTGCGCCTGGACGACCTCGGTGGTCTCGAGTGTGCCAAAGGTCTGGGCTAGCTGCGTTATGGCAAAGTCTTTGACCTCGGAGGCGGCGGCATTGGGATCGGCCAGGCATCCACAGACCGTTAGCGCAAGGAGTTCCAAAAGGCGCCGGTCGCTTTGTTTGAGGCCCGGCATGACGGCGATGCGGTCAAAGATATTGCGCAGGATGGAACCATCGAGCTCCCAGTGTTCGAGCGATGTTGCCATGCGCTCGAGGACATGCGCCGTAATGGCTTGCTGGCGAGCGTTGGCGGCCGCTGGACTGCTGCCGCTGCCGATTTTTACAGCGGCGACCAAGTTCTGGACGCTCTGCGAAAAATCGGAAAACATCTCGGGGTCGATCTTGTCGATACCCGGAACGACGTGCACTACGCGTCGCGATAGAAACGTCTTTTCGGCAATGCGAAACCGTGGGGCCGGTTTGGAGCCCATCGGCTTGTCCGAAATCAAGATGCGCGTCGCTTCGCGGTTATTGATCTGCAGGTCGCACTTAAGGAAATCAAAGAGCACCTCGGAAGGTGTTTCCGCACGCATGATGCAAGGCTCCTTTCTGGTATCCGGGGAAGGTGTTAGATGCAAAAGCCGGGCAGGACATAGGTCATTTGGTCCGGTTTGTTTCCGGGCGTTGCCCAGCTAAACACGTCGCCGTCTTTTCCAACGCGGTTAAAGTACGTCGAGTCGGCGCCCTCGCTGCAGTCGGCGCTGGGGGTGCGCTCCCAGTAGCAGATCTTTTTGCCGGCGACGGTGCGGATCATGGCATCATTGGTGGTCAGACCGCTCACACTCTGCTCGCGATAGAGCTGGTACTGATCGCCTTCTCCGCTGTAGAGGGCAGAAAGGTACTCGCTGCCTTCTGCGAACGTTTCGGGCGCTTGGTAGCCGCACAGCTCGCTCATGGACGGCAGCCAGAGTATGTCGTCGGTGGCGGTGATGCTGGAGACGTCTTTGGTGCCGCCGGTGTTGTTGGTGAGCTTTCGCACCGAGCGAATCTGATTACGGAGATTGTCGGGCAGCGTAGCCATGCCCTTGTCCGCCAACCATTTGCGAAGCGACGATTGCTCCCAACCACCCGTTGCGGTGCTGTCGTTTACGGCGCGCATAGCGATGGGGGTGCGGAACATAAAGGTGATGCCCGCAGGGAGGCCGTCATCGGTGAGCGTGTCTGCCTTAAAGCCAACGATCTGGATTTGTGCCTTGGTCCCGTCGGAAAGCCTGACAGTCTTGGTGTTCTCGTTTTCGAGCGACTGCTTGCTGTTTACCAGGTGGTAGGTTTCGGCAATCGCGAGCGCGTTTTTGTTGGAAGATGTCTCTTGGATTTTGCGGGAGATCAGTGCGAGTTCTTCCCAGGTGTAATCGTCGAGTGACGGCTTGATGCCGTGCGCAAGGTCGATAAGCCCCCAGCATCCCGTGGCAAGGGCGGAAGCTGCTATGCCGGCAACGCAGACGCCGCCGAGCGCGAGCGCAGCGCGACGCGAGATGAGCAGGTGACGCGTTTGATCCTTGTCGGAGTCGCAAGGCTTCGGTTGCTGGCTAAAGTCGATCGGGGTGGGCAGCGGCGTGCGCGGCTCAAAATCGATGTCTTTAATCCAGGTATCGAGCTTGCCGACAATCGTAGACAGCGGCGCGCGCTGGGACTGCTCGTTATGGATGCCACTCATGATGACATCGACAAGCATTTGGTCGCCGGGTACGCGTGCCTCAAGAGGCTCGAGCTCGTGCTCGATCTTGTACAGGTAGGGCGACTGGTCCATATGCTCGTTTAGGCGATATGGCGTGTGGCCGGCATAGAGCGTGTAGAGTATGCTGCAGAGCTCATATGTATCGATGCTGGGCGACGTGCGCAGCGGCGCCAGCTCGGGGATGTCGTTGGAGAGCATCTCGGGTGGGGCGAACTCGGGGGTGCCGTTGCGCCAGATGCCGGTGGACATGGTAAACGAGGGGTCTGAGCGCTTGATGCTCGAACTGCCCAGATCGACTAGGCAAAGGTCAAAACTGCAGTGTGCAATCTGCTGGGCAAGGGACCGGCGCGTTGTGCGAATGATGATATTGCGCAAGGAGATATCACGGTGCGCAAACGGCGCATCGAGCTTTTGGGCACCCAGGAGAATCTCTCCCAGGCGTTTTCCAATCGCGGCGACGGTGTTTGCAGGAATGTGGCTGCCCTCGGCGGGGTCGGTTAGCTCTGCCGCAGCATCGCGAAGGGGCAGGCCTTCAATCCACTCCATAACGATGACTGGCGTGTTGCCGGTATAACCGTAGCCATAGGTTTTGGGAAAGCCGCCCAACAGTGAGACGGCTGCAAGATTGCGATACTCCTCGGTAAGCGTCTTGATGCCCGAGGGGCTGACGGCGGAGCCGTTTTCATCACAGCCGCTGAGGGGCCATAGCGTTTTGAGCGCAAAGGTCTCGCCTTCGGTGTTGGCGACCTTGCGAAGATGGTGAGAACCGCCGCCGACTGCCCCGCAATCCAACAGGGTGGTAAAGCGGCGAATAGTATCGGGGTCTTCGGTGGTCGCAAACATGGCGTTTGGTTCAAAGGGGGACAATGCGATGATATCCATGTCCGTGTCGTACGTCACGGGGCGATCCTTTCGAGAAAAAAGTGCATAGCAATAATGTTAGTGAAAAGGTAGCGCAACCGTTGCCTTAATCGAAAAGGTGTCGTTATTTGCATGGGTTGATGCAAATAACGGCACCTTGTGCGTCGAAGATGTGTGGGCGGGCTAGTCTGTGATGCGAATGACCAAGAAGCGCGTCGTGGCGCCTAGGCAGAGCGTATCTCCGTTGTGAATCTCGACGGGGGCATTGGCAAAGTTGGCGGGGCGCTCGCGTCTGGGCGGTTCGATAGCCTGTCGGCAGCGGTCGACGCCCGAGATCAAAAACGATCCGTTGGTGGAGCCGAGGCCCTGCGCAAGCCAGCGTCCGTCTTGGAGCCAAATACGCAGGTGCTGGCGCGAGACGTCGGAATCGACGTCGGTGATGGCGTTCTCGTCTCCCGTTAGCGACCCGATAATGCTGCCCACCGGGTCCGTGGTAAGGGGACGCAGCGGCGGTTGTGCCGAGTTGCCCACGACGCGCAGCAGCCCCAGGCGAATGTCTCCCGTGGGGCGCGCGGTTGTCGAGAAAAACGAGGTGACGGTCGTCTCGACCGTGCCGAGTGTCGAGAGCATCTGGTCGGACACAAAGGACTCGGTGTATTCGATGGCGCGGGCGGGGTCGCCAAGGCAGCCGGTAACGATAAAAAAGACCAGATGGATGTAGAGGCGATCTTTGATGTCGCTATCGTCAGCGGTCTCGATGCGCTCGACGCCGTTTCTAAAGAGCATGCCGTCGACGCCGCAATTGGTAAGGGCATCCTGCATGTCTGGGACGCACGACTCCATATAGCGTTTAGCGACCTTGCTCAGCGATTGGGGGTCGGAGCCTCGGTTTTGCATGATGAGGTTGAGTATCTGGCGCGCACTTTGTTCAAAGGGCGCAAACAGCGGCTCGGGAAGGTCACCGGGTTTGGCGTGAACGATTTCGCGTGAGATAAACGACGGGACCGTCAAGCGTTCGGAGATGAGGCGTCCACCGTAACGGGCGTTGCCGGCTATGAGAATTTGCGCGGCGTTACCGTTGTTGATGCGACCGAGTGACTTAAGCCCGGCGTACAGTGCACAAGATGGAGTGTCGGCCATTTGTTTTACCCCCCCCTCCTCAAAAAGTGACATTGAATACGTAAGCATGGTCAATTATAGGCGCTTTGCAGCTCGAAATGCTCGCCAGGGGGCGCGGACGGTGTAAATCGCTGCCGGAAGACAGCAAATCAAAAAGCGGAGAGCGGATTAATAAGCTGGGAAAACGCGTTAGCAAGACCGTTGTGGGCAACATTTGGCATGATGTCGCTTAGGCTTTTGGTCACGGGGCCGTGCGGTACCATAAACGTTAATGAACTTTGACGAACGACCCGCCGAGCTTGCCTCGGCGGGCTTTTGGCGTTGCAATGCCGGAGGAACAGCATGCTCATTCACCGTATAGCCGCGCAGCTCTACACTGCCGAGGCGCTGCAGACCGTCGAGACCGGGCTCGATTCTGGCGAGGACGTGACGCTGGCCGTATCTCAGTCGGGCCGAACGCTTATGGCCGCCGCCCAGTTTGCGCGCCGCCCGCGCCCTACGGTCTACATCGTGAGTGGCGAGGATGCAGCCGATCGCGCCGCGCGTAGCCTTGCCGCCTATGTGGGCCTGGCGCACGTGTGCCGCTTTCCCGAGCGCAAGGACTATCCTTGGCGCGAGCAGGCGCCCGACGACGCCGTGGTGGCCCAGCGCTGCGAGGCGCTCGGGCGTATCGTGCGCGGGGACAACTGCATCATGGTCGCCTCGGCTCGCGCGCTGCTGCGCTGCGTGCCGCCGGTCGAGAGCCGCTACTGGGAGTCCACTACTTTTGCGGTGGGCGAGGAGATTCCTTTTGACGAGGTGCCGCAGCGCCTGGTGGGCATGGGCTACACCAATGCCGGCGCCGCCGACGCGCCCGGCCTGTTCCGTGTGCACGGCGACACCGTCGAGGTGTTTCCGGCGCAGGAAAAGGCGCCCGTGCGTATTGAGTTCTTTGGCGACGAGATCGACCGCATCCGCCGCATGGTGAGTTCAACGGGCCAGACCATCGGCAACGAGGACAGCATCGAGATCTTCCCGTGCCGTGAGCTGGCGCTTACCGACGAGGCCGTCCACAACATGCATGTGGCGCTCTACCGCGCCAGCCAGGACGACAGCAAGTTGGCGGCGCTGCTCGAGATGGTGGATGCGCGCATCGTCACGCCTGAGCTCGACCGCTTTTTGCCGGTGATGTACGGCCAGACCGTGAGCCCGCTATCGCATGTGAGCGGCAAGGCGCTCGTGGTGCTGTCCGAGCCGCGCTCGCTGTTCGACGACTGCCTGCGCGCTTACGAGGATATCGAGGCCCGTGCCGGCGAGGCGGGGATTGACCGACTGGATGGCCTGTATGTACGCGCTCAGCAGCTCGATTTTGGTGCCCAGCAGCGCCTGAACTACGTGAGTCTCATCCGTGCCGGCGGTGCGGTGACGGCCGAGCTCAAGATTGAGCAGCCGGCCATCGCAGGCTCGGACAACCGTTTTATGACGCGCATCCAGGAGGTCGTGGGCAAGCGCTATGCCTGCGTGTTTGCCATCCCCGACCGCGGTGCGCGCGAGTCGATGGAGCTCACCTTTGGCGACGAGGGCATTACCTTTGAGGAATCGCTGACCGCGGCGCCCGAAAATGTCGGCGCTATCGGCGACCGCGTTCGCGTGGCAGCGGCGGATTCCGCCGACCGTGCAGCCCGCCAGGATGCCCATGCTGCAATTCGCGAGCGTAAGGCCGACGCGCTTAACGCCCGCTCGCTCGAGGCGGGTGCCGCGCAGGCTGCCGCCGGCGCCGCCGTGCCCACCATCTCGCGCGGGCGCGTGACCTTTGTGGACGCTGCCCTGCCGCAGGGCGTGGTGGTGCCCGATGCCAACCTGGCCGTGTTCTCAATCGCCGACCTCAACGCCCGCATGGACGCCAACCGCGCGCGCAGCCGCCGCAAGGTGGACATCACGCAGATCACGTTCCCGTTTAAGCCGGGCGACTACGTGGTGCACGCCACTCACGGCATCGCGCTCTTTAGCGAGATCGCGCGCCAGGAAGTGGGCGGCAAGGAGCGCGACTACTTCTTGCTGGAATATGCCGACGGTGACAAGCTCTACGTGCCGCTCGAGCAGGTCGACCGCATCACGCGCTATGTTGGCCCCGACGGCGACAAGCCGCGCCTGACCAGGCTCAACACTGCCGACTGGACGCGTGCCACCAATAAGGCGCGCAAGAATGCCAAAAAGCTGGCGTTTGACCTGGTCGACCTGTATACGCGCCGCTCGTCGATTACCGGTATCGCCTGCCCGCCCGACACGCCCGAGCAGATCGAGATGGAGGAGAGTTTCCCTTACGACGAGACACGCGACCAGCTGGAGGCCATCGCCGACATTAAGGCCGACATGGAGGCGCCCAAGCCCATGGACCGCCTACTGTGCGGCGACGTGGGTTTCGGCAAGACCGAGGTCGCCCTGCGCGCGGCCTTTAAGTGCGTGGACTCCGGCCGCCAGGTCATGGTGCTCTGTCCCACGACCATTCTGGCCCAACAGCACTACGAGACATTCTTTGAGCGCTTTGCCCCGTTTGACCTGGAGGTCGAGGTGCTCAGCCGCTTCCGCACGCCGTCGCAGCAAAAGCGCGCGCTCAAGGCGTTTGCCGAGGGCACGATCGACGTGCTCATCGGCACGCATCGTCTACTTTCGGCCGATGTGAACCCCAAGAACCTGGGCCTGGTGATCATCGACGAGGAACAGCGCTTTGGCGTGCAGCACAAGGAACAGCTCAAGAACCTGCGCGAGCAGATTGACGTGCTCACGCTTTCGGCAACGCCGATTCCGCGAACCATGCAAATGGCCACGAGCGGTGTGCGCGACATGAGCCTAATCACCACACCACCCACCGGGCGTCGCCCCGTGATCGTGCACGTGGGGGAGTACGACCCCGATGTGGTGAGCGCGGCGATTCGCCTGGAGGTGGGTCGCGGCGGCCAGGTGTACTACGTGTCCAACCGCGTCAAGACTATCGACGATGCCGTGGCACGCGTGCACGAGGCCGCGCCCGAGGCGCGCGTGGGCGTGGCGCACGGCAAGATGAGCCCGCGCGAGGTCGAGGACGTGATGATCGAGTTCGCGACCAAAAAGATCGACGTGCTCATCGCCACGACCATCGTGGAGAGCGGTATCGACAACGCGACCGCCAACACGCTGATCATCGAGGACTCGCAGCGCCTGGGCCTGGCGCAGCTCTACCAGCTCAAGGGTCGTGTGGGTCGCTCTGCCACGCAGGCCTACGCGTACTTTATGTTCCCGGGCGAGCTGCCGCTCACCGAGGAGGCGACGGCGCGCCTGACCGCACTTTCCGAGTTCCAGGACCTGGGCAGCGGCATGCGCATCGCCATGCGCGACCTGGAGATTCGCGGCGCCGGCTCGCTTATGGGCGCCGAGCAGCACGGCAACCTGTCGAGCGTGGGCTTTGACCTGTTTACGCAGATGTTGGGCCAGGCGGTGGCCGAGGCGCGCGGCGATGACGACGCCGGCGTGGAGGCGGCGAGCGTGGGCATTAACCTGCCGGCCGACTACTTCTTGTCCGAGGAGTACCTGCCGGCGGTGGATCAGCGCGTGCTCGTGTACCGCAAGCTCGCAGCGGCCGAGGACCTGGAGAGCATCGATGAGGTGCAGGAAGAGACCGAGGCCGCGCATGGCGAGCTGCCGTTGGCGGGACTCAATTTGTTCAATCGCGCACGAATCCGCATTCGCGGCGAGCGCCTGGGGCTCGAGAGCGTCACGCTCAGTGGCGGTCGCATCACGTTTTTGGGCGTCGACGTGCCCAAGAAGGTGGCCTTTGAGCTTAAGACCCGCTATGGCGCGGTGAACTTCCCCAAGAGCCGCAAGCTGTCGGTGCCCTACAAGGCGGGCGCCGGCGCAGGCAGCGGCCTGGGTCGCGGCCTCGACGCCAACGACGGCACCGGCCCGGTGGCCGCGGCGCTCATGCTGCTGCAGCAGTTGGGTGCCAGCGACGACGACTAACGGGTCGACGCTGCAAACGCCCCATTTGGGCAATCTGACCCTCACTCGTCGGTCGCGTACGCAAGTACGCTTCCCTCCTCCTTCGGGCCACCTTGCCACAAATGGAACGTTTTCGCTCACTTATGCTCAACCTGTAAGGGTATTTATGGGACAAAGCTATCTTTGCCCCACCACGTTGCGGGTCGACCCTTCGCCCCATCGAAAGGAAAGCATGTTCGGATACATCTATAAGAAAGATGTCGCCATTATCGCGGTTGTCCTGTGCCTTTGTCTGGGCGTGGGCAGTTTCTTCGATTATCAGATCTCGAGCGCGCTGTTCAACATCGGCAGCATGTACGGTCGCTTTATCGAGGCGGCCGGCGAGCTACCGTTCGAACTGACGGCGAGCATCGCGGGCGTTATGCTCGTGCGCGCGGTGCGTCCCGATTCCAGAGGGAGCAAATGGCTCGCCGTGCTCGGCATCCTTGTCAACGTTGGCCTGGCCGGCTACGAGATCGTCTCGTCCCTGAAGGTTGGCGGCAAACTCATTGCCGTTCAGCTGGTGCTGACGTTTGTGCTGGTGATCACCGCCAACCTTATCGTCTATCGCCTCACGCGCGCGACCGAGCCCGACGAGCTCACACGCTGGGCGCTGATGGTGCTTGTCGTGTGGATCGCTCAAGCCATCATCCTCAACGTCATTGTTAAGCCGTTGTGGTCGCGCCCGCGCATGCGCGTGATCGAGGTCACGCCGGGGCTCAATTTTCAGCCGTGGTGGGTAATCGGTAACCCCGACAAGTGGGCCTTTATCGCCGCCGGCGTAATCAAGGACGGCTTTAAGTCGTTCGCGAGTGGACACACGGCGCACGCGGCGATCGGCCTTATGCTCGCCGGGCTTCCCGCGGCGGCCTTTAAGGAAGAGCCGTCGCTCCGCCGGGTGGTCTTTTGGACGACGGCTGTGGTCGCGGCGCTCGTCGCCTTTGGCCGTATCGTGATCGGAGCGCATTTTTTGAGCGACGTGAGCTGCGGCTTTGCCCTGGTGCTGGCGCTTGAGTGTCTCGCCGCGCGCATTGCCTATCCCAACGGCGTACAATAGCTCCGTTTGAATCATCTGGCCGATACCCGGTAAGAGAGGATTGCCATGCTCGCGTTTAACAACGATTATTCCCACGGCGCACATCCGGCGGTGCTGCAGGCGCTCGTCGACACCAATATGGAGCCGCAGCCCGGCTACGGTACCGATGCGCATACCGAGCGTGCCAAGCAGCTTATTCGCGAGGCCTGCCAGGCCCCCGATGCCGACGTGTTTTTTCTGGTGGGCGGCACGCAGGCCAACGCGACGGTGATCGATATGCTGCTCGCGCCGTACGAGGGCGTCGTTGCTGCCGAGACTGGCCACGTTGCCTGCCACGAGGCGGGCGCCATCGAGTTTGGCGGCCACAAGGTACTTACCATCCCCGGCTACGAGGGCAAGATGCACGCCGAGGACCTCGAGAACTATATCCAGGTGTTCTACGAAAACGAGAGCTACGAGCACACGGTGTTCCCGGGCGCCGTGTACGTGAGTCTATCGACCGAGTACGGCACGCTGTACTCCAAGGCCGAGCTCGCGGCGATTCACGCGGTGTGCCAGAAGCGCGAGATTCCGCTGTTTGTGGACGGTGCTCGTCTGGCCTATGCGCTGGCGGCCGATGAGTGCGACATTACCCTGCCCGAGCTGGCGCAGCTGTGCGACGTGTTCTACATCGGCGGCACCAAGTGCGGCGCGCTCTGCGGCGAGGCTGTGGTGTTCTGCGGCATGCACGCTCCGGCGCATCCCATTCCGCGTATTAAGCAGCACGGTGCGTTGCTGGCCAAGGGCCGCCTGACGGGCGTGCAGTTTGAGGCGCTCTTTACCGATGGCCTGTATTTTGAGATTGGGCGTCAGGCGATCGAAACCGCTCAGGCGCTTCGTCGCGTGCTGCACGAGCACGGCTACCGGTTCTTTTTGGAGACGCCCACAAACCAGCAGTTCGTGATTCTGCCCAACGAGGACATGGCGCGCATTCGCGAGCATGCGGCGATCGAGTACTGGGAAAAGTACGACGATACCCACACGGTGGTGCGTTTTTGCACCAGCTGGGCCACGACGCAGGAGGACATCGACGCACTGGCGGCTGTCCTGTAAGTTGACATGATGACGGGGCCGCCTTGCGCTGGGTTTGGCGCAAGGCGGCCTTTGTTTTTGAGGGGGAAGGGTTGTATGACCGAGATGTCCGAGCCGACGATTCGCCTGGCGACGCCCGATGATGCGCCGGCGTTGCTTGCCATCTATGAGCCGTATGTGCGTCAGACGGCGATTACCTGCGAATACGAGGTGCCGAGCGTTGAGGAGTTCGCCGGGCGCATCGAGCGTACGCTCAAGCGCTATCCGTATCTGGTGATGGAGCTGGACGGGCGTCCGGTAGGTTATGCCTATGTGAGTCCGCTCAACAGCCGCGAGGCATATGACTGGTCGGTCGAGACGTCGATCTATCTGGCGCGCGATGTGCGCCACGGCGGGCTGGGCCGCAAGCTGCACGATGCGCTCAAGCAATGCCTGATTGCGATGGGCATCACCAACATGTGCGCGCTCATTGCCGTGCCGCACGACAAGGACGACGAGTATCTAACGCACAACAGTCAGGATTTCCATGCCCATATGGGCTACCGCCTGGTGGGCGCCTTCGATCGCTGCGCCCAAAAGTTCGGCCGCTGGTACGACATGTGCTGGATGGAGTTGGTCCTGGCCGAGCGCACGCCCAACCAACCCAAGCCAACCTGGTTCCCCGACCTCCCCAAACCTACCATTTAGGGACAGGTTTATTTTGGCAGGTTAGCCGATTGGTTCGGTGTATTTGGCGCGGTCGGTGCGTTGGATGCGCTTAGAGACATGGAGCGGTCGGCCGTCGGTGTCGTAGACGTAGTCGGTGATTAGGATCAGCGCCTGCCCGCGCTCGACGTTGAGCAAAAACGCCTCGTTTTGCGAGGCATAGCACACCTCAAAGGTCTTATGTCCCTGTGCTGGCGCGCGATGGAATTCTTGGCGCAGCGTCGCGTAGAGCGAACCGTTGATATCGCGATCGATGAGCGTCTCGAAGCTTGGCGGCAGGTAGGTGGTCTCCAAGCACAGTGGCGCATCGTCCAGATAACGCAGGCGGACAAGTTTGACGAGTTTGCTGCCCACGGCGGCGTCAAAGAACTTAGCTATGCTGCCGGCCGCCTTGGCAAAGCCCGAGTCTACGGTGCGCGTGGTGGGCTTCATGCCCTGGCCTTCGACCTGCTTGGTATAGCTCGAAAACACCAGGTTGTTCTCGTGGAGCGCGGGCGTGTCGGCCACAAAGGCGCCGCGCCCGCGCTCGGTTCGAACCAGACCCTCATCAACGAGCACCTTAAGGGCATGGCGCACGGTGCTGCGCGACAGCCCCGATTCGTCCATGAGCTCCATCTCGGACGGCAGCCTGTCTTCGCGTGCGTAGATGCCGGCGGCGATGCGGTCGCGAAGCGTACCCGCCAAGCGCTCGTATTGGCTCAGTTTCTTTTTAGATGAAGCGTTCATGCGATCAGCCTGTATCTAACTTGTATGCTTACCGAACAAAGCATGTATCCAACATGACAATAAAACCGCTGGTAACGGATTGCCGAAAACCTTACCAACAAAATTTCTAGGACAAATATAGCATACAACTAGTCGACATAACCAAAACATGTATGTAACTTGTATGCCATCGAGAGCATCAAACGAGAAGAAAGGCTGATGCACGATGACTACTCAGGAACAGGTTAAGGATGTCGTCTCCCAGGTTTTGGCTGACAAGGCAGACAAGGGCGGCATCAAGCGCGTCGTGTGGATTGGTGCCGGCGGATCCAACGGTGGCAACTATCCTGCTCAGTACTTTATGGAGCACGAGGCCACGCAGGTCGTGAGCTCCAGCTACACCAGCAACGAGTTCGTGCACGCCACCCCGGCCTACGTCAACGAGAACACCCTGGCCGTTGTCGTGTCCATGCGCGGCACCAAGGAGACCATCGTCGCCGCCCAGGTCGCCAAGGACCACGGTGCCAGCACCATCGCCATCTATGTTGACGAGTCCGGTCTCACCGAGGTTTGCGACTACAAGATCCAGTACGACAGCCTGGCCGTCGACGAGTCCTGCATGGGCCGCACCAACTCCGCCGTCGTGACCATGATCGCCATGGAGCTCACGCAGCAGACCGAGGGCTATGCCGAGTACGAGACCGCTATGGCCGCCTTCGACTTGGTTGACCCCATCTATCGCAAGGCCGTCGAGTACACCCGTCCGCTCGCTGCCAAGTGGGCCGAGCAGAACGCCGACAAGCCCTGCATTAACGTCATGGCCCAGGGCCCGCTCTTTGGTGCCGCCTACGTCTTTAGCATCTGCAACGTGCAGGAGATGCTGCAGATCGACTCTTGTACCATCAACACTTGCGACTTCTTCCACGGCCCCTTCGAGATCCTGGACAAGCGCACCTCGCTGTTCCAGCTCATCAGTGTCGGCCGCAGCCGTTGCAACGACGAGCGCGGCATCCGCTTCGTCAACCAGTACGGTGGCGAGCGCGTCTATCAGCTCGATGCCAAGGAGCTCGGCCTCAACGACATCAAGGACAGCGTGAGCGAGTACTTCAACCACCTGATCTTTGCCCCGATCCTCAACAACGTGTATATGCGCGCACTCTCTGCCGTCACCCACAAGGACTACATGACGCGCCGCTACATGTGGAAGCTGGATTATTAGTTACGGCGTTTTACCAAACGCCGTAACGGCTCGACGCTGCAAACCCACCTGAGCGGCAATCTGCCTTTCAGCTTCAGCGGCATGACCAGAAGGTCAATGCCGCTTCGCTTCAAGGCACCTTGCTCGCTCAGGTGGGTTTTCGCTGGCGTTGCCAAAGCATCGGCGTCGCCTTGGCCCAGATGCGGCACTTGGAGACGTTCGGCACTTGGGGACAGTCCTAGTCATTGGGGACAGGTTACTTTACACCAAGTTGGCGCATATGAACCTGACCCCTTTGCACCAATGGGTTGTAGCGGTAGAGCAGATTTTTCCGTTCGGCGATTTGTGTCTTGAAAAATGTATATAACGACTATAACGTAGTACGAAACATATTGGAAACAATACCGAGGAGGCTGCGTTGAAGAAGAGCAATCTGGGCTATGTGCTGGTGCTGATCGCCGCGCTTATGTGGGGCAGCATCGGAATCTTTGTAAACGGCATCTCGGCCATGGGCGTTTCGTCCCAGAGCATGGCTGCCTTTCGCTTGTTGGTCGGAGCGCTTGTCTTGGCGCCGGTCCTGATGTTTATGGGCTGCCGTCCGGGTGAGGGGTCTACCGTGGCTCAGGGTCCGCTGGCCCTGTTCAAGGCAAGCCCTAAAGAGCTTGTTCCCTGTGCGCTTGTCGGCATCGTCGGTTTGGCCGCCGCCAACACCTGTTATTACGAGTGCATGGGCGAGGTGGGCATGTCCACGGCCTCGGTGCTGCTCTACACCTCGCCGGTGTTTGGCGTCATGCTCGGCCGCGTGCTTTATCGCGAGGATGTGACTCCCAACAAGCTCGTTGCCATTGTCTTTAACATCGTAGGCTGCGTGCTTGCAGTGACCAATGGCGACCTTTCCGGTTTTCATTTTTCGGTTTGGGGCGTCACGTCGGGCGTGATTGCAGGCCTTTGTGGTGCGTCGCTCGCGGTGTTTAGCCGAATAGCAACCAAGACGGTCCACCCGCTGGCTGTCACGTTTTGGGGCTTTGTTTTTGGCGGTGCGGTTATGGCAGCTATCGCGGCTCCGTGGCCGGATGTCGCCGCGGCAATGTCGCCACAGCTGCTGCTGCTGTTCCTTGGCTTTGGACTCATCCCCACAGCCGTTGCTTACATCTTATATATGCAGGGTCTGTCCATGGGGCTCGAGACGTCGAAAGTTCCCGTCGTAATGTCTTTCGAGACGGTCGTCACCGTACTGGTGGGCATTGGTGTCTATGCCGAGTCCGCCGGCGCGATCAAGGTTCTGGGCATTGTGCTGGTGCTCGCGTCCATCCTGATCATGAACACCGACTTCTCCAAGCTGCGCAACAGTGTGTTTGTCGGTCATGTCATTGAGAGCATGACCTTTAAGCCCAACGCGTGGTGGACCGAAAAATCTCAGGACATGGATCTGTTTAAGGAACGCACCGGCATTGCGCTGGAACCCACCGTGCAGGAAAGCCCCTGGTACTTCGTGCGATAGAGGATTGTGCGCGGCGTCTGACCTGGGGTTATCCAGCCAGCGCCGGCCTATCCGGCCCCAACGTTTCAAGTACGTTAAACCCGTCAACGGTCGATTTTCACCCGCGAACGGTCTTTATACTAATTAGCAATATAGGCAACGTATAAGACGTTATAATGACCATAACGAAAAGGAGGAGGCAAGATGAATCAGATCATTCTCGCATCTCATGGCGGCCTGGCCGCAGGCGCCAAAGACACGCTCGAGATGGTTCTCGGCGACGTGTCGAACGTCCACGTCGTGTCGCTTGCTCGTGACGACAAGGAGCCCATCACCAATAAGGTTGAGGCTATGATCGCCACGTTCAACGCGGACGACACCGTCTATGTGCTGACCGATATGCTCGGCAGCTCGGTCAACAACAACATGGTCGAGCTTTCCAAGAACGGCACGAAGTTCACGGTTGTCAGCGGTTTCAACATCCCGCTGGCGCTCACGCTCGCTATGAGCCCCGTCCCCGTCAAGGGCGCCGAGCTCGCGGCCCTCATCAACGAGGCCCGCACCGGTCTGACCAACCCCAACGCACCGGTCGAGGCTGCCGCGGCTCCCGCCAAGAAGGCCAAGGCGTCCCGTCACAGCTCCGGTCCCGCCAAGATCGTCCTCGCACGTCTTGACTACCGTCTGCTGCACGGCCAGGTCGTCTTTACCTGGACCACCAAGGTTCAGGCCGAGCGCATCATCGTCGTCGACAACGCTGCCGCCAACGATGACATCAAGAAGGGCGCTCTTAAGCTGGCCAAGCCCCAGGGCGTGCGTCTGAACGTCTTCACCGTCGAGCGTGCCCTCGCCAAGATGGACAAGCTCAACACCCTCGGCGAGCGCGTCATGTTCGTCTTTGGCAACACTGCCGAGATGCTGCAGTTCTGCCAGGGCTACAAGCTCGACGCCATCAACCTGGGCGCCACCGCCAACCACGACGGTGCCGATCAGGTCGGAGGCAAGGACAGCTCCGTCTTCCTCGACGCCACCCAGAAGGCCGACGTCAACCAGCTGCTCGACATGGGCATCAAGCTCTACGTCCAGCAGACCCCTACGTATCAGAGCGTCGACATCGACGCCAAGCTGTAATCAACCAGGCTTTTGCCTGACTGAAAGGAGAAGGGTATGAATACGTTCATCAGTGCGGTGCTCGTCGGCCTCGTCGGCGTGTTCTGCATGTGGGACTCCCGCCTGCTCGGTCGTCTTAACTTCGAGCAGCCCCTCGTTGGCGCTACGCTCGTCGGTCTGCTGCTGGGCGATGTGCCCACCGGCCTTGCCGTCGGTGCCGCCGTCGAGCTCGTGTCCATGGGCCTGGTGCAGGTCGGCGCCGCCGTTCCGCCCGATATGGTCCTGGGCGGCATCGTGGCCGCTGCCTTTGCGTGCCTGACCGACGCTTCCGCCGAGACCGCCATGACGATCGCCATCCCGGTCGCCGTCCTGGGTCAGCTCCTCGGCATCGTGTTCCGTTCCATCATCGCCGTCCTCACCCATGTGGCAGATAACGCGATCGATAACGGAAAGTTCAAGACCGCCTACCGTATGCACATCTGCGCCGGCTCCGGTCTGTACGCCATCATGTACTTCCTGCCGATCTTCCTCGCCGTTTTTGTTGGCACCGACCTGGTTCAGGCCATCGTCAACATGGTTCCCGAGTGGCTGTCCACTGGTCTTAACGTTTCGACCAAGATCATGACCGCCTACGGCTTGGCCCTGCTGCTCACCATGATGATCAAGAAGGGTATGACTCCGTTCCTGTTCATCGGTTTCCTGCTCGCCGCTTACCTCAACCTGTCCGTCATCGCGGTCGCTCTGATCGGTGTGTGCCTGGCTGTCGTCTTCATGGGCTTCAAGTTCAACGGTTCCCATGCAGCCGCCGGTGTCGATTCCGACTACGATCCGCTCGAAGACGACGAAGACTAAGGAGGAACACACTATGGCAACCGCAACCAAGGACGTGTCCCTGAACAAGAAGGTCAGCCAGTTCTTCTGGCGCTCCTGGGCCATCCAGGCCTCTTGGAACTACGAGCGTCAGATGAACATGGGCTTCCTCTACGGTATGGTTCCCACGCTCGATCGCCTCTATCCGGACGAGTCCGACCCCAAGCAGCTTGCTGCTAAGAAAGAGGCTTACCACCGTCACATGGCGTTCTACAACTGCACCCCGCAGACGAGCGCTTTCATCCTGGGCCTCGCCGCCTCCATGGAGGAGGAGTACGCCAAGGATCCCGAGAACTTCAACCCCGATTCGATTAACGCGGTCAAGACCTCCCTTATGGGCCCGCTTTCCGGCATCGGTGACTCCTTCTTCCAGGGCACCATCCGCGTTATCGCCTTTGGCTTGGGCGTTCAGCTGGCTCAGCAGGGCTCCATCATGGGCCCGATCCTGGCCCTTCTCATCTCCATCGTCCCCTCCGTGCTGATTACTTGGTTCGCAGCCAAGATGGGCTATCAGGGCGGCCACGAGTACCTGAGCAAGCTTCAGGGCGGCGACCTCATGGAGAAGCTCATGTATGTCTGCGGCATCGTGGGTCTTATGTCCGTGGGCGGCATGATCGCCACGCTGATCGGCGCCACCACCCCGCTGCAGTTCGCTGAGGGCACCGTCGTTATCCAGGACATCCTGGACAGCATGATGCCCCAGATGATCTCCCTTGGCCTCACCGGCCTTATGTACTGGCTCATCAAGAAGAACGTCAACACCGGTTGGCTTCTCGTGATCGCCATTGTGGGCGGCATCGCCCTCTCCGCGGTCGGCATCCTGGCTTAGTCGCGACTAAGCGCCTAACCGCTTTCCCCCGGGGGCCTGCCTGGCATCCCATACCCCAGGCAGGCTTCCATCCCCAAAATGCGACAATGGGACAGTCCCTTTGTCGCATCCTCAACGGGCCGGCGACTCGGTCCAAACCACGGTAACCCTGCGAGCGCCCGGCAATGTGGCGCCGCAAAAATTGAAAGGAATGTGTCAGATGTACGAGATTGACCTTAACCTCCCTAAGCAGATCGTCGCTGACGTCCTGTCCAACCACGAGATCCACAGCGTCGCCTTCGTCGGCTGCGGTGCCTCCATGTCCGACCTTTACCCCGCCAAGTACTTCCTGGCCAACAACACGGACAAGCTGAACGTTCAGATCTTCACCGCTAACGAGTTCAACTACGACACGCCTTCCTGGGTCAACGAGCACACCTTCGTGATCACCTGCTCCCTCGGTGGCTCCACGCCCGAGACCGTCGAGGCCAACAAGACCGCCAAGAAGCACAACTGCCCGGTCGTCTCCCTCACCAACAAGGCTGGCTCCGCTCTGACCGTCGACGCTGACTACGTCATCGTTCACGGCTTCCATGCCAACTTCGCTGCCAAGTGCGAGAAGCCCGGCTACGCCATCGCTCTTGCTGTCGAGATCCTTCAGCAGACCGAGGGTTATGACCACTACGAGGACATGATCACCGGCCTCACCAACGTCTTCGAGCTCTGCGAGAACGCCGCTCAGTCCTGCAAGAAGCTCGCCAAGAAGTTCGCCGAGGACTTCAAGGACGACAAGATGATCTACTTCATGGCTTCCGGTGCCTCCGAGAAGATGGCTTATTCTCACGCCGCCTTCCTGTTCACCGAGATGCAGTGGATCGACGCCGCCGCCTACAACACCGGCGAGTACTTCCACGGCCCGTTCGAGGTTTCCACCGAGGGTAAGCCCTACGTCTTCTTCATGTCCGATGGCGCTACCCGTCCGATGGACGCCCGCGCCCTCACCTTCCTTAAGCGCATGGGCGCCAAGGTCGCTCTGATCGACTCCAAGGACTACGGCCTGGCTGACGCTGTGCCCGCGAGCGTCGTCACCTACTTCAACCCGCTGCTGCACCTCGCCGTTATGCGCGAGTACGGCAACCAGATCGCCGAGGCCCGTCAGCACCCGCTGACCATGCGTCGCTACATGTGGAAGCTTTCCTACTAATCACAAGTAAGTAGACCTTACGGGTTGATTGAGAGGGGATGGGGTTTGCGCCCCGTCCCCTTTTTGCTTTGGGGAGGGCGAATCCGTCGCGTCGCAAAACCCCAGATAAAACCTACCAAAATAAACCTGTCCCTTTTTGGCAGGTGGGAGGAGATGCGTATGATCAAGGCAGTGCTGTTTGATATGGACGGCGTGCTGGTCGATACCGAGTGGTTCTACAACCGTCGTCGCGTGGCGTTTATGGAAGAGAAGGGGTTCCACTTTGACGAGATCCCCGATCTTTCGGGGTCTAACGAGCCGGCCATTTGGGAGGCGCTGGTGCCCGACGATGTTGAGCTGCGCGAGCGTCTGCGCGTGGAGTACAAGCAGGTCTACAGCCCGGACCACCCCGTTCCGTATGCCGAGCTGCTCAACGAGCAGACGGAGCCGGTGATGCGCGAGCTGCACGAGCGCGGCGTGAAATGTGCTATCGCGAGCTCGTCCTATCGCGAGCTGATCGACGAGCTGGTGGAGATTGCCGGCATCGCCGACGTGCTGGATTACACCATCAGCGGTCACGAGTGCAGTGCGTTTAAGCCCGATCCCGAGATCTACCTGCGTGCCATGGAGGCGCTGGGGGTGGAGCCCGCCGAGTGCCTGGTTATCGAGGATTCGCCTTTGGGTATCGAGGCTGGCAAACGTTCCGGCGCCCGCGTCCTGGCGCTGCGTCCGCACGAGGGCGTTAACCTGGACCAGTCCGCCGCCGACGTCGTCATCGACAACCTGACCGACATTTTGGCCGCTTTGTAGTGTCAATCCGCCGCGAGAAGCACGGGTTCAAACGTTTTTTGCGGTGGACTGGCTCAATTTGGTTTCGATTTTGATCCGTTTGGCTTCGATTCGGGCTAAGTGAGTAGACTTTTTGGCGCAGGCCGAGCACAATGCATATCTTCCTTTGTAAAACCGCAGGTCACAGAGTTGGCGGTTTTGGGCGTGCTCGGCAGATCATAAAAAGTCTACTCACTTGTAATTTGGGCCTTTGGTCGTGAGGGTTGTTGGTCCCGCTTTGGTTGTCGAGGGAGGGCGAATTGAAGCGCCCTCGCACGCTCCGTGCTACAATCGCCGACATGCCTCACAACTAGATTTGCCTTCGAAAGGAGCCTACGTGGCGAACGCCATCGATCAGCTCACGGACCGCGTGCTCGTGCTCGGCCGCCTTACCATCGTCCGCCGCGCCATTACCGCTGTGGCGGTCACCATATCCGCCATTCTTCAAACGTTTCTGATCCAGGCGTTCATTCAGCCCGCCGACCTGCTCCCGAGCGGTCTCACCGGCGTCGCGGTCCTGCTCGATCGCGTTACCTTGCTGGGCGGCGTTCATATCGACATCTCGCTCGGCATGCTCGCACTCAACATCCCCGTGGCGCTCCTATGCTGGAGCGGCATTAGCAAGCGCTTCGTCATCTTCTCGATGATGCAGGTCGTGCTCTCGTCGCTGTTCCTCAACGTCTTTCACTTCGCTCCGTTTTTGGGCGACAAGATCATGCTCATCATTTTTGGCGGCGTGGTCTCGGGTCTGGGCGCTGCCATCGCGCTTAAATCCGGCGCATCCACCGGCGGCACCGACTTTATCGCGCTGTGGGTCTCCAACCACACGGGCAAGACCATCTGGGGCGTCATCTTTGGTTTCAACTGCTTTATCCTGGCGATCTTTGGTTTTATGTTTGGCTGGGACAAGGCGGCGTATTCCATTGTGTTCCAGTTTATTTCGACCAAGACCATCGACAGTTTCTATCGTCGCTACGACCGCGTGACGCTGCAGATCACGACGCGCAAGGCAGACGAGGTCATGACCGCCTATGTTGACCATTTTCAGCACGGCATTAGCTGCGCCGAGGTCATTGGCGGATACAGCCGCGAGAAGATGCACCTGCTGCACGCCGTTGTATCGACCTACGAGAGCCAGGACATTATCAAGCTGGTGTGCGACATTGATCCCGGGGCCGTGATCAACGTGTTCCACACGCTCAACTTTGTGGGCGGCTGGTGGGGCGGTCATGTCGACGAGCCCATGCCCACGGCCGTTCCCGATCCTGACAAGCCCGCACGCATGGCCAGCAGGCAGGCGCGCCTCAGCGAGCAGGACAGCCTGCAGCAGGACGACGGCAAGTAGGGTTTTGGCATTTTGCCGTCCTGGCGCAATCCTGTCCGCTTGAGCCTCCCGAAAGCCTCGCTGCTTTCGGGAGGCTCTCGTTTGCCCAGATAAAACCTACCAAAATGAAGCTGTCGCTTTTTGGTAGGGAGGGTGTATCGTTTTATCAATATGAGGTAACATGAAACTAGACGTTATATATGTATTAGTTATTTCAATATTTCGATAAGAGTGATTAGATATGCCTGCGCCCAAAAATGCACCGCTTTACCAGCAGATTTACGACGAAATCAAGGATGCGATCGAGAAAGGTGTTTATGCACCCAAGGAGCGTATTCCGTCCGAGCTTGAGCTAGCCGAGCAGTACGACGTGAGCCGCATTACGGTGCGCCGCGCCGTCGAGGAGCTGTGTTCCGATGGCTACTTGGTTAAGCAGCAGGGTCGCGGCACCTTTGTTTCCACGCCGCACATCAACCGCCAGTTCCACGCCTCGACGCTGCAGACGTTTACCGCGCTGTGTGCCGACAACGGCATGAAGGCGGGCGCACATGTGGTCGATCGCCAGATTGTGCCGGCACGTCAAAACGAGATGGAGTTCTTTGGCCTGCAGAAGGACGCGCTGCTGCTGCATATTAAGCGCGTGCGTACAGCCGACGGCGAGCCCATCTTTGAGGAGAACATCTTTGTGCCGTTTGACGCCTACCGTGAGCTGTTGACGGCCGATCTTGAGGACAAGTCGATTTTTGCCGAGGTCGAGCGTGTTGGCGGAACGCCGATTGTCTCAGTTGGCTACCGCACGGTCGAGGCCGTTCGTGCCAATACCGAGCAGGCGGCCGAGTTGGGTATTGCTCCGCACGATCCCCTGCTCAACCTGCGTGCCAGCTTTACCGGTCCCAATGGCGAGCCGGTCCTGATGGGTAAGCAGTACTACGTGGGTAGCCGCTACGTTATGGTCATGTAGGGTTGGTTCCGCCGTTCTAACGAACGGCGGACCGATCGACGCTGCAAACGCCCCTAAGCGGCAATCTGACGTTCAATCGTCGGTCGCGTACCGAAGTACGCTTCCCTCCTCTTTCACGTCACCTTGCTCGCTTAGGGGCGTTTTCGCTGACTTATGCTCAAC
>JAXKGF010000086.1:0-1994 GCA_036550515.1 Collinsella sp.
GACCTGAACGTGAAGAGCGTGCGCATCTATAACAAGGCGCTGACCTCGGACGAGGTGCTGAACAACTACATCGTGGACCGCAACCACCTGGAGGATGCCGATGGGGAACCGGGCGTGCGTTCGCTGGATGAGGACAACCGCGTGCTGAACGAGGGGGACACGGTGAGCATGGAGAAGCTGATGGGACTGATGAAGAAACGCCGGAACTCGATCCTGGTACTGATAGGCACGGGCAGCGTGGGCAGTGAGGTGCCGAGCGAGAGCGACACGCTGAACGTGATGGATGCGCTGGCCCAGCTGAACAACAAGAAGGCCAACAAGCTGTGCCGGGAAGTGAGATTCTATAACGGTGAGAACCGGGCGCTGGACTGGATAGCCCGTGACATTTATCTGCGCATCCAGGGTACCAGTTCGGTGAACTATGCCCGCAAGAACCTGCGCTTCTACTTCCAGAAGACAGCCAGCGGATATACGGCACGGATGAGCTACGGCGAGATAGACGGCAACGGGCAGCAGAGCAACCCGACAGCAACGGAGGGCAAGAAGAACCTGTTCCGGCTGCGGGGCAACTCGGTGGGCGCGAAACTTGCCTGTGCGAAGTGTGACTTTTCCGACTCCTCCATGACCACCAATACCGGTGGTGCGAAGTTCATCAACGACGGCATGAAGGAGATGGGTATCCTGACCCCGGCCCAGCAATATGCAGCCGACCATAGCGATACGTGCGGGCAGGATATACGCTCGGCCATTGACGGCTTGCCCTGTGACCTGTTTGTGGCCAGGAGCGTTGACGAGGACCTGACCTATTACGGCCAATACAACATGAACAACGAGAAGAGCGACAGCTACCCGATATTCGGCCAGGACAAGACTATCGGCGGCGAGCAGTGGGGAACCGGCGACACCCTGAACTACCTGCAGGCAAACGGCGACCGGCCGAAGGAATACCTGCCTATCTGCATCGAGACGCTGAACAACTCGAATGACCTGTGCCTGTTCCGCTGGCTGCCGTCCACGGAGCCCGACCATACGGACTTCATGGATTTCAACTTTGACGGCGGTTTCGAGTTCAACCACCCGAAAGACGTGTTCTGGAACGACGGCGGTGGCGATGCCGAAGAAGAACCGAACATCAAGGAACACTTGGGCACCGGTGATAAATATGACAAGATGTACAAGGCCCTGGACCGCATGATGGGCTTCCTGTACAGATGCGTGAAGGAAACGCCTGCCGGCAAGAATCTGACCTATAACAGGGAGTCGCACACGTTTGACGGGGTGGACTATGAGGATGACGGCAACAGGTTCCCGACCGCGAAATGGGCAAGCCCGACCTTCAGGAAGGAAGCGGGGAAGTATTTCAACCTGCCCAACCTGGCTGCCTACTACCTGTATGTGCAGTTCAACCTTGGCGTGGACCAGCTGGCAAAAAACATGCTGGTGCGGACGTGGGACGGTGTGATGTGGTGGATAACCTATTACGACGGGGACTGCCAGTTGGGCTCGGACAACAAGTCGTTCCTGACCGGGAAGTATGACGACAACCGGCAGACGAAGCGCGACGGTGCCTACGTGATGCAGGGACACAACAGCTGGCTGTGGAACCTGATACTGGGCAACATGGGCAATCTGCTGGAGGAAGTGATGACCAAGGGCGTGAACGGCGGTACCAGCTTCATGAGCGCCTTCAGTATTCAGAAGGCCGTTGACCATTTTGACACCGAACAGATGAAGAAGTGGTGCTCACGCCTGTACAACAAGTCCGGTATCTTCAAATACATCTACCCGTTCCTGAACGAAATGCCGGTGGGTGCGGACGGCGCGAAACAGACCTATCCGCAGATCTACGGTCTGAAGGGTTCGCTGAAAGCGCACCGGAACTATTTCATTCAGCGCCGGTACGACCTGAAGCAGGTGGAGTACGGCTATGTATCTACGCTGGGTGCCCAGTTCTACCAGAGTACGGCATCGCTGGACAAGGCCTACACGCTGAA
>JAXKGF010000087.1:0-2527 GCA_036550515.1 Collinsella sp.
ACGGTGCTTGTCGGCCCACTCGTCCACGGTCAGGCTCTCAGGCGGGGCGAAGCGTTTGACCGCTCCGGCGATGGCGGTATTGAGCTTCGCGGCGGCTTTTTTAGTCGTCCGCGTCATCGGCGAGCTGCTCGCTCCAGCCTTCCCGATCCCTTACTCGCCGGGCGTACACCTCGGGATCGTATTTATAACCGGCCAGCTCCGTCAGGATCTTGTAGACCTCTGTGCGGATGATCTCAGACGCCTCGGCGGGTGTTGCTGCGCCGGTGACGTCGACGGCCAGACGGCCCGGCAGGGCCACGAGCATCGACCTGATATTGTAGACGAGGTCGGTCATCACAGCCTCGACGTCCTCGCTGCGGTGCATGGTGCCCTCGAGCTCACTGAGCTGGAGGGCGGCGATGTCTGCCTTGCTGCGCTTGAGGTCAGCCTCAGCCTCCAGACGTCGGCCCTCGATCTCGCTGTCCTTCTTCGACGGCTCCCGGCCGTTGGCCTTGGCCGTCAGGTATCGGATGTACCTCTGGATCGTCGGCAGCAGGTCATAGCGGTTGGCGTTGCCTTCCTTGACCGCGGCGATGACGCCATCCTTGGTGAGCTGCTGCACTCGGCGGGGCGTCATGTCGAACAGGGCCGCGATGGTCTTGCTGTCGACGAGCTTGTTGTTGGTTGGGTTCGGCATGGCGTTCCCTCCTTTCTGCCGCTCGGGCGAAACGAAACGGCCCGAAAAAAATTTTCCCCGGCTGCGCGTTTTTTGGGCTCGCCAGCACCGCAGGCCAGAGGGGCCCGTCACAGTACCTTGCGGCGCTGCGCGTGGCCGTGGAGGCGTCTGCTCGGCGCTGTGGCGCGCTCTGTGCGCGTCTGGCGGTGCGGGCCGGGCTCGGTGTCGGGCGCCGTGGTGGGGCGCCCTGTGGGCCGCTGTGGGCTATTTCCCGAGGGCTCGGTCGAGGTTGTGCTGGAGGCGCTTGGCCGTCTCCTCTTGGAGCCGGGTCATTATCTTCTCATTGGTGCGCTCGCTGGTTATCATGGATGGCACCGAGATGGTGGTGAACTTCTTAATGTCGGTGCGCGTCCGGCTCATTCGCTGGAATGGAATGGCGCTGACGCCGCCGGCCTTGGTGTTGCCCGTCCCCATGAGGATATTGTGCGATCGCTCGGAGTACGGGCCGCCCGGGGTGCGGGTGTTCAGGTAACGGCCGATGACCTTCTTCTGTCCCTTGACCACCTGCATCCGCAGCGTGTAGCTCTTGCCCGGCGGTGCGGTCTTGGGCGTCATGCCGAAGTGCACGGGGGTGAGCAGCCGGCCGGAGTAGGTGATGGTCAGCTCCTCGATGGTCTCGCCCGAGACGCTGACGCTGCCCGCCATCTTCTTCGGCTTGCCGCTGTTCTTGCCGGACGGGGTGATCTCGCCCTTCTTGATGTTGTAGACCGACGTGACTTCCTGAGCGATCCAGCTCGGCGCTCTTGCCTTAACGTCGCGGACGGTGGCCTTCACAGCTTTGCGGCCCTGCTCGTCGATCTGTGCGACGGTGTCCATGAGCTTTTGGAAGTTTTCGACCTGCATGGTGATGGTTGCCTTTGCCGTTGTTGTCACCTCCTGAATATGCAAAAAGAGACCGGCGGGCGTTGGTTCGCCCGTCGGCCTCTTGCCGTCGGTTGTTATTCGGTTTTCCTCTGGTCAGCCGCTCGGAATTGTCACGGCGTTGCCCGTGTGTCCGGCGGTCTTTTGCAGGATATAGGATAGCACGGGTCGCTACTGCTTTTCAATTCCTTTTACTTCCCTTTTGTTCCTTTTACTGCGTTTTACTGCCGCAGCTCGGGTAGGGGCTCCAGCTCGTCCAGCACGGCGGCGAGGTTGAGCAGGGCGCGGCCGTGGATCTTGTATGTCCTGTTCTGGTAGGCGTCCACTCTGTCGACGTAGTCCCGCCGATCACCGAACAGGACGCCGCAGGTGCTCTCCCAGTCGGCCCGGTCGAAGTAGCGCAGCCGGATGACGGCGCGCTCGTCGGGGTCGGAGAGCTGGAGGATCAGGCCCTCGATGGCGTTGCGCTCCTGCTTCTCCTCAGCCTTGAGCCGGTCGATCTGTTCCTCGAGCTCCATTTTCCGCTCCACCATCATGCCGGTGCGGTCGGATGGTGTGCCGGATCCGCGTGGCATACCTGTCAGATCAGGGCCGGGCGGTGAGGCCATCGTCATCTCCATGCGGTCGAGGCGCTCGAGCTGGTTGTCGATGTCCCTCAGCATGGCGGTGTAGGCCGCGAGCCTGTCCTTGATCCGTTGTGTGATCGGCTTCTCGCTCATTATGTCAGGGCGTCACTCCTGCTCACCTCCTTCCTCGTCAGGCTCGAAGATCGCGGCGATCTCCTCGCGCGGTAGCTCTCGGCCTTGACGGACGCAGCGCACGTTATTGTCTCCAGTTGTTTTGATGTAGCGCCGCACGATCACGTCGCACCATTTGGGTTCGAGCTCGATCATGGCGCAGGTTCGCCCGGTGTTCTCGCAGGCTATGAGCGTCGAGCCTGAGCCTCCGAAG
>JAXKGF010000088.1:0-16629 GCA_036550515.1 Collinsella sp.
GACCCATCGAAACACATCTCCACCGTTCCTTCAACTGGGAAAACGGCGCCCCCGGGGCCCGGATGGGGCCTCGGGGGCGTTCGGCTAGCTGCGGGAACGGCCTGTCCGCCTAATGTGTTCGGCTGAGATCGGAAATCAACCTTTCTTCGATAAACGGTATTTAGGCGGCACTTAGGGACGTTCCATTTCTGCCGGCACTCGGGGACACTCCTCACTCTAGTGCATTGGGGACAGGTTTGTTTGCACCAGGTTGGTGCAGATTAACCTGGTCCCATTGCACCAATTTCGTATGCGCTAGATAAAGAGCTCGCATTCCTTCCGCACGACGCAAACCTTGCTCAGCATCTGGGAAACAGCGGATAGCTTGTTGGGATCAACCTTACGAGCGCCTCGCGAACATACGGCAATGCAGCGCATGCAGGAGATGCACGCCTCGCCAGCTGCTCGTTTGGGGTCACCCTTGTCGATAGCACAAACGGGGCACGCCGCGGCGCATGCACCGCAGGAAACGCAATCCTCTATTGCCTCGGGTGCCATGCGGTGACCTCCAGCTTGTTTATAAGGACGATTGCCGGGGATAGAGGGCTCGGATGCATCCTCAGCCGACAGCTTTTGCTGAATTTGCTGCGCAAACTCTGCGAGCTGCGCCGCATCCTGCGCATCCGGACGACCGGCAGCAAACTGTCGCGCAATGGAATGTTCTGCAATGGCTGCAACTGCCGCGATCACCCGGAATCCCGCATGCTTCGCAACGTCCTCCAGCTCTACGAGCGTGTCCTCAAACGCGCGGTTTCCGTATACACAAACCAAAACAGCCCGAGCCCCGTTGCCGCACACCATGCCCAACCGGTCAGCCACCACAGCCGGGATTCTACCGGCATACGCCGGCACAGAGATTACGGCCACGTCGTCCTCAGTCATCGAGACAGCGCTGAAATCTAGCCCGCTATCGGCCAGATCGACGGTAACGGTATTCTTGCCCAGTGCCCCGGCCACAAGGCCAGACACCTTCCGCGTTCCACCCGTCGGACTAAACACAATTTCGAATACGCTCATCGAGGCACCCTCCCCTACGCCTGGCAACGCGTCAAGCCGCTTTCACATCCAGCCAGAGTATACGGCGCATGGGATCCCCGTTTTGGTGCACCAAGCACCCCAATGCACCCACCCTACGCTGTCTGCCTCTTCGTTTTGTATAAATTACGGTACAGATTGCATATACTTACTGGATACCGCCGCGTTCTCCTGAGGTACCCCATCCCGGCACGTGCAAAAAACGGAGTATTCTGCAACGTGACCGCGTCAGCACCGCCGCGGGTGGGCAAAACTGTAGGGCGCCGTATCATTCTAAGTCCCGACATGGCGAGAATGACGCGCCCCTGCTCCGGAAAACGGCGAAATCTGACTCGGAACGCTCGCTAGGGATATCCGAAGGCCACCGTTGGCGACGTCGAATCATATGCAGACAACTCGAACTGCAGAATACTCCAAAAAATGCACGGCGCACCCCATGGGACCCATTGCTGCATGGTAGGAAACAGGCCCACGGCATCCTCTAGATGCATTCCCGAGGAAATCACATTTGAACTAGCGATCGGATACGGCAAACAAAAAGGGCCCCGAGCGTAGTTGCTCGGGGCCCTTGGTTCACCTCGCTCTAGCGGGCGATGCGTGTGTTATTTGCGCTTGCCGCCGCCGTCACCGGGACGACGGGAGCTGCCGCCACGCTTGCCACCACGACTATTGCCATAGCTGCCACGGTTATCGCGACCGCCGGCACGGCCGCCACGGGAGCCGGCCTGGTTGCCGCCACGCCCGCCACGATAGCCGCCACGACGCTCCTCGCGGGTATCGTCGTAGTTGCGCCAGTCATCGCGACGATCGCGGCTGGCACGCGGGTCACGACGATCGCGCGACTCATTCGAACGACCAGCGCCGCCGCGGCCGCCATTGCCGCGAGCGCCCTCGCGACGCTCGCCGCCGCGGCTAACGCGCTCTTCAAAGCGCTTGCCGCCACGGGACTCACCGCCACGGGCGGTACGCTCACCGCGACCCTCGCCGCCGCGACGCTCATCACGGCCGCCGCGCTCGTCATCACGACCGGAACGCCGGCGGTCGCCCGCACCGCGCTTGCCACCGCGCGAACCGCGGCCCTCGTCCTCGCGCTCGACACGACGACGGCCGCCACGGTCCTCGTCCTCACGACGACGGCGGTGTGCCTCGCCCTGGAACTGCTTGGCACGACGCTCGGCACGGTTGCCGCGCGCAGGCTGCTCAGCGGCACCAGCACCAGCGCGCTCCTCGGCAGCCACCTCGCGAGCCACGCTCTCCACGGCCTCGTCCACGCGAGCCTGAACGCCCTCGCGCACGCGGGTCTTGCCGCCGCGCTTAGGACGGCTCGGGCGCTCGCCGTCGCCGCGACGCTCGTCGCGACCGCGGTTGGAACGACCGGCCACATCGCCGTAGTCATCGCCGTTGCGCTTGCCGTCGCGACGTGCCTGCTCAAGCTTCTTCTTGCTCTTGGACTTGCCGCGCTTGGTCTTCTTCTTCACCTTAAAGGCGGCAGGATCGCGCTCGGGGTCAACGGCGGGCGGGTTGGGGCCCACGTGCAGGTCGCCGGCTTCGTAAATATCGGCCGTCTTGTCCATGAGCTTCTCGATCTCGTAGAACTCGTCCACGTCCTGCTCAGTCACAAACGTAATGGCCCAGCCCAGCTCGCCGGCGCGGCCCGTACGGCCAATGCGGTGGATATAGTCGGTCGGCTCGGCCGGCACGTCAAAGTTCACGACGTAGCGCACGTCGCTAATGTCGATGCCGCGGGCGAGAACATCGGTTGCCACCAGCACGTCGACGGTGCCGTCGCGGAAGGCCGAAAGCGCGCGCTCGCGCTGGGCCTGGCTGCGGTTGCCGTGGATCGCGGCGGCCTTGATGCCCTTGCGCTCCAGACGACGGCAGCAGCTGTCGGCGCGGTGCTTGGTGCGCATGAAGACGATAGTGCGCTCCGGGCCCTCCTTCTTGAGGAACTCGGGCAGCAGGTTGTTCTTGGCCTCGATGGACACCGGGAATACAAACTGGTCGACGGTGTCGGCGGTCGACGTAGCGGGCGCGATCTCCACGCGGGCCGGGTCGCTCACTAGATCGGTGATCTCGCCCACGGCCTCCTCGTCGAGGGTCGCCGAGAACAGCAGCGTCTGGCGCTCGGCCGGCGTCTCGCGCACAATGCGGCGGACGGCGGGCAAAAAGCCCATATCGAGCATGCGGTCGGCCTCGTCGAGTACCAGCACTTTGACCTCGCCCAGGTGGCAGGCACCCTGCTCGATCAGATCGACCAGACGGCCCGGCGTTGCGACCAGGATGTCGCAGCCGTACTTAAGTGCCGCGGTCTGCGGCTTGTAGCTCACGCCGCCCACGACGGTCACGGCAACATGGCCGGTGACGTCGGCGATTTTGCTTGCGACCTCGTCGATCTGCTGGGCAAGCTCGCGCGTAGGGGTGATGACGAGCATCACGGGGCCACGGCCGTTGCCCTCGGGCTTTTTAACACCGCGACGGCGGTTGCGGCCGCCGCGCTCGCGCACGGGTTTGGGAGGAGCGATGTGCTCCAGATTGTTCATGGTCGGCAGCAAAAAGGCAGCCGTCTTGCCGGTGCCGGTCTGAGCGGCGGCAAGCAGGTCACGGCCCTCGAGCACCACAGGGATGGAGCCGGCCTGAACAGGCGTTGGCGCCGTGTAGCCCAGGTTCTCGATAGCACGAAGCATCTCGTCGGAAAGCCCCAGCTCGTCAAAGGCGGGCAGGCTCTCGGTAGCGGACTCGACGGCCTGGGCAGCATTTGCCTCGTCGGCGGCATCGAAGGCAGCCTGGGTCATGGCCTCGCGGGTCTCGTCCAGAATCTCGGCGTCCGTGACGTCGGATACAGAATTACGCATATGTCGTTGTTCCTTATCTGCACGCGTTATGGGCACGGCATGCGGCCGCACGGGCGTGCTTGGTAGTGCGCTAATACATACAAAAACGGGTGCGCACAGAGAGGACGTTGCTCAGCACGCTGGCGATCGCTTTGGCAGCTCTATCACGCGCCGTCCAGACGCAGCAGCTCTAAGCGATGGAGCAGATTCGCCGCCGGTTAGTATACCCGTGCTTCGCATGCCCCCACGTAAACCACAGATGACGAGGTGGACGAGGTGGGCCCGGCTGATTGTCTCAATCTGTAACATCTACAGGGCGAATCTTCCTCTACGTGTTACAGATCGAGACAAACGGTCGACACGGCTCACAAACGTCTCAATCTGTAACAGTTAACGAGTAAAATCGGCCCTAATTGTTATAGATCAAGACAGAGGGGGATTTCCGTCCAGTCCAAACCAAATCTCTCAGTCTTCCTGCAATTTCGAACATGTGGCCTATAATGTTGCTTTGGTTACGCTATATATTGCGCAGCCATTTAATACGTCGCCCACCGGGGGCCATTAATTCCTATCGCCATATTGGCTAGGAAGCAATCAAAGGAGGTATCCGTGGCAGCAGAGACGCCTTGCTCGGTCCTCTATAACGATATTCGCTCGTTCGGCGGTCTTAAACATCTCGAGATCGCCCGAATGCTCATCAATGGAAACTCTTATCTCGGCAGTACCCTGCTCGAGAAATGCTCTTCCAACCGCTCGTATCTCACCCGTTACATCGTCCATCGCAAGCCTGACCAGTGCGCGCCCTCCATCTACAGCGACTTTACCGTCACCACGCTCAACCTTTCCTCGGCAATCTGCAGCAAGCTCGGCGGCGGCGAGTCCGCCTATCGGGCAATCGCCGAGCACTATCGCGGTCCGGCCGCCAACGAAATGATGTCGGCTCTCGCCAGCTACAAGCTGGACAGCCGCCTATATGCAAATGCCCTCAATCGCATCGACAACTTTGACGGCAATGCCGTGCGCGAGAAAAGCACGCTTTACCTTATGCTCTTTGTGGCAACGGGGGCGCTCGCCGATCCCGTTCAGGGCGTGGCCACCGTCGAGCGCTTTTGCGACAGCAAGACGGGCGAGCACTTTGGCACCACCGAAACTACCGTCGGACGTGGCTTTATGAGCAGCCTGGAGCAGCCGCGCACCGTCGCCCCCAACCTCGGTCTGCTCAGAACCCATGCCGACAACTGCGCCGGCATGCAAATCCATCCCCTCACACGCGATCCGCGCGGCACCGTGATTGGTTCTTTGCCCAAAACCTCGCCCAGCATCACCGATGTGGGCGCCGACGCATCGCGCGAGCATCTTCGCATTTGGCTTGAGGGTGAGCACTGGTACGCCCAGGGCCTTGGGTCGACCAACGGCACAGTGCTCGAATCGGGCGCGGGTGACGGCGATATTGTGATTGAGCCGCCGCGCGACCAACGCGAGCCTGGCAAGATCTATCCCCCAGTGGAAATCGAAAACAGCGACAGGCTCCATCTGGGTCTCTACACGACATTCCTTGTCATTGTGGACTAGCGCGGACGGCGATCGGAAGACGGTCGCCGTCCGTCTTTCGTCTTCTACCTTCTGCGTCGTAAACGACAATGCTCAGCGGTATACGTGGGCAGTGCGGCTATCATGGTACTTTACCGATATCCGCACTGCTCGCGTATACGTGCGGCAACCCATGCCAGACAAAGGAACGCCATGGATACTACCGATAGCGCCTATGGCGACAAACTCATCCGTCTCGATACGTTCGATACCGCCGTGGCGGTCGACCCCAGCGCCGAGGACGACGCCAAACGTCGGTTTATGACGCTTATTCTCCAGACGGCCCACCGCAACAACGGCAACATCGGGCACGTGCTGCGCGCGACCAACACGAGCGGCGAGGTCTTTGCCGTCAAGCTGCTCAAGGACAACGCTATCCTTTCCGGCCAAGCCCCCGACCGCTCCGCCGAGCAATCGGCAGCGCACCTGGCCAGCACCGCCGCGCTGTTCGAGGAGTACCGTCATCTGTGTACCGTCTCGCACCTGCGCGGATTTCCGCGCGTCTATGGCTACGGATCGTGCGAGGATGACCCTCTCATCCTCATGGAGTGGGTCGAGGACACCTCGCTCAAGCAGGCGCTGCCCCTGCTTCCGCACGACGCCTCGGGCGGGCTGACCACCCAGATGGTCGCCGCCGTCGGAAACGCCGTGCTTCGTGCGCTCTTGATAACCCAAGGCCTCGTGAATCCGGTCATCCATCGCGACCTGTCGCCTGCCAATATCATGTTCCGCACCACCAGCCGAACGCTCGAGCAGCAGATTGCTGATTGTTCCTTTGACCCCTGCCTCATCGACATGGGCTCCGCGACCATGGCTCTCGGCGACGACACGATCACCCGGCGCGCCGACATCTGGCGTTTTGCCACGCCCGCATACGCCGCGCCCGAGATGCTCACGCAGGATATCGAAGGCATCGCGGCCCTTCGCCGTTCGCCGGCAATCGACGTCTATGCGCTTTCGAGCATTCTGTACCAGCTCTACAGCGGTCGCAAACCGTTTGACTTTGAGTCGACGGACGCCGCTGCAACCGGCTCGTTCTATCTCGTAAAGACCAAGACCAAGCCGGCACCGCTCGAGCCGCGCTGCGAGGGCGATGAGGCGCTCGTCCAGATCATCATGAAGGGTCTCTCAGTCGAGCAGTGCGATCGTCCCACCGAGCAGCAGATGCTCGAGGTGCTCTCGGCATACCTCACCGACGCCGAATCCGAAGGCCGCGAAGGTGCAGGAGACGAGGCCGCAATTGATATCGATTCTGGCACGCACCTTAAGGTCGACGTCGCCGGCGAGCGCGCACGAGAGATCCTGAATCAGGCCCGCCACGATGCCATGACCCGCCGCCGCTTTATTATCGGCGGCGCTATCGCAGCCGTTGCGGGGCTCAGCGTTATCGGGGCGGCAACCCATGGCTTTGGCATCCCCGACTACCTCGACGGCATCCGCGGTTCACTTGACGACTACACCTGGGATCAGCTGCAGGAGATTTCGCTCAAGATTAAGGCCGCCGAGACCCGTAGCGAGGCACGCGAGATTGCCAAGCGCTATCACCTGCTCGATGCCGATGGGCATATCCCCTATCCGTGTACCAAGCGCGTGAAACTCACCAACGGGCTGGAGGTCGGCGCGCAGCTTGTGGGCATCCGTCACGATGAGCTTCTGGACGGGACGGGCAAGGCCGGACTGACGTTTATGTTCGACGCGGGTATTGCCGAGCGCAACGCTGCGGCTGAACCGCCGAGCGCCGGCTGGGCAGTTTGCGAGCTGCGGGAATGGCTCGACGGCGACGGCCTTAAGCTGCTGCCCAACAAGTTGCGCGCGCTCATCAAATCTGTCAAAAAGGTCTCGAATAACGCTGGCGCCGCCAACAGTGCATCGTGTCTGAGCGAGTTGCCCGCAACCCTTTGGCTGCCCGCCATGGTCGAGCTGTGCGGTACGCAACCGCCCGATTCGTTTGCCAAGGACTATCACTACCTGGCAGAAATCTACAACGGCGAGGGCAAGGAGTATCAGCTCTTCCGCGAGCTCAAGGTGAGCCCGTATTCCACGAACGAGACGATGGTCCGCCAGTGGAAGGGCAAGGACACCTGCTGGTGGGAGCGCACGGTGAGCCCCGACTCATCGGAGACCGAAGGCACGCTCTACATAAACCGTGTGGGCCACGACGGCGACGTCTTTACGTACGCAACGCCTGCGGAAAAGCCAAACAAGCTAACCTGTGTGATTCCCGGGTTCTGTATCTAGGCGGCGGGCGTCTTGCCGTGACGGGACCCCTCCCCGGCAGTTGTCTCGATTTGTAACACTAGCTCGGCAGATACAGGTCTAGATGCTACAGAACGAGACAAACCCCAATCCCGCGAGACAACATCTCAATCTGTAACAGTAAGGGGTCAAAAACCTCTCTAGATGTTACAGATCAAGACATTTGAGTTGGCCGCGGACGGTCTGTCTCGATCTGTAACAGTAAGGGGTCATATTTCCCGCCAGATGTTACAGATTGAGACATTGAGTTTATTGCTGAAGGTTCGTCTCGATCTGTAACATCTGGAATCCAAAAACCGGTCTAACTGTTACAGATGGAGACAAACTCAAACCTCTCAAAACAAAATCTCAATCTGTAACAGTTAGAGGTCATTTTCCCCGCTAGATGTTACAGATCGAGATATTGATTTGCCGCCGGAGAGTTTGTCTCATTCTGTAACAGCAGCTCGGCAAAAACTGGGCTAGATGTTACAGATTGAGACGAAGGGCGGGGATGGTGCACCAACCCGGCAGCCACCCTCATCTGTAGCGAAATGTCATACATTTCTTTCTGTACTGGACACCCCCAGGGGGTATGGGTGTATAGTATCGGCGGGTTAACATCTTCGACACTACGTCACAGAAAGGAGAAGCCATGGCTCAAGATAAGTTCGACGTGGGCGGCATGACGTGCGCCGCTTGCCAGGCGCACGTGGACCGCGCCGTCAGCAAGCTCGACGGCGTCCAAAGCGTCGCCGTCAACCTGCTCGCCGGCTCCATGTTGGTGGACTATGACCCCGCGCAGGTCTCCCCCGACGATATCTGCACCGCCGTCGACCGCGCGGGCTATTCGGCCTCGCCCGTCAGCACGGGCACCGATGCCGCCAACTCAAGCGGCAACGCGCAAGCCAGGTCCGGCGCCGCCCATATGGAGTCGCCGACCAAAAAGCTGGAGGCCACTGCCTCCGCCATGCGCACCCGGCTCATCGTCTCGATCATCTTCCTCATCCCGCTGTTCTACATAGGCATGGGGCACATGCTCGGCTGGCCGCTGCCCGGCATCTTCACCGACCACACCCACAGCATGACGCTCGCGCTCACCGAGCTCGTCCTGCTCATTCCCATCGTCTACGTCAACGACGCGTACTTTATCAACGGGTTTAAATCACTCGCGCACGGCGCGCCTACCATGGACGCCCTTATTGCCGTGGGCGCCACCGCCTCCATCGCCTGGTCGCTCTACGCCATGTTCATCATGGCCGACCAGCTAGCCGCAGGTCAGGTGCACGAGGCCATGATGACGAGCATGGACAACCTGTATTTTGAGAGCGCTGGCACCATCCTGTCGCTCGTCACCGTGGGCAAATACCTCGAGACGCGCAGCAAGTCCAAGACCGGCGGCGCTATCGAGGCGCTCATCGACTTAGCACCCAAGACCGCGACCGTCGTGGCAGAGGACGGCAGCGAGGCCACCGTCGACGTCGATGCCATTCTGCCCGGCCAGGTGCTGCGTGTGCGCCCCGGCGAGTCCATCCCTGTCGATGGCGTGGTGCTCGAGGGCAGCTCGGCCGTGGACGAGAGCGCGCTCACCGGCGAGTCCATCCCCGTGGAAAAGACCGCCGGCGACACCGTCAACGCCGCCACTGTCAACCGCACCGGCTCGTTTGCCTTCCGTGCCACACGCGTGGGCGCCGACACGTCGCTCGCCAAGATTATCCAGCTCGTCGAGGACGCCAACGCCACCAAGGCGCCCATCGCCCGCATGGCCGACAAGGTCGCCGGCGTGTTCGTGCCCGTGGTATTCGTGATCTCGGCCATGACCTTCGTGGCGTGGATGGCACTGACCGGTAGCGTGAACGAAGCGCTCACCTCCGCCGTCGCTGTGCTGGTGATCAGCTGTCCGTGCGCATTGGGTCTGGCCACGCCCGTCGCTATTATGGTCGGCACCGGCAAGGGCGCCGAGATGGGCATTCTGTTCAAGAGCGCCGAGGCGCTGGAGAATCTGCGCAGCGTGGGCACCGTGGTGTTCGATAAGACGGGAACGGTCACTCGCGGCAAGCCTGCCGTGACCGATATCGTGGTAGCCACGCGCGCCGACGGATCGCCCGCCATGAGCGAAAAGGCGCTACTCAAGCTGGCCGCCGCGCTGGAGCGCTCAAGCGAACACCCGCTGGCCGAGGCGATTATGGCCGAGTGCGAGACGCGAGGGATTGTCGCGCGCGCCGTCGAGGACTTTGCCGCCGTGCCCGGGCGAGGCGTTACGGCGCGCGAGGGGCAAAACGCCATTGCCGCCGGCAATATGCGCCTGATGAACGAGCTGGGCGCGAAGGTGCCCGCGGGTCTTGCCGAACAGTTCGCCGCCGAGGGCAAGACGCCGCTGTTCTTTGCCAAGAACGGCGAGCTCGCCGGCACCATTGCCGTGGCTGACGAGGTCAAGGAAACGAGTGCCGGAGCCATCGCCGCACTGCGCTCGCTTGGCGTCGACGTGCGCATGCTCACCGGCGACAACCGAGTCACCGCCGAAGCAATCGCCCGCCGCGTGGGGCTGAGCAGCGAACAGGTCATCGCCGACGTCCTCCCCGCCGACAAGGAGCACCACGTACGCGAGCTGCAGGATGCGGGCAGCAAGGTCGCCATGGTGGGCGACGGTATCAATGACTCCCCCGCCCTGGCGCGCGCCGACGTGGGCCTTGCTATCGGCACCGGCGCAGACATCGCCAAGGAGGGCGCCGACGTGGTACTCATGCGCAGCGACCTCATGGACGTCGCCCGTGCCATCGAGCTGTCGCGCGCCACAATTCGCAACATCAAGCAGGACCTGTTCTGGGCGCTGTTCTACAACGGCATCGGCATTCCGCTGGCGGCGGGCGTGTTCTTCCCCCTCACCGGTTGGCAGCTCTCGCCGATGTTTGGCGCCGCGGCCATGAGCCTGTCGAGTGTCTGCGTCGTAAGCAATGCGCTGCGCTTAAAATCCTTTAAGCCAAAAGTGGCAAAATAGGCTCACCATTAAGTCCATCTAGAACGGGTTTTCCAGACGCCCGAGATTGACCCGAAAGAGGAGCGACGCGCACTTTGGTACGCGAGCGACGGCTTGAAGGTCAAGGTCGGGTGCCTGGGAAAGCCGACACAACAGGGAGGAATACCCATGCGTTACACAATCAAGACTTCCGGCCTCATGTGCGGCCATTGCGACGCCACCGTCGAGACGGCGTTGCTCAACGTGGCCGGCGTGACCGACGCCGACGCCGATCACGAGACCCAGACCGTCCAGGTGGAGTGCGCCGACACCGTGACCGTCGAGCAGCTCACCGCCGCTGTCGAGGGCGCCGGCGAGAAGTTCCACGCCCTTTCGGTGACCGCCGCATAGCAGTCGCTGCCTACTGAATCCTCAGAAGTTGCGGTGAAATACGGACTGTTGTGCCGCCCTAGGCCTTTAAACGGTCCGTATTTCACCGCAACTGACGGGGACATCCGGAAGATCGACCAGAAACGAGGACCCGACATGATGGCAGACCATAAATCGGTGACCCGCATGCTCAAGACGGCACGCGGCCAGATCGACGGCATCTTGCGGATGGTCGAGGAGGACCGTTACTGCGTCGATATTTCCACGCAGCTCATGGCAACGCAGGCGCTCCTCGCGCGCATTAACGCCGACGTGCTCAAGGCGCATATCGAGGGCTGCGTGACTTCGGCAATCGAATCGGGCGACGAAGACCTCAAAGCCGCCAAGCTCGCCGAAATCGAACGCGTCGTCGACAAGCTCTCCAAGTAATAGGGGCATTGGGGACAGATTTCTTTGCACCGTCTTGGTATTCCGGGGACAGGTATGTTTGCACCACATTGGTGCAGATTAACCTGTCCCCCTTGCTCTAAATCGGGTATAAAGGCGTGCAGCATATCGAACGAAAGGCAATTTGCATGAATGACTTTATGAAGGGTCGCAATGGTGCCGATGAACTCACCATCGTGATGGGTTTTGCCGGCATCGTCATCGCGATGATCGGATCGATAGCCCGCATCCAGTGGCTCAGCTGGATTGCCATCGCCGTAATCGTGATTGGCGTGCTGCGCGGCCTGTCCAAAAATATCGACGCACGTCACAAGGAGAACGAGGCCTTTGTCGCCGCGACTGCAAACGTACCCGGCTTGGGCAAGTTTGTAGCTAGCTTGGGCGGCGGAGCTGCAGCGGCCAACGCCTCGCGCGCAGCCGGTACTAGCAAGGAAGACTTTGAACGTGCCAAGCGCACAGCCAAGAAGATGTGGAAGGGCCGCAAGACCACGGCCTATCTTAAGTGCCCCAACTGCGGCCAGATGCTCTCCGTTCCCAAGGGCAAAGGCAAGATCCGCGTCACCTGCCCCAAGTGCCATGCCAAGATGGAGACGCGCTCATAGCTGCTACACCATAGGACAAAATAAAAGCCGAGGCCTCGTGTTGAGACCTCGGCTTTTTGCATGGGGCGACATCATTCGATGAAGCTGTCGCCCCGTCGCGCCAGCACCTAAGCTACGCCGTCGCGAGCGAGCTCCTCTGTCAGGGCTTCTGCCGGCATGGCCATAATCGCGTCGAGCTCCGCGTCAACCTCAGGGATACGCTTGACCTTGAGCTTGCGCACCAGGTCACCGCGACACATCACATGCATCGGTTCACGCAGAGCGCACAGGTCATCGAGCGGGTTCTCGCGCGTCACCAGAATATCGGCAGCCTTGCCGCACTCGATCGTACCGGTCTCGTCACCCAGGCCCAGTAGCTCAGCATTGACCTGCGTGGCCGTGTGCAGTGCAAAGGCATTGCTCACTTTGACGTACTTGGCAAAGTAGGCCACCTCGCGCCACATGTCGTACTGCGTCACGAACGGGCAGCTCGAGTCCGTGCCCAGGCCTACCTTGATACCGGCTTCTAGCGCCGCACGAGCACTCTCGATAATGCCCGAGCACACGATGTCGCCGTTCTTCTTTTGCGTGTCAGTCGAATGAGTCTTTTCCGGATCGAGCAGTACAAACGGCAGCGCCGGGCTGATCGTGCAGGTCACGCTCGGCGCGCGTCCCTCGAGCTGCGTGCCCGCGGCACCGCGATACAGCTCCAGGACCTCGGGGGTCATCGGAGCGCCGTGCTCAATCGTGTCGACGCCGGCCTGAAGCGCGGCGCGTACGCCCTCGGTGCTCTCGACATGGGCCATGACCGGAAGGCCGACCTCGTGCGCCGCCTTGCACGCCGCCGCGGCGACATCGACCGGCATGCGCAGCACGCCCGGCTCGCCTACCTCGGTCGCATCGAACACGCCACCCGTCACGAACAGCTTGATGACGTCGGCGCCGCGCGCATACAGGTCGCGCACCTGTTCGGCCGCCTCTGCGGGGCTGTTGGCCACCTGCGCAAAGAGGCCCGCACCGTGGCCACCCGGCACCGTGACACCCGTTCCTGGTGCCACCAGACGCGGACCCTGATACTTACCGGCGTCGATGGCGTTGCGCACGGCGATGTCGGCAAACAGCGGGTCGCCCGCGCCGCGCACCGTGGTCACGCCGCTTGCCAGCTGCTGCTGAGCGCCGCCCTTGAGGATATGGCGCACGATGGCGCGGCCCACGGGATTGTCGAGCTTCTTCATCAGCGCGCCCGCATCGCCCGCCGAAACCGGCTTGCCCGAACCGCACAGATGCACATGCATATTGATGAGACCCGGCATGAGATACGCACCGCCCAGGTCGATGACCTCGGCACCCGCCGGCGCCTGCGCCACGGCGCTCGGACCAATCCAGGTGATAACACCGCGCTCAACGGCCACGGCCATATCGGGCTGCGGCTCCATATGCTCCGAGCCATCCAGAACGGTCGCATTGATAAACAACGTGGGACGATCGGCAGTCGCCATATCGAGCTCCTCCCTCACGATTAACTTGAACATTTGTCCATTATCACCTAATGCAGCAAACTAAAGCCGGACATATCGGCTAACGGAGAGACGAGAGAGATGTGAGGGCAAACGGAGGCAGCGCGGCGAGGTTCCGGTCGTTCCAGCAAAACGTCTCAATCTGTAACAGGTAGACCGTCTTTAACCTTCCAAATGTTACAGATCGAGATCTTTCGGCACCGCGTCAACCTTTGTCTCGATCTGTAACAGTTAGGTCGAATTTTGGCCGTTAGATGTTACAGATTAAGATCTTTCAGCAGGCGCCAACCTTCTGTCTTGATCTGTAACAGTTACGAGGCCAAACGGTCCCTTGTTGTTACAGAACGAGACAAACTCGACAGGAACAACCGCATCCGCGTCAGCTGCACCCCTCAGCGCCCATACCACCGGCATCTCCATTCCTCAGCCAAATCGGCCCGCTGTGGAATTCCCGCCAGTCTCATCTTTTCGGCCAGCTTCCCCGGGTTCTTAAGTTCATCAAACGTAAACCGAAGCACCTTGTGCCCGAGCACCGTCAGATGGGACTCCCGCTGACGTTCTGCCACGAATGGGTCGATCAACTCCCGACCCTCGTCGTTCTGCAAGGCATACTTCCCCTTTCCGTCCAGCTCGCCAATCACGCACGTTCCGTCCTCGAGCCTCCAATAATAATCAACGCGAAACACTTGGCTCGAATCGAGCGGATCACGAAACTCCACCTGCAACTCTGGCACCGGAAAACCGTATGCAATAAAGAACGCCCGAAAACGAGACTCGCCGCCGTTTTCGGACAGCCCGTCCGCATACGACGCAATCACCTGCGCTCTGCGATACCCGCGCTTGCCTTCACAATCCATTCGAAGCCGCTCACAAAAGTCATCGCGCGATACGCCCTTTGCTCGCAACGCAGAATCGGCAATCGCCAAGCCATACGAAAACGGCGCGCGCAACAGGCAATCCTCTACCGTGCGCCAAAACGGCGTCACCCGCACGCCGTCGACTTGTTCAAGCGCACACGCCGCCCGCGGACGCAACAGCCGGCATCCTGCACTCAGCGGCACCGAGCAACCTGTCTTAACAAGATATCGTGGCCCGAGCAGGTCATTCGGCACCTCCAGACCCCACAAAAGCGCCGCGTCATAACCCCAAAACGCCCAATCGGAATGAAACTCCGCAAGCCCTTTGATGGTCCGCAGTGCTCGCTCCGCCGGTGTCAACGCATCCCAATCATGTTGAAAACAGAACAGATACGACTCGGGCTCCGCAATATCATCGGTTCCCACATGACGCCGCAGCCACATGAGATCGGCATTGTCGTGCGTCACAAGCAGCACGCCTTGTTCAGCCGCCTTCGCGAGCCTGGCAAGCATCCTATTCCGCGCCAAGGTGTTACGTGTCGTCTGCTTGTGCTTAAGAACGGTATTAGACACTTTCATCACCACCACATCAGGGAAATGGACCATTGTCACCGTTGCCGCTGTCGGCAAACGTCTCAATCTGTAACAGGAAGACAGTCTTTGGGCCTCTACTTGTTGTTACAGAACGAGATTTTCGGTCGTGCGGCCGACATTTGTCTCAATCTGTAACAGTTAGACCGATTTTTGACCCCTTCCCGTTACAGATCGAGATCTTTCGGCAGGCGCCAACCTTCCGTCTCGATCTGTAACAGGAAGACGTTCTACAGGCCCCCAAACGTTACAGATTTAGACAAACCAGCGGTGCCCAAGCATTCGTCTCGATCTGTAACAGGTAGACCGGTTTTTTGTCCCTAAACGTTACAGATCGAGACAAATAGACAGGCGGCGGCGCTGCGACAGCCCACTCCCTACTCCCATTCCTGCTCGTAGATGTTGAGCGACTTCACGTAGCGTCCCTGAGCGCCCATGATGTCGCGAACCAGGCGCAAAAAGAAGCTGATGCACGAGGTGTCGAAACCGTCCTCTAGGTCCTCGGGATGCACCGCGCCCGGCCCGTCGACCGCCGTGTCGCTCAGGCGCGCGATGTCATACAGGTAGAGCTGCCCCGCCGTCAGCCAGACATCGTCGACGCACGCGAGCCGCACCGCAATCGCGCCATCGTTCCAGTGCTCCTTTTGCACGATATGTGGGTCGTAGACGTCAAAGCGACGGTCGGTGCGCGTGTCCTTCAGCACGACCATGCCAGTCGCGGGATCCTTGTCCAAAATGCCAAAGCGCGAGAAATACTGCGTGTCGCGCACCTGCTCAAGTCGCCCGAGCGAAGCAGGAGAAATTGACGCTGGCGGCTCGTCCACATACAGCTCCAACAGCGTCTTGCCGTGGTAATAGGGGCGCTCAAACAGCAGCCAATCGGTAAACGCCATGTTGTAGGCCATGATTTCGTTTTGAGAAGGTTCCTCGCAATAGCTGAGCCACGGATCGACGATAATCTCGAACTGCTCGCGCGCCGGCTCCAGGAATTGAAACTTCCGCAGCATCCAAAAGTGAGCCATGTCGGCAATATCGTTGCCGACGGCTTCGGCCAGCTGTGCTCGGTCAAAAACTTGGTCAGTCATGGCATCCTCCTCAAACTGATGAACCTCAATTTGAGCTTACGAGGAGGGCGAGCAGCCACTGTCAGCGCGGGCAAAATAGGCCTTCGACTGCAAACCAGATGCTAACCAAACACTTGACGGGACACTTGACCGAATGAGCGCACCGCAAAGAAACCGCAGGTAGACATAGACAGCCGACCCGCCATTTTGAGGCAAGCGCCCGCTACCACCACAGAAACAACAGGTGACCACAGCCCAAGAAGCCGACAAATGAACACCCACACGTCGACAAACGAGCAAATCGCTCGCAAAGAGTGTCCCCAACGACTAGACAAAAAAGAACGTCCCCAATGACTTGAACTGCACCCCAAAACTTGGACGGCTTAAATAAGAACTACGCCGCAAGGGACTGTCTCCGGAACTCCTCCGGGGTCAGTCCCTTCAGTTTAACCTGGCGCCTCCTCGTGTTCCAATGGACCACGAAGTCGTCGAGGTC
>JAXKGF010000089.1:0-3376 GCA_036550515.1 Collinsella sp.
CACATCTCTGCGCGCTACCCCCCCACATGGCGCGAACCAAAACAAAAGCGCAGCCAATAGGCCGCGCGCCATCTTTATTCAGATCTATATTGCCCGTAACGGCAGCGCCGAGGTAACGCAGGCCCGAGGGCGACCTTCCTTTCCGGCGCACTCCGCAGGACGAAAGAACCCCCGCCGCACGTAGTGCGCAGCGGGGGTTCTTTCATGTCCGAGGACGCGCCGGAAAGGAAGGTCGCCCTCGGGCCGGACATACAAGACAGCTTACGCGACGGTGTAAACCCAGTTGTGCTTATCCTCAACAGCACCAGACTGGATGCCCGTCAGGGTCTCGCGGAGCTTCTTCATCACAGGACCGATCTCGGTGTAGCCAGCCGGGAAGGTCACAGTCTCGTCGGCACCGTAGACCTTGTTGTCGATCTCGCCGACCGGGGAGATAACGGCAGCGGTGCCGCACAGACCGCACTCAACAAAGGTGCCGGCCTTGACCTCGGCCCACTCGACGGGTCGCTGATCGACGGTCATGCCCAGGTCCTCAGCGACCTGAACGAGCGAACGGCGGGTGATGGAGGGCAGGATGGAGTCGGTGTGCGACTGCGGGACGACAAGCGTGCCGTCCTCCTTCACGAACAGGACGTTGGCGCCACCGGTCTCCTCGACATAGGTGCGGGACTCGGAGTCGAGATACAGGTTCTCGGCATAACCCTCACGGTGAGCCTCCATCGTGGGCTTAAGGGACATGGCGTAGTTGAGGCCGGCCTTGATGTTGCCGGTGCCGTGCGGTGCGGCGCGGTCGTACTCGGAAACACGCAGCTTGACAGGCTTGAGGCCACCCTTAAAGTACGGACCGACCGGGGTCACGAGAATGCGGAACGTGTACTCAGGAGCGGGAGCCACGCCGATCACGTCACCGGAGCCGATCATAAACGGACGCACATACAGGGTTGCACCGGAGCCGAAGGGCGGAACCCATGCGGCGTTGGCAGAGACGACCTGCTTGACGGCCTCGACAAACTTGTCCTTGGGGAACGGGGGCATCTCGAGGCGCTGCGCGGAGTTATACATACGCTCGGCGTTCATGTCGGGACGGAAGCAGACGATGCTGCCGTCCTCGGCGGTGTAGGCCTTCAGGCCCTCAAAGACCTCCTGGCAGTAATGGAAGATGCCGCCGCACTCGGAGACGTGCAGGGTGTGGTCAGTGGTCAGGCCGCCCTCGTCCCACTCACCGTCCTTCCAATGGGCCTCGTAGCTGTAATCGGTCTTCATGTAGCCAAAGCCGAGGCTACCCCAATCGATATCCTTCTTCTCGACAGTCATATGTCGCTCCTTACATACACGGTTGCATACTCGCGAACCCGCACGCAAGGACCGAAGCCGGCCGCGTCGCAACGTCGCATACCCGGAAGCGTAGAGCCGGGCAGGACACGCGGGCAGCATCAAAGCCGATGGCGCGTCGATTCGCATGCAGGTGATTGTACTCCCCGCACGCCTTGGATAAAACGCTTTTCTTTAACTAAGTAAAGTATTTTCATTTGCCTTCAACACAAAAGGCCCGCCATCGAATCCGATGACGAGCCTTGGAATTAACGTCCGGAAACAAGCTCGGACTAGGCGTTCTTTTTACCGAGCTTAGCCTTAACCAGACCGACCACGGTCGGGATGATCGACACGGCGACAATCCCGATGATCAGCAGCTCAAAGTGCTCCTGCACAAACGGAATGCCACCAAAGAAGTAACCCAGCAGCGTAAAGACCGTCGACCAGGTAATGCCACCCAACACGTTAAAGACGACAAAGTTGCGCCAATGCATGCCGCCCATGCCAGCGATAAAAGGCACAAAGGTGCGGATGAACGGGAAGAAGCGGCCGAGGAAGATGGCCAGATGGCCCCACTTGTCCAAGAAATCCTCGGACTTTTTGATGCGCTCGGGCGTCATGGCCTTTACCTTGCCCGAGGCGATGATCTTGCGGCCAAAGAAGTGGCCGATCATAAAGTTGCACTGATCGCCCAGGATGGCTGCGGCCCATGCGGTGGCCAGAAGCGCCACGATGTTAAAGCCGCCGTTATGGGCAAAGAAGCCCGAGGCAAACAGCAGCGAGTCGCCGGGAAGGAACGGGAAGAACACCACGCCCGTCTCGATAAAGATGATCAGGAACACGCAGCCGTAGGCCATAAGCGGGCCGGCGGCGATCCAGCTAGCGATCGCGGTGCGCGGGTCCTTAAGCAGCTCGGCGATAAAATTGATGAAACCCATGAAGTAAAACCTCTCAGTTGTGGGCGCGGACACGTCCAAGTTGACCAGTATACGGTTGCGATGCGAGCGCGGGCCAAACCCCTCAAAAGTCCTACTTCATTACCAGCAAGTTTGCATAACTGACACTTGTCGCCCAAAGCAAAGCAAGATCGCCCTTCCTAATCCCTAGCGAATCGCTATACTTTATTGAATCGCATTGTCACGGTGCTAAGGGAGGGCGGCCGGTGAGCTTTATCAATACCATTCGTGAGGACATCAAGACCGTCCAGGCGCAAGACCCCGCCGCGCAAAACGGTCTGGTCATCTTCCTTTCCTACCCTGGCCTGCACGCCAAGTGGAACCACGTGCCCGAGCACTGGCTGTGGGAGCACGGTCATCGCTCACTCGCCCGTGTGCTCTCGCAAATCACCCGCCACATCACCGGCGTCGAGATTCATCCCGCCGCGCAGATCGGCAAGCACTTCTTTATCGACCACGCCATGGGCGTCGTTATTGGCGAGACTGCCATCGTGGGTGATAACTGTGTGCTCTACCAGGGCGTCACGCTCGGCGGCACCGGCAACGAGACCGGCAAGCGCCACCCCACCCTGGGCAACAATGTCACGGTGGGCACGGGCGCCAAGGTGCTTGGCAACATCCACATCGGCAACAACGTCAAAATCGGCGGCAACTCGGTCGTCGTCAAGGACGTGCCCGACAACTGCACCGTCGTGGGCGTGCCCGGGCGCATCATCAAGCGCAACGGCTGCCGCGTGTTCGAGGAGAGCTTCGACGCCAAGCAGCATCGCGAGTACATGCCCGACGATGCCGCCGAGCAGAGCGCCCTCAACCGTCAGGGCATCACCGAAAACGCCCGTCGCGTCAAGGAACTCGAGCAAGAGGTGGCCGAGCTCAAAGCCCTCGTCGCCAAGCTCGTGGACGAGCGCTAGAAGCGGACGGCCACCGACAACATTGACGCCAACACAAAAGGCGCGCCAGGGAATTTGAACTGCACCCCAAAACTTGGACGGCTTAAATAAGAACTACGCCGCAAGGGACTGTCTCCGGAACTCCTCCGGGGTCAGTCCCTTCAGTTTAACCTGGCGCCTCCTCGTGTTCCAATGGACCACGAAGTCGTCGAGGTC
>JAXKGF010000009.1:0-28456 GCA_036550515.1 Collinsella sp.
CATGCGCTCCTTTCAACAGAAACCAGCATAAACCACCACAAAGGTGCCTGTCCCCTTTGTGGTGGTTTTGACCGGATAGCTAGTTGGCGGGGCGGAAAAAGGCTACGGCTACGGCGCCGGGACCCACGTGGGTGCCGATGGTGGCGCCAATGGTGTGGATGGGCAGCTCGTTCTCGGCATGGCCGGCCCACAGCGCGACGCTGTCCTCGATATACTTCTTGAGCACCGCGTCCGAAAGACCCGTATAGCCCAGCGCCAGCGGCATGGAGAAGTCGACGCCGCCCGCCTGCTCGACCTTCTGGTTCAACAGGTTTCGACCGTTTTTGGAACCGCGCGCCTTGCCCAACTGCACGATGAGGCCGTCCTCGGCGGCCACGACCGGCTTCACGTTGAGCAGCGTGCCCACAGCGCCCGCGGCAGCAGACAGACGACCGCCGCGCACCAGGTACTCCAGTGTCTCGAGCAGGCCGATAACCACCACACGGTCGCGCACGGCCTCGACCGCCGCCGCGATCTGGGCCGCACTACGGCCCTCGTCCACCAGGCGCAGTGCATACTCGACCAGCACGCGCTCGCCCAAGGTCACGTTATTGCTGTCCACGACGAACACGTCGCCGCCCGGCGCCTCGGCAAGTGCGGTACGGGCACTCTGATTGGTGCCCGAAAGCTTGGCGCCCACGGTAATAATCACGGCCTCGTCGCCGGCCTCACGCGCCTCGGCAATCGCCTGCGAAAAGGCGTACGGGTTGACCTGACCGGTCTTGGGCAACTCGTCGCGCTCCACGAGCATCTCGTAAAAGCGCTGGTGATCGATATCGACACCATCCATGTACACATCGGTGCCAAAGGTGACGGACAGCGGCAGAACACGCAGAGCGGGGTGCTCCGCCGGAGACATATCGCTGGCGGAATCGGTAATAATGCGGACGGACATAGCGAATCCTTTCTTGCGCAGGTCTCGCGCGGGGAATTTTGACAGCAATGCCCCGGCACGGTATACGCGCTCAAACGGGACGATGCAGTTGTTGGCTGAAAGCTAGCGCCAGCGCGGTCTTAGATCTCGCGCAGAGTGTTGAGGATCGTACGCAGCGACGCGTACATCTGCTCGCGCTGCTCCACGCCCATGGCCTTACCGGTGGTGTCGAGAACTTCGCGAATGATGCGATCGGCCTCGCTCATGCTCTCGCCGCCCAGGGCAGTCAGGCGCACCGGGGCACGGTACTTGACGGCAGCATCGCCCGAATCATCGACCTCGACGTAGCCGCCCTCCTCCAGATGTGCCAGCGTGCGCGAAACGGCGGCACGGGTAACGCCGGCCATGCGGGCGAGGTCGGCGCCAGTCAGGCCGTCCTTGCTGCGCTCAAGATAGTACAGGCACATGACGTCGGAGCCCTTAAGGCCGAGCCTTGCGCCCTCGGACGTCTTGATACGTTGAATCTCCTTGTAGAGCCCGCTGATCAGTCCGACAAAATCCTCAAAACGTGTCTCGTCGTTCTGCTGCATGGGAGACGACCGCCTTTCGCTTGCATGATGCTAACGGGTAAACATCTTAGCCGCACGTCCGAGCCCCCCGTACCCAAACATCCCATTTGTTAACCCATCAACATAAAAACCACCACAAAGGGACAGGCACCTTTGTGGTGGTTTGGGGCATCAATAGGTTCTAGGCGCCGCTACAGCTCCACGCAGGGATTGTCGCGGGCTACAAGCGTCTTAACGACAACCGTCGCTCCCAGATAGCGCTCGAGCAGCTCGGCTAAGCGATCGATCGCGGCCTGGCAGTCCCCCATTCGCTCGGGCTCTACACACTCAATCGCCAGGAATGCGTCGGCCGAATCGTCGGACAGAGCCGTTCGAACGCCGTCGCGCCAGTTCCAGCAGCGGCACACGGCGCCCGCATCGTCGATGTAGGCGAGCTCGCCGGGCAGCGTCGGGTCATCCGCTTCCTCGCCAAGCGGCAAAAACGCATCGCCGCCGTCGGTCACCTTCAAGCGAAGATCCCCCTCAATCGCATGCAGGTCCTCGCCTCCCACGGGCAGCGCGTAGGACAGCGACACCGTGTTGTAAATATCCACCGCCGGTGTAATGTGTCCCACCGGTTTGCCTTTGAGCACGCGTTTGAGCAAATTCTCGATCGAGCAGCGGGCGCCCTTTTTAGTCTTGAACAGGCGATAGGCCTCGCGCCATGCCTTGACCGGCGCGTTCTCGCTGATAGTATCGCTGGTCAGATGACGCCCCGCATCGATATTGGCGCGGTCGAGCAACGCCGCAATCGCATCCACGTCCTCTTGAGGAATCTGAGCCGCTGGCTTCATGCCCTCCACGACCACAACACCGACCGCTGCCTGCGGAAACAGCTCCCAGAATGAATCCTCGGCAATAAAGCTCTTCATACGTGCTCCCTTCACAATTCGCGCCAACGCGAGCGCCCAAACAAAAAGCGCCCTTACAACGGCCACCTTCAAAGTCCTACGGTGCCGTCACAAGAGCGCTTGCGCTGTCCCCATCCGGAGAAGGGGACGATATGTCAGGCGTATTGTAACCCGAGTCATCCGCGCGAGCAAAACCGCCACAAAGGTGCCTGTCCCCTTTGTGGTGGTTTTTGGTCTGAGGCGACGCTAGCGGCGGAGTCCCAGCAGGCCACGGCCGCGATGACGGGCGTCGGCGGGCACCTGAGCGTGCGGGCCGGCGGCCTTGACGGACTCGGGCAGGTGCGAGTACTTCTTCTCGAAGTTCTCCTCAAACATCACGGCCAGGTTGTGCGCTGCCTCGTCGTAGCGCGCGGTGCTCTGCCAGTACTGGCGCGGTACCAGGATGTCGTCGGGCACGCCGTGGCACGTCGTGGGAATGTCGACGTTAAAGATGTCGTCGTGCACGAACTCGCTGTCCTCGATGGTGCCGTCGAGGGCGCGTGCGACCAGCGAGCGCGTGTAGGCCAGCTCGATGCGATGACCCACGCCGTAGCCGCCGCCGATCCAGCCGGTGTTGACCAGGTACACACGCGTGCGGCCGTCTGCAATACGCTCGCCGAGCATCTTGGCGTAAACCATGGGGTCGAGTGGCATAAACGGCTCGCCGAACAGCGAGGAGAACGTGGGCGTGGGCTCGGTGACGCCGACCTCGGTGCCGGGGATCTTAGCCGTAAAGCCCGTCACAAAGTGGTACATGGCGGCATCGGCCGTCAGGCGCGAGATGGGCGGCAACACGCCAAAGGCGTCGCAGGTCAAAAACAGCACGACGCTCGGAGTGGTGCCCATGCCCTTGGTCCACGCGTTGGGGATATGCTCGACGGGGTAGGCCACGCGCGTGTTGTGCGTGATCGAGATGTCGTCGTAGTTGGGCTTGCGGTTCTCATCGAGCACCACGTTTTCGCAGATCGCGCCAAAGCGGACAGCGTTGAAGATCTCGGGCTCGTGGAAGGCGTCCAGGCCCTCGCATTTTGCGTAGCAGCCACCCTCGATGTTGAAGATACCCATGTCGGACCAACCGTGCTCGTCGTCGCCGATCAGCAGGCGCGTAGGGTTGGCCGAAAGCGTGGTCTTGCCCGTGCCGGACAGGCCAAAGAACACGGCAGTCTCGTGCGTGACGGGATCCATGCTGGCCGAGCAATGCATGGGCAGCACGTCGTCCTCGACGGGCAGCAAGTAATTCATAACGCTGAAGATGGACTTTTTGATCTCGCCGGAGTAGCCGGTGCCGGCGACCAGAATCACGCGTTCCTGGAAGTTGATGACCACGGCAGCGCTGGAATTGAGGCCCTTGATGGCGGGGTCGCACTGGTAACCGGGCGCTGCGAGCACGCAAAAGTCGGGCTCACCGGTGCGCGCGATTTCGCGGGCGAGCGGGCGGGCGAGCATCTGCTTGATAAAGAGTGCCTGGCTGGCACGCTCGCAGGCAACGAGCAGTCGACGCGTGTGGTTGCGGTCGGCACCTGCCATGCCGCGGGTGACGAAAACATCACGCTCATTGAGATAGTCGACGATGCCGGATTTGATGGCCTCGTAGCTCTCGACAGACAGCGGGCGGTTGACGGCACCCCAGGCAATCTTGTCGTGCACGTCGGGCGTATCGACGATAAAGCGGTCGTTGGGCGAACGTCCGGTACGCTCCCCCGTCTCGATCACCAGTGCGCCGTTGGAGGCCATACGGCCCTCTTCGCGGCGAATCGCATGCTCGACGAGCTCGGCTACCGGCAGGTCGACCAGCAGGCGAGGCTGGTTCTCGGCGGGGTCTTCGACCAGCGTAAGACCAAAGTTAGACAGAACTTCTGCAGGGGTAACACCAGACATGGGGCCTCCTTTAAAAGCGCGACACGTGGACGCGGCGCGCACTTTACTCACGTAAAGCCCGTTGTACCCGATATGCAAAAACGTTTTTGCGGCAACGGCGAAGCGCCCGCTCAACGGTCAAAAATCGCACGCAAGCGGCCTAGTCATTGGGGACGTTCTTAAATGACCAGTCGTTGGGGACACCCTTGAACAGGCAACAGCCAAGGAGTGTCCCCAGATGCCGGCACTTGGGGACGTTCCTAAAATGCCGGCTACAGCGGCAGGCCTTGGCCGAGCATGGCAATGGCGCTCATGAGGACCAGCATGCCGGCGGCGTAGGGCAGCACTGCGCCCAGGAGCTCGGCGTCCTTGCCGCGCACGTGAACGGCGGCAAGACCAATGGCGAGCGTCTGCGGCGAGATCATCTTGCCGGCGGCGACACCCAGGGCGTTCAGCGCGACCATCCAATAGTCACTCACGCCCAGTGCCGTAGCCGCCTGGCTCTGGATAGGACCAAACAGCATGCCCGAGGACGTGCCCGAACCGGTCACGAACGCACCGACGGCACCGATCCACGGGGCCAGAATCGGGTACAGACCACCGGCGACGGCGATGCAGAACGCGCTGATCGACGAAATCATGCCGGCATAGCCCATCACCTTGGCGCAGCCCAGTACCGAAAGCATCGTGATCACCGTCGGCGTCATCTGCTTCACAGTCGCGGCCAGCACCTCGCCCATCATGCGCGGCGAAGCGCCCTGAATGGCACCGCCGACAAACGCGGCCAGGAAGATCCAAACACCCGGCGTGTTGATCCACGAAAACGTAAGCGCACCGGGGTTCTCGCCGCAATACACCTGCACGTGGCTCGCAAACGGCGCGAGCGCGGCGTGCACGACGGGCACCAGGTTGGAGGTACCCAACAGCAGCACAAAAATTAGGATGAAGCACGACCAGGCCGAAAGCGCCGACTTAACGGTGAGCTTCTCCCCCGCCTCGATATTCATGTGAAAGCGTGCGTCCAGATGCCCCGACTTCTCGGCACGCATGGCAAGCGCAGCTGTCAGCGCGAGCGAAACGATGGATCCTACGACCACGGCCAGTTCGGGGCCCACAAACATGGCAACGACCAGAGCCGCACCTACAAAGGACACACCGGAAAGCAGTGCCACGCCGGCAACGCCGTGCAGAAGCTCGGCAACGCTTGCAACATTGCCCTGGTCATCGGCAACACGACCCGCAACCAGCACGATAAGCAGCGGCATCGCCACAAAGAAGGGCGCGAGCTGCACCAGCTGAACGGTCGCCAGGTGAAGGGAATCCAAACCCACCAGGTCGGCAACGGACACCGTGGGGATGCCGATGGAGCCGTAGGGCGTGGGCACGCCGTTGGCAAGCAGGCAGATCAGCACGGCGGGCACGGCCTCAAAACCCAGGCCCGCGAGCATGCCGGCAGGAATGGCGACGGCAGTGCCAAAACCGGCCATGCCCTCCATAAAACCACCGAAGCACCAAGCCACGAGCAGCGCCAGCAGACGGCGGTCGCTGCTGATGGAGGTGATCATGCTGCCGATCACATCCATGGCGCCCGTACGAACGCACAGGTTATACGTGAACACCGCGGCGATGATCACCAGGACGATGGGCCACAGAGCCATCAAAAAGCCTTCGAGCGAGGCCGTGGCTATCTGCGCCGCCGGCAAATGCCACCACGCAAAGGCGAGCACGCACGAAAGGGCGAACGAGCCAATGGCGGCCTTCCAAGCCGGCCATTTAAAGCACAGCAGCATCACGACGAGCCAGATGATCGGCACAAGAGCCAGCAAAAACGCAGCGACATCCATGGGTAAAAACTCCTTGGTACCGCGCAAGCGGCATCGGGGGGGGTCACAAAACTTCAACAGGATACCGCACGTTTACCGACAAATTACAGCCGCCCGCCGAAATTATTGAACAACCTGTTCAAAAACACGAATGGACGCCACCGCGGCTATACTAGAGCGCAGCAATAGAAAGGAATCGCCTTGAGCATCACGCCCCTCGATAGCATCCGCCGCGCCATCGCCCGCCGCAATGGCGTCGCCAACCCCACCGTATCGGGCGAGGCGCACGGACAGGGCGGACGCATCGAGAACGGCCTGTTCCCCGCATCGCACACCGCCGAGGAGCTCGCACGAATCCAAGAGCTGAGCCAGCGTAACGCCGGCGGTCCCGACAGCAGCCAGACCACACGCCGTCGCCGCGAGCGCGATCGCCAACCCGGCCCCATCCACCGCATGGTCAATGCCTGGTGGAACCGCCTTCTCGGAGCCGTCTACGGCGGCGGCTTTTCCACGCAAGAAGCCGAGTACGAAGATCACGCCACCCGTCGCGACTACCTTTGGAATACCCTGGGCACCGCCGTATGGGGCATGGCGTTTCCCCTGCTCACCATTGTGTCGACGCAGCTCGTAGGCGCCGAGGAGGCCGGCAAGTTCTCCATCGCCTTTGTCACCGGCACGCTCATCATGATCGCGTGCAACTACGGCGTGCGCAACTTTCAGGTCTCAGACATCGACGAAAAAACCTCCTTCGCCTCCTACCAGCTCAACCGCTGGATTTGCGGAGCGCTCGCGCTGGCATGCGGCCTGGTATACAGCAGCGCCCGCGGCTACGATGCACAGATGGCCACGATCGGCCTGGGCGTCTACCTGTATAAGGTGATCGACGGCATCGCCGACGTGTACGAGGGCCGCCTGCAGCAGGCCGACAAGCTCTATTTGGCCGGCATGAGCCAAACGCTGCGTTCCGCCGGCGTCATCGTGGTCTTTAGCGTGGCACTGTTCCTCACACGCAGCATGCCCATCGCGGCCATGGCCATGGGTGTCACCGCCATCGCCTCGCTCGTGCTGGTCACCGCCCCGCTCGCCCTGCTCGAAACCGAAAAATCACGCCGCATGAGTCTGCGCGAGGTCGGCCACCTGTTTATCCAGTGCGCCCCGCTCTTTGGCGCGCTGTTCCTGTTCAACCTTATCGAGAGCATGCCCAAGTTTGTGATGGAAGGTACGCTGGCCTACAAGTATCAGCTGTACTTTAATGCCCTGTTCTTTCCGGCGCAGGCTATTTTGCTGAGCATCGGATTTATCTATAAACCGCAGCTCCTGCGTCTGTCGAGCATTTGGGCGAATCCGCGTAAGCGTCGCCGCTTTGACCTGATTATTATTGCCGTTATGGCACTGATCGTGGTCATTACCGGAGCGTGCGCCGCATTTATGGCAGGCCCCGGCATCCCCATCATGAGCTTTATGTACGGCCTTAACTTTGAGCGCTACCGCACGCTGGCGCTGCTGATGGTTGTCGCCGGCGGCATCACCGCGGCAATCGACTTTATCTACGCCATCATCACGGTGTTGCGCCACGCCGGCGACGTCACCAAGATCTACCTGATTTGCTTCGCCGTAAGCGTGGTGCTGCCGTTGATCCTGATTAAGCTGCTGGGTCTGATGGGCGCTGTGGCGAGCTACCTAACCATCATGGCCCTACTCCTGGTGCTGCTGATTATCGAGTACACCCACATCCGCCAGCGCATCGAACGCGACCGCAACCCATACGGCGCCTAATTAGCTGCCCCCGGTCGCCGGAATTTGCGATGGAATCGCCCCGGCTGGGGTCTCGTTGCGGGCAATATGCATCACGCAAAACTAAGTGAGTAGACTTTTACCGAACCCCCAACCACACCGACAAACCGTAAGTCTGTGACCTGCGGTTTTATTGAGGCAAATATGTTGGGTGCTCGGCATTTCCAAAAAAGTCTACTCACTTAGTCAGCGGGCAGCCAAATGATTATTTAAGGCTCTGTTAGACCAGGATTGACATACATGTGTCCCCACGGTGCCATATCGTTAGCCCTGTAGACGCGCGGCGATGGGGGCAGCATGAACGCCGAAGACCTGGTCCTCAACTTCAAGAAGGGCATGGCGAACCTCAGCAAGACCGAGCGCCGCCGCGCTATCGAGTCCGTCAGGGACGTGATCCGCGCGGCGGCGTTCGACGACGCGGCCGGCTCCGCCTACGAAATCGAGCGCTGCCCGCGCTGCGGGTCCGCCGCGGTCGTGAAGAAGGGCAAATCGAGGAACGGCGAGCAGCGCTACCTCTGCCGGGGCTGCGGCAGGACCTTCGGCATGGGCAGCGAGCGCATCCTGGGGACGAGCAAGCTCCCGAAGGAGACCTGGATGGCCTACGCCGAGTGCTTCGCGCTCATGCTGCCCCTGCGCGAATGCGCGAGGCGCTGCCGTGTCTGCCTCAAGACCGCCTACACCATGCGCCACAGGCTGATCGAGTGCCTCTCGGCCTACTCCCCCTCGTTCAGGGTCGAGAGGGGCTGCGGCTGCGAGCTCGACGAGACCTACTTCCCCGAGTCGCTCAAGGGCAACCACGCGAAGGGGTCGTTCACGATGCCGCGCCCCTCCCGGCACCGCGGCAAGCAGGTGCACAGACGCGGGCTGTCGCGCGAGCGGATCTGCGTCATGACCGGCGTGAACGACTCGAACGAGACGTTCCTCGAGGTCACGGGGCGGGGCGCCCTTTCGAGGGAGCGCGCCATGGACGCGCTGAGGGGCCGCATCGCGGCCGGCTCGGTCGTCGCGACCGACAGGGCGGCCGCCTACGTCGGCGTCCTCGCCGAGCTCGAGGTCGCCGCGCACGCGGCCTACGACCCCAAGGACCGCTCCGGGGGAACCATCAACCGGATCAACGCCGTCCACTCGCTCCTCGGCGCCTTCATGGAGCCGTTCAAGGGCGTGTCGACGAAGCACCTCGATGCCTACCTCGCCTGGTTCAGGTGGTGCCGAACCTTCATGGCGACCGATTCCGGCGCCGCCGGGCGCACGGTCGCGCGGCAGCTCGCGCACGGCGTCTGCAGGAGCCGCGTCCGCGACATGTTCAACGTGGAGCCGCCCTACATGGACTACTGGGCCGCGCCCGCCGCATAGAGGCGGTAGAATGGTCGCACCGCGATACACGAGGAGGGGTGAGGCCATGCCGTCGAACATACCGGCCACGACGATCCGCATCGACCCGGAGGTCAAGAGGGAGGCCACGGCCATCCTGGACGAGCTCGGCCTGTCCATGTCCACCGCCGTCAACGCGTTCCTCAGGGCGCTCGTCCGGGAGGGCGGGATGCCGTTCGAGATGAGGGTCAAGACGCCGGCGCCCGACGGGGAGACGGCGAGATAGCCGGCAGGTCGGCATGTCAATCCTGGTCTAACAGAGCCTTATTTAATCCCCGTCCCAGAAAAATCAATTAGCGGACAGAAGGGCAAAAGTAGTCAAAAAAGCCCCGTCCCAAATTAGCTACCTCTTGCGTAATCACTCGCCAGGAAGAATGTTTGCGTAGAACTCGGCCCCGTCGTCCAGGCGCAGGATCCCGACGCGGCCGAACTCGGAGCCAGTGGCGGCGGCGCAGTCGATGTCGATGCGGTCGGGCACGCCGGCGGTGTCCTCGCCGCCCAGGCGCACGATCCGCCCGCGGCCCGACTCCTCATCGAGCCCCGCCAGACCGCCCACCTCGCAATAACGCCCAAGCGACACCGTGGGCGTGTGGCCGCTCACCACGACCGGACCCTTGCCCTCGGCAGAAAGCAGCCCCGTCGGCGCATCCCAATAGCCGTGACGAATCCACAGCAGGTCATCGGACGACTGCACGGCAAGCATCTGCTTCAGCAGTTCGCGATCGGCATCCACCGCCCCCGTACCATCGGCACAATCAACCCCATGTTCAAACAAAAACGCCCGGGCCGCCTCGGTCTGGATGCCGGCATGTACCAGCAGGTACGGACGCTCGTCAGTCTCGGCCACCGCGTAGAGCGGCAGCGTCGCCATCCAACGCACGAGTTCCTCGTACGCCTCAAATTCCATATCGTTGAGCTGCTGACGGGTAGTCCAACCGCCGTTGATATCCCAGGTCTCGGCATCGAGCGGATCTTGACCGATGATGGCGTCGAGCATGATCTGCTCGTGATTGCCCTTGAGCACGCGAGCGTTGGGCAGCGAGCGCACGAGCTTAATAACGCCAACCGGATCGGGTCCGCGATCGATCATGTCGCCCAGCACATACAGCGTGTCTTCGGACGTCAGCGAAATCTTGGAAAGGGCCTCGTCCAGCGCGCGCACGTGCCCGTGAGCATCGGATGTCACATAAATCGCCATGGAACGCCTTTCCCTGCATTACGGCCGAAGCCCGATGCCACGGCTAAAACTTCAAGTTGAACTTAAACGTTACCCATTGTACTCCGTTGCAATAAAGCTGGAAAGGGTTGCATACCGTCAACGGTCGCCAGCGCACGCCCGTCAACCCGCACCGCTCACGCCACGCCGTCTAGCCCAGCGCCCCAACCAGCGACGCTCGCGTCGCAGCCTCGTGTCGAAAATGCGCACGCCCGCAGTCCAGGCCCATAAACCCACCATCTTTGGGTACAAATAACCGCAGACAACTGACCGTGCCACGCCAACCACCCAGGAGCGGACACTATCCATGAACCAGATACTTCTTTTTATCGGCCTCGTCATTATTCTGTGCCTGACCATCAAACCCGTCGGCAAAAAGCTCCCCTTCCCCACCCTGCTCATCTTTATCGCGCTGGGCATGCTGCTGGGCGTCAACGGTCCGGCGCACATCGACTTTAGCGACTACGCGCTCACCGAAACCGTCTGCAGCACGGCGCTGCTGTTCATCATGTTCTACGGCGGCTTTAACACCAACATCGACCGTGCCAAACCTGTCGCCGTGCCCGCGGTGCTGCTGAGCACGCTCGGCGTCGTCATCACCGCTGGCATCACCGGCGCGTTCGCGCACTTTGTACTGGGCTTCGACTGGATCGGCGGTCTGCTGCTGGGCTCGGTCGTGGCGTCGACCGATGCGGCGAGCGTCTTTAGCGTGCTGCGCGAGCATAGCCTGTCGCTGAAAGGTGGCACCGACTCGCTGCTCGAGGTCGAATCGGGCTCCAACGATCCCGTCGCCTATATGCTCACCGCCGTGCTCGCCACACTCGCGGCCGGCGGCGACATTAACATCCCCGTGCTGCTGGCCAAGCAGATCATCCTAGGCGTGGGCCTGGGCCTTGTCATCGGCTGGGCATCAGGCCGCCTGATCGAGCGCGCGCACGCAACAGCCGAGGGCGCGCAGACCATCTTCTTGTTCGCCGTGGCGATCGTCGCCTACGCGCTGCCGAGCTATCTGGGCGGAAACGGCTTTTTGGCCGTTTACCTTGCCGGCATCGTGCTGGGTGCGAGCGACATCACCGGCAAGGTCGAGATGGCGCACTTCTTTGACACCCTCACCGAGATGGCCGAGATGACCATCTTCTTTTTGCTCGGCTTGCTCGTGACGCCCGCCCGCCTGCCGCAAATGCTGCTGCCGGGCCTGGCACTTATGGCGTTTATGCTCTTCGTGAGCCGCCCCATCGCCGTCGGTGTGCTCCTGGCGCCCTTTAAGACGAACCCTCGCCAGGTCGCGCTCGTAAGCTGGGCGGGCCTGCGCGGCGCGGCTTCGGTCGTCTTTAGCCTCTTTGCCGTGGTGGCCGGTGTTCCCGGCGGTCACGACCTGTTTGACCTGGTCTTTGTGATTGCCGTATCGAGCATTGTGGCGCAAGGTTCGCTGCTACCGTCGGTGGCAAAGAAGCTCGATATGATCGACGCGGAAGGTGACGTGCGCCGTACGTTTAACGATTACCGCGACGAGGACGGCATGTCATTTGTCAAGCTCAAGGTGGGCGCGGGCCATCCGTTTGCCGGTCGCTCGCTCGCCGATATTGGCAGTGCGACGGACATGCTCGTGGTCCTGGTGCTGCGCGATGGCGCGCATCCCGTGCTGCCCAACGGTGATACCGTAATTGAAGAAGGCGACCTGTTGGTGATGGCCGCCCCGACGTTTGAGGAGCGTGCCGAGATTACGCTGCGCGAGGTCACCGTGACTCCCCACGGTCGCCTGGCCGGCCAGCGCCTGCGCGACGTGCCGCAAGGCAAGCACCCATTTATTGTGGTGATGCTCAAGCGCGAAGGCCAAACCATCATCCCCGACGGCAACACCCTCATATACGCCGGCGACGAAGCCGTCATCGCCACCCTAGCGCCGTAGCCATCCCCACCCATAACTTGCGGTGAAATAGGGATTGAATAGGCTTTTGAACAGCCATTTCAGTCCCTATTCCACCGCAACTTATTGAGGGGAATGGGTTGAAATACATTTAAATTGACACCGAAATGAAAAAGCCGGGGAAAACGTCCCCGGTACTTGGAAGCCTTCTCTTTTGAGATGACCGACTTCTTTATATCACGAACGTTAGCCAGATGCCATTCATTGAGGGCTTTATCAGGCGCGCCATCCCATCCACATGGCGCCATTTGAAAGCCGTCCGATCTCATGCTATAAAGAAATCGGTACCCTCCAAAAAGAGGGGCCTTCAAGAGCCGGGGTCTTACCCCCAGCATTTTTTGTGCGCAAAGTCACCGCAACCCCTGCCTTGTCCCTAAGAGGGGCGGGGCAGCCGTCCCGAATTGGCCACTCTTGAGCATCAATCGCCCCGGCTGGGGTCTCGTTGCGGACAATTAGCGTCTCTCAAAACTAAGTGAGTAGACTTTTGTCGAATCGCCGACCACGTCACCAAAGCACAAGTCTGTGACCTGCGGGTTTGTTGAAGCAAATTTGTCGGGTGTTCAGGATTTCCAAAAAAGTCTACTCACTTAGCCAGCGTGCAGTCAAAACAGAACCGTCGCGAGGTCATTAGGCTCCATTGCGCCGGCTTATCGTGCATTTTCGCGCAGCTGCGGGTGCAGACGCCCCATCCCAAATTAGCTACCTTAGTCATCGTCGACGGCAAAGTCGCGGAGGTCGAGGCCTTCGCGTTCGGCTCGGTCTAGAAGCTCTTGAGGGGACTCATCCTCGATATCCATCATGTCGAGCATGGCAGCAGGAAAACCCACGCCCGCCGCGCTCCCCGCGCGGTCGAGCAGGCTCTCGCGCAGCTGGTCTACATCAACTTCGATCTTCATGGCGAAACCTCCTGCTGGACAATCGCGACCGAACAAACCGCACGCCCAAATGATGTGCAATAAATCCCAGATACGGCCATAATAAATCAATGAACATAAGGGAGGTTGCGAACGATGGACAAGCTCGATGCCATGACGGAACAAGTCAGGGACTTTTGTGATGCGCGCGAATGGCGCAAATATCACACGCCAAAGGAACTCGCCATCGGCATGACAACTGAGTCCTCCGAGCTCCTCCAACTCTTTCGTTTTATGAGCGACGAGCGCATTGCAGAAATGTTCGAAGACACCGAGCAACGCCAAGCCATCGAAGACGAGGTCGCCGACACGCTCCTTTTCCTTCTGCGTTTCGCAGATTTAAATGAAATCGACCTGTCAGCGGCGCTTTCGTCCAAGCTCAAGCGCAATGGTGAGCGCTACCCCGTCGACGCATCATCCAATGAATACAGAAAGGCGAAACACCGTGAGTAGCGAGTTCGCCCTTCGGCAATACACGCTTCCCCTACCCAAGCCCTTCGAGGCAAGCGAATCGCTACAAGACTTTGGCACGCCAGAGCCCGGGGCTCACCATGACGAGAGCTGGCCTGTTCTCTACATCCTGACCAACAGTAAAAAGAAGACAGCATACATTGGCCAAACAACCAACTATCAACGCCGCATGAAGCAACACGCCGCAAACGTGGACAAGGATTTCGATCGAACACTACTGATCGACAACCCAACCTTCAATCAGTCGGCGACATTTGAGTTTGAAAACAGGCTCATCGAACTGTTCTGCGCTGACGAAAAATACCAGGTAACCAATGGCAACAATGGCTATGCCCAATTCGATTACTTTGAGCGACCTCAGTACCGCCAGAAGTTCCGAACGCTATGGACAAAACTACGCGAAGAAAACTATGCAATTCACCCCATCGAAGAGCTCGAGAACACTGACCTGTTTAAATTTTCGCCTTTCAAAACGCTCACACCCGATCAATATGAAACGATTGAGACGATTTACAAGCGTCTCGAGCAGGAACAGAAAGACGTTGAGCACGGCAGCCCCAAGAAGAAACGCGTAACCGTCGTAAACGGCGCGCCCGGAACAGGCAAAACCATCCTTGCCATAAGCCTCATGTTCAAAATCAAAAACGAACCCAAGCTATCCGGCCTGCGGGTCGGTTTCGTGACACCCATGGAGTCTCTGAGCAAAACGCTCAAAAGGCTCACGCACTTCCTTCCTGGGTTAAAGCCCGGAGATATCCTGACCCCCAGTGATGTTACCAAAAAGAATCGGTATGACATCCTGCTTGTCGACGAGGCACACCGACTGGGAAACTGCTTGACCGCCGGCGCCGGCATCGGGGCTTTTTACAACACCTGCGACCGCCTCGGCCTTCCACGCACGAGCAGCCATGTTGACTGGATATTCAAATGCTGTGACAAAGCGTATCTGTTCTACGACCCCAAACAGCAGGTTCGCGCATCCGGACTCAATCGAGACGGCCTTGAGCAGCGACTCAATCAGCTCGAAGAAGCGGGCGTTGAAACTGAAGAGTTCAGCCTAAGCACACAAATGCGCGTACGCGGTGGCGATGAATATCTCGATTTTGTCTACGACTTACTCGACAACAAGGCGTACATGCATACCGGCATGAAGTTCAACGAGCTCTTTTCATCGGAGCCTTACGATTCTCGAGCCGGCGATCCAGACAGCGATATCCCCAGATACCAGTTTGGAATCGCCGATCGATTTGAAGACTTCTGCTCCCTGCAGCAAGCCAAGGAAATAGAAGTTGGCCTATCCCGCATGACAGCAGGCTTTGCGTGGAAGTGGGAAACGAAGAAACACAAAGACGCGTTCGACATCGTCATCGAGGGTATCCCCAAACGCTGGAACTCAACCCAAAAGGATTGGGTTAACTCCGCCAACGCCGTCAACGAAGTCGGATGCATCCACACGGTGCAGGGCTACGACCTCAATTATGGATTCGTAATTCTGGGTCCCGACATTTACTACGACACCGATATAGGAGCCGTCTGCGTTAACAAAGCGAACTTTAAAGATGCCGTCGCAAAGAAAAAGGCGAGCGACGATGACCTGCGAAAGATCATCGTCAACGCCTACTACGTTCTCATGACGCGCGGTATGCTGGGAACGTATCTCTATGTGTGCAATACGGCGCTCAAGGAGTATTTGTCACGGTATATCCCGGTGATATAGACCTAACGACCGCCCTCCCCCATGTAACCATCCTGTAAATCATAGCGGCGCACTCGAGTTTTACCGTGATGCGGTCGCGCCTGGCGCTCCACTGTGCTAAAGTATCCCGAACGTTCAAACGACTACGAGGGGAACTAGAAGATGGCACGTGTGCACAACTTCTCAGCTGGCCCGGCCGCGCTGCCCACAAGCGTGCTCGCCGAGATCGCCGACGAGATGATGGACTACCGCGGTTGCGGCATGTCCGTGCTCGAGATGAGCCATCGATCTAGCATGTACCAGCAGATCATCGACGACGCCGAGGCAACCCTGCGCCGCCTGCTGAGCATCCCCGACAACTACCGTGTCCTGTTTTTGCAGGGCGGCGCCACGCTGCAGTTTGCGGGCATCCCCATGAACCTCATGCGCCGCGGCCGCGCCGGCTACGTCGTGACCGGCAACTTTGCCAACAAGGCGTACAAGGAGGCCGCCAAGTACGGCGAGGTCATGCTGCTCGCGAGCTCCGAGGACACCAACTTCGACCGCATTCCCACCATGTCCGACGTCAACGCGCGCATTGCCGCCGAGGCCGCGGGCGACGGGCTCGACTACGTCTACATCTGCCAAAACAACACCATCTTTGGCACCATGTTCCACGAGCTGCCCAACTGCGGCGACGTGCCGCTAGTCGCCGATGTCTCGAGCTGCTTTCTGTCGCAGCCGCTCGACGTTGAGCGCTACGGACTCATCTACGCCGGCGCGCAGAAAAACGCCGGCGCCGCGGGCGTGACCGTGGTCATCGTGCGCGACGACCTCATCGCAGATGGCCCCGCCTTTACGCAGACGCCGCAGTACCTGGACCTTAAGACCCAGGCCGCCAAGGGTTCCATGCTCAACACGCCCAACACCTTTGGCATCTACGTGTGCGGCAAGGTGTTCCATTGGGTGGAGCAGACCGGTGGACTTGCCGCCATAGCCGAGCGCAACTGGGCCAAGGCCAACCTGCTCTACGACCTGCTCGAGCACAGCGAGCTTTTCCATGGCACCACGCAAGCCGACAGTCGCTCCATCGCCAACGTCACCTTCCGCACCGGCGACGCCGAGCTCGATGCGACCTTTGTCGCAGGCGCGGCCGAACACCAGATTCAAAACGTCAGGGGCCATCGCCTGGTGGGCGGCATGCGCGCCAGCGTCTACAACGCCGTAACCATGGAAGACGTGCAGGCCCTGGCCTCGTACATGAAGGACTTCGAAGCACAGCATAGTTTGAGTCCGCGATCTAACTAGCCCGCAACGCGCGGGCCGACCAGCCACTTCAAACCACCTGTTTAAACCAAACCTGCTAAGGAGTTTTTCCATGCGTAAGATTAAGACCATCGACGACATCACTAAAGACGGCAAAGTCGAGTTTGGCGAGGGCTACGAATTTGTGGACACCGCCGAGGAGGCCGACGCCATCCTGATGCGCTCCACCGACCTGCACGGCTACGAGCTGCCCGAGGGTATCCGCGCCATCGCCCGCTGCGGCGCCGGCGTCAATAACATCCCCGTCGAGGAGTACGCCAAGAAGGGCGTCGTCGTCTTTAACTCCCCCGGCGCCAACAGCAACGCCGTCAAGGAGCTCGTCCTGGGCATGCTGGTGCTTTCGAGCCGTGGCGTGGTGCAGTCGATGAACTGGGTGCGCGACAACGCCGACGACCCCGAGATCCAGGTCGATGCCGAGAAAGCCAAGAAGGCCTTTGTGGGCCGCGAGCTCAAGGGCAAGCGCATCGGCGTCATCGGCCTGGGCAACGTGGGCTCCAAGGTCGCCAACGCCTGCGTCGATCTGGGTATGGATGTCTACGGCTACGATCCGTTCATTTCCGTTGAGCACGCATGGGTGCTGAGCCGCGAGGTGCAGCGCGTGGGCACGCTCGAGGACCTCTGCCGCGGCTGCGACTACCTCACCGTGCACGTGCCCAGCAAGGCCGACACCATCGGCATGATCAGCACCGAGCAGATTAACCTGCTGGCACCCGACGCCGTGCTCATCAACTACGCACGCGAAACCATCATTGACGAGGACGCCGTCGACGCCGCCCTGCGCGCAGGCAAGCTCAGCTGGTTTAGCTGCGACTTTGCCACGCCTAAGACTGTCAAGATGCCCAACACGTTTATCACCACGCACTCGGGCGCCGGCACCGGCGAGGCCGAGGCCAACTGCGCCGATATGGCCATCAGCGAGCTCAAGGATTATCTGGAGAACGGTAACATCGCGCACAGCGTCAACTACCCCGCCTGCAGCATGGGCAAGGCGCGCGCCGCGAGCCGCATCGCCTGCCTGCACGCCAACGTGCCCAACATGATCGGCCAGATCACGGCCATTCTTGCCAAGGACAACGCCAACGTGCAGCGCATGACCAACGAGTCCGCCGGCGAGAACGCCTACACCATGTTCGACACCGACGAGCACCTGGACAGCAGCACCATCGAGGCGCTCAAGCAGATTCCGTCGATGTATCGCGTGCGCGTGATCAAATAGCGCCGGCCCAAGCCTGCCAGGCAGGTCACGAAGCCCATTCGGCCCCCGTTTTCACGAAACGGGGGCCGATTTCGTTGCTCCGGCTGGTTTTAAAAATGCTACCCAGAACAAGTTGTTTCGGATAATCGACAGTCATACCCAAATTACTGAGCGCATCCGCTTTGATAAACGGCTTTATCAGGGGCTTTAGTAGGTAATAATTGATCTCTGTATACCACGTCCAAGTTGACTGTCCATTTTCCGAAACAACTTGTTCTGAGTAGCATTATTAAAGCCCTTCCAAGACGAAACCGAAGCCTTTTTCGCGCCCAAAACTCTAGCTCGCGCGACCGTTCTCCACCCGCACGACTACATTCCCGCCCAATCGATAAAAATCTCCTCACGAAGCCGCCGTTCAAGCTCCTGCTGCCGCGGTGTCTTGTCTTTCAACGGCGCATCGAGATAGGACATGATGAGCTCCATCACCACGCGGAAGGCATCGGAGTCGGCCAGCTGACCATAAGTCATCAGAACGACGGGATATCCCATCGCTTGCAGGGCAGTCGTTCGATCGGAGTCCGCGATCTTGGATTCTATGGATCCGTGAATAGCTTTACCTTGGCATTCAACAAGGCACTCTCGGCTGCCGTCCTTATTTGCCAGCAGGATATCGGCATAGCGCCTATCAAGTCCCGAAATCAGGCGGGCGCTGCGCGTCATACGAATCTCAACGTTATTGGTAAGGCGCAGCCCTTCGCCGCCGCGCAACCTCGTAAGGCCAAATAGCATCGAAGCCTGGACCTCGAGCGGCGATGCTGCCACCCCCGTAATGCATTTCGCGGCGCGTATGAACGATTTAGCACCGCGGAGTCCCTGGATCTTATTGGCGAACTCCGTAAGTTCAGAGAGCTCGATCAAGGGAGCTCGTTTCCACAAGTCTGTTGGATTCCCCGAGACATCCTTTACGTTTTCCCAGCCCAGCCGCGCGTCGCCCCACCGATCCCCGTATGCCTGCTTAAGCGCCGACTTTACCCGAGGCGCAATCTTGCACACAGCAAAGGTGCCGCACATCTCATACATGCACATGATTAGACGCTCGTTTGAGACCGAGGAAGCCAGGGTCAACAGGGTAAAGAGTGGGGACGCGACATCGAGGCCAAACTCTGTCTGCCGCATGGAATCAAACGGCCTCTCCCCGTTCCAAACATGTCTGACAATGCGATCGCCCTTACGTCCGCAGCTGCCCTGCGCCAAAACGTGTAACGGGGTGCCCAGAAAATGCGCGACGAGCGGATGCTCGCAAAGGCGCTCCCTGCGCGGATCGTCTACAGAATCGGGCAGGTCCGGCATTATCGCCAAGACCTGTGGAGGTATCCGGTGATACCGAAAGGCAGATATGTCGCACAGCATGTCGTCCATAACGGCTACGTACCCACTGCGTCGCCTGTGAACCCGCTCGGACGGCAAACGCGCCGGCTCGGCCTGCGAACGGTAAATGCTGCTGCGCGCACGTCACAAATCCCTTAGGAGACCTACAATCGGTTTGGAAAGCAGACTGATTGTGAGGTTTCATATGGTTGATGAGGACTTTGCCTGGCGACTTGCGCGGGAGCTTGTGCGGATCGACAGCTCGGACCCGGGCGCATATGAGGATGAAATTGAGCGATATATCAAAGCGCTGGCTGAGGAACGGCTGACACGGTTGAACCACCCGACACTCGATGCCGTGCAGATTGAGGAGATCGAGGTGCTCCCCGGACGCCGCAACCTTATGGTCGCCGTGCCCGGTTTGAGCGACGAGCCACGGCTCGTCTACATCTGCCACATGGATACCGTCACCTTGGGAGACGGCTGGGACGCAGGCATTCCGCCGCTCGGAGCAATCGTGCGTGACGATAAACTCTATGGCCGCGGTGCCTGCGATATGAAGGGTGGCCTGGCCTGCGCCATTGCTGCACTGGTCCATACGCTCGAGCGCGTGGCGGCGGATGGCGCGCTGCCCCGCCGCGGCTTTTCGCTCATCTGCTCGGTCGACGAGGAAGACTTTATGCGCGGCTCCGAGGCGGCCATCGACGCCGGCTGGGTCGGCTCGCGCGAATGGGTACTGGACACCGAGCCCACCGATGGACAGATTCAGGTGGCGCACAAGGGACGCACATGGTTCGAGATTGAGATGACTGGCGTCACGGCGCACGCGAGCCAGCCCTGGAAGGGCGCGGATGCCGTCGCCGCCATGGCCGAGGTCGTGTGCGCGCTGCGCCATGCGTTCGGGGCGCTGCCCGCGCATGACGAGCTGGGGCCCTCGACTATCACGTTTGGACAGATCGAGGGCGGCTATCGCCCCTATGTTGTGCCCGACCACGCCAAGGTCTGGGTCGACATGCGCCTGACCCCGCCGACCGAAACGGCCGCCGCGACGCGCATGGTCGAGAAGGCCATCGCCGGCGCCGAAGCCGCGATCCCCGGCTGCCATGGAAGCTATACCGTGACGGGCGACCGCCCCGCCATCGAGCGCGACCCGGGCTCTCCTCTTCTAGCCGCGCTCAAGCGTGCCGCCGATGACGTGACGAGCACGGACACGACCGTCGGCTTCTTTACCGGCTACACCGACACCGCCGTCATTGCCGGCAAGACAGGCAACCGAAACTGCATGAGTTACGGCCCCGGCTCGTTAGCGCTCGCGCACAAGCCCAACGAACATGTGCCTCACGCCGATATCGTTCGCTGCCAGAACGTACTCATCGCGCTTGCCGACAACACGCTCTGGGGCGCGGATAGCCAAGTTGAGGCATAATAAGCCGCGAACAAACCGACTCGCGCGTTAGGACCGCCCATGAAAGCACTTCCATTTCCCTGCATCCGCCCGGCTCAGGACCGCGTACTCGAAGCGCTGCCTGCAATGGGCAGCATCCTGAGCGGCAACGATGCTCTGCGCGGAGCCATTGCCGATGGCCTGATGCTCAAAGATCCGGGTGCAGCGTATTACGTGTACGAATGCTCGGGGGAGCCGGGGCGCGTGACGGGCGTTGTGGCGATCTGCCCGGTTAACGTGCTAACAGGCAGTGGCGAGACTGCCGCCGAGAACGTCGACGCACTCGCCGCTGCGCACGCGATCGCCGAACTCAAAGTTCAGCCGCGCCCCGTGTCGCTCGCCTACGAAGCCTCGCCCGTCATGGATATCATCCTCGGCGCCGCCAAAGAGGGCGCTTCGCTCTATGCCGTCACCGACCCCGCCGGCATTACGCACCGTGTGTGGGAGGTCAAGCGCGAGGATGCCGTCGGAGCCATCCGCGCTATGCTCGATCAGGCACCGGAGCCGGCACTGGCCGACGACCCCGCCTATGCCGCCGCACTGGCTGGGGCATCGCAGATGCTAACCGATGAGGCCCGTGCCGCCGGAACGTACACCGGCAAGGAGCCGTTCAACTTTACCGTGGCCGCGTTATTCCCCGCCGCGCAGGTCACCGGCGGCGCACCGCAGGTCCCGACGGGCCTGCTCACTCACCAGATCTCGCGGTTCTAGCAGAGTCTAAACGCCCAGAACAAAGACTCGTAGCCCAACAAACAAGGGGCGGGGATACATGCGCATGCATCCCCGCCCCTTTCACATCGAGCAATGATGTCGGCGACCCGCACCGCCACGCCTGCGCTACCCGCGCTGCGGGCCTGCCGCCGCCACGAGCGGCTCTAGCCCCAGCTCGCGCGCGTAGTCTTCCTGCGTAAAGATCTCAACCAGTTCAAACGTATCCGTCGCATCATCAAACGTAAAGTGCAACACCGAGCAGTTGCCCGGCACACGGTCGCGCTCGTCTGCCGCCGCGCCCTTCACGTGATCCATGAACTCCTTGATAGCCGAGCCATGGCTCACCGCGAGCACGCACGTATGGTCCGGACGCTGCATAAGCTCGGTCAACGTCGCGACCATGCGTTCGCGAACCTGCATCTGGCCCTCGCCGCCAAACTGGCGATAGAAGTCGCGCCACGGGCGTTCGGGCATGAGCATCACGCGCTCGGCCTCAAAGTCGCCAAAGAACCACTCACGCAGGCCGTCCAGGCGCTCGTACGCCAAGCCCGGCCACAAGTTGGCGATAGTCTGCTCGGTGCGATGAAGTGTGGAGGTGTAGGCGTGGTCGGGCTCAATGCCGCGCGCACGCAAAAACATGCCAGCGCGCGCCGCCTGGTCGCATCCCAGCTGCGTAAGCGGCGAGTCACTCCAGCCCTGAATAATGCGCTTGAGGTTAAATATCGTCTGTCCATGACGGACCAGATACAGGTTTTTATTCATAGGGGGTCCTTTCGTTTGTTACCAACCCAAGAGCGAAAACGCCCCGTCGCGATAGCCAAAATGAAGCACGGCACCGTTGTCGGGCTGCTCTCCCCCGCCAGTCACGCATCTAAGAAACTCCTGGCAGGCTGAGCCGTGGGAGACGGCCAGCACGCAGTCGTGCCGGGGCCGGGCCATGATGCGGGACAGCGCCGCGACCATACGTGCGCGAAGCTCGCTTTCCGACTCGCCACCAAAGGCAACCGGATAATCACCCCAAGGTTGCGCCGGCATCTCGCGGTTTGATGTGCCCTCCAACGAACCCAAATGCCACTCGCGCAGGTCATCGACCAGCTCTATGGAACGGCCCTCGCCAACGATCAGCTCGGCCGTACACCGCGCCCGCCCCAACGGAGACGAATACACATGGTCAAAGGTCACGCCGCGGTCCTCGAACGCCGCACGCGTCGCCAGCGCTTGCTCGCGCCCGCGCGCCGTCAACGGCGAATCGTGCCAGCCCTGCAAAATGTTTTTCACATTGAGCTCGGTCTGCCCATGCCGCACCAAATACAGATCGGCCACACGCCCTCCCCTCGCACCACCACAAAGGGGACAGGCACCTTTGTGGTGGTTTTACCGCCGGATCGCGCCGCAACGAAGCGCAACTACAGCAGTACGTCGGCAAGCGGACGCTTGGGCACGTGATGCACCTGCGCCTCATCGCGCCAGTAATTGATAGAGCCATCCGGGTTGGAGTCGATCGCGTCGATCACCTGTGTCTCGGCTGGCACGCCAAAAGCCATGATCAACTTGAGCTCGTATCTGTCGTTATCGAGCCCCATGGCGTCGATTGCACGGGGCGTAAAGGCCTTGAACATGCAGGCCGCCACCTCGGGCGTGGCGCTGCGGGCGGCGAGCATCATCGTCTGGGCGGCAATGCCCGTGTCGACCTCGGTGATGGGCGCGGCGGGCTTACCCGGAACAGCGCGCTCGGCAAGAATCGCGATGTAGCCGGTCGGGCGCTCGCCCTCATCGGGACCCGGCCAGTCCTTGAGTGCACCGGCCCACGCGAGCTCATCAAATACGCGCGCGCAGTCCTCGGCACCGCTCACCACATGAAAGCGCAGGCGCTGAGCATTGGCACCACAGGGAGCCAGGTGCGCCAGCTCCGCCAGCTCGAGCAAAAACTCGCGCGGTACGCGCATGGACTCGTCAAATCGGCGGCACGTGCGGGCGCGGCGGACCAGCGCGTCAAACGTGTCCAGGCCAAGCTTTTCGCAACCCTGCTTTGCCATCGACTCAGCGCTTACCGGCGCCGCGGGAACTGTTTCGTTCATAGGGACCCCTCAATAAAAGCCAATTGTCCTTTAGAAAATCTAACCTAATACGTAGGCAATAACGAACAGAGCCGCAATGTTCTACATCTGTTGAATATCCCACATCCAAACGGGACCAAAGATAACAATTCGGGAAGGTGAGGCTCCCATTCGCCCTTCCTGCCCCACGCGACGGCGCCCTTGGGCGATACTGGTTGCAAGAGCTACGGCTTACGCCGCACGAAAGGAGACATCATGGGCATCTTTAAGAACGATGACAAGCAATCGAGCGCGTTTGGATTTGACGAGAAAAGCATGGCAGGCAAGGCCGTCAAGGCCGTGCGCTGGATTTACGCCATCACGGGCGTCTTGGCGCTCGTCGCCGGCATCGCACTGCTGTTTGCGCCCGCCAAGTCCCTCGTCTTCCTAACGACCGTCTTGGGCTTCTACTTTGTGATCACGGCCGCGATCAGGCTGTTTACCGCTGTTTTCGAGCCGCTGCTGCCCACCGGCTGGCGCGTTACGAGCATCATCTCCAACCTGCTCATCATTCTGGGCGGCGTCATAATCCTGCGCAACCAGGCCTTCTCGACCGCGACGCTCACCACGCTTGTAGTGGTCGTCGCCGGCTTTGGCTGGATCGTCGAGGGCGTCATGTCCATTCTGGAGTCCGAGCTTTCCGCCAACCGCGCCCTCGCCATCCTGAGCGGCGCGCTCTCCATCATCGCCGGCATGTTCGTGTTTATCTATCCGCTGTGGTCGGCAAAGATGCTCGTCATCTTTAGCGGCGTCGCGCTCCTGGTGTTTGGCGTGACGCTCATCGTCCGCGCCATTCAGTTTGGCAAACTGGTGCACTAGATGCCAAGAACGCTCTTTATTGATGCCGACGCCTGCCCGGTTACGCGCGAGTCGATCGACTGCGCGCGAAGGGCGGGCGTCGCCGTCGTTATCGCCGGCAACAGCACGCAGAACCTGGAACGCCACATTCGCCGCGACGACCCGCGCGACGCCGAGCATGCGCGTCGGGGCTTTTGGGTCACGACGCTCGATGTGAGTGTGGGAGCCGATAGCGCCGACTTTGCCATTATCGAGCGCCTGCAGGCTGGCGACGTGGTCGTGACGCAGGACATTGGCCTGGCGAGCATGGTGCTCGGACGCGATGCCGCCGCCATCGGCGTGCGCGGGCGCGTCTACGATAAGGCGACCATCGACATGCAGCTGTTTATTCGTCACGAGGAAAAGAAGGTGCGCCGCGCTGGCGGTCGTACCCGCGGACCGGCGGCATTTACCAGCGAAGACCGATCCCGCTTTAAACGCAACCTCACCAATCTGCTGCGCTAACCAAGGCAGATTTTCGGGACATGTCCGGAAATCTGCCTTTTTGTTTTGAGCGGTGTAAGCACTCAGGATCCATGGCTCAACAAAAAACGGGCTTCAAAATGCCATGCGTCGCCGCATTGTGTAGGCGCCGAGCATGGCTTTTTTGAAGCCCGTTTTTTAGGCCTACATTAGAGGCCGAAGGCGGATAGGATGAGGCCCCAGCCGGCGCCGATGACGTACATCATGACCAGGAACACGGTGTTTTCGCGAGCACTGCGGTTGGTACGGAACAGGACCAGGTAGCCCACGCCGGCGGAAATGAGCGTGCCGGCGAGCATCGGCGCCAGCTGTAGCGCACCCTCCAGGTACAGCTGCGTGATGACCACACTGGCCGAGCAATTGGGAATCAGGCCGACAAGCGCCGAACCCAGGACGGCGAGCGTCTCATTGCCGCGCAGGAACTGCTCGATTGCGGACTCACCAAAGGTCTCGAGGACGGCGACCAGAATCAGCGTCACCAGGAAAATGAATACCGATACCTGCACGGTGTGTGAGATGGCGCTGCGAATGATCGACAGAACGGGCGCGCCCTCGTGGGAGTGGCTGTGGTCGTGGTGGTGCTCGTGCTCGTCCGCGTGACCATGGTTGTGGCTGTGGTCGTCCTCATCCTCGTCACAGCCGCAATGATCGCGTTCGCACAGCTCGTGAATGTGATCGGCACTTACGCCCGCCTCGGCCACTTCGTCAATGATGTCGCCACCGCTGTGGTCATCGTGCGCGCAGTTCACGTGTGCCGGATTAACCGCGGTCCCCAGCACGGTGCGACGAATCGCCGCATGCGCGCGGGCATTACGACGAAGGCCACGGATAGCCGCATCCACGATAAAGCCCGTGACCAGAGCGATCAGCGCCTTCGAGACGAGCAGCATCGCCATGGTCTGCACGGGTACTTGCTCGGCGAGCAACAGCGGCAACATCTCGTCGGAGGTCGATAGGAACACGGCGACCAGCGTGCCCAGCGTCACGACACGGCCGGCGTACAGCGTTGCTGCCATGGCCGAAAATCCGCACTGCGGCACTATGCCCAGCAGCGAGCCAACCACGGGACCCGCGGCGCCGGCACGCTTGATAGCGCCGTTGACGCGGTCGCCAGCAACGTGCTCAAGCGTCTCGAGGGCAAGATACGTCACCAACAAAAACGGCACCAGCGACAGCGTGTCCTTGCCGGCGTCGAGCAGAATATCTATCAGTAAATCCATGACGGATGGAACCTTTCGTGTCTTTCGGCAGTATTGTAAAAGTCCTAGCGGTCAACTAGGGTATTGTAGTTGTCCCGGGCGCGGTGCCAATAGTTGCCCATGGTAAACTATCATCTCGCCACAACTCAGTAACCCCGAGCCGCGCAACGCGGCCCGTCCAAGGAGCAGCATATGAATGTTTCGCAAGCACTCGAATACGAGCGCCAGCCGTTTATCCCCATGTTTATCTACGGCGACCACGGCGCCATGGAGTCCGAGCGCCAGAAGGGCGAGGAGGCCCTCAAGGTGCTCGAGACCGAGTACTTTACCGCCGAGGGCGACCCCGGCTTCGACTTTGCTACTGTGCGCGACCTGGCCGACCGCAACCGCGACCTATGCGACCAGATTGGCGAGGCGCGCCTGCGCAACGTGACGCCCGCGACGCTCTCGCGCGGCCTGTCCGATGCCGACACCTGCGCCGCCATCGGCAAGATGCAAAAACGCACCGCCGCATCGGTCATGCGCGAGATCCGCGGTGACCGCGACGCACTCGGCGTGGCCTATGCCCGCAAGCCTATCCAGGGCACGGTGCTCGGCATCGACATCGAGACCACCGGTCGCGCGCCCGAGCGCGGCTACATCCTCAACGTGGGCTGGGAGATTATGGATCTCACCAGCGACGCCGTGCCGCATGACGCCGAGGCGCACTACTGCGGCCTGCCCGACATCTACCGCGGCGAGGATGTGCCACTATCGAACATCCATCACATTACCTGGGACGACATCGACGGCAAAAAGCCGTTCCGCGAGAACAAGGAGCTGCAGAAGCAGCTGCTCAAGCTCATGAAGAAGTATCCCTATATGGCACATAATGCCGCCTTCGAGGACAGCTGGTTCAAAATTCATCTGGACGGTTATGCCGAGGCACGCCGCGCAGGCAAGATCATCGTCATCGACTCGCGCCAGATCTGCCGCAGCTTGGACGCCGACGTGCGCTCGCTCCCCCGCGAGTCCGCGCCCGCTGCGCTCGAGAACTGGGCACGCCGCCGTGGCACCCTCGCCGCCGACGCCAACGAGCAGCATCTGGGCCTCGACGACACTGACCTCATGCTCCGTACCGTCCAAGCCGAGTTCAACCTCAAGAACCTGTTTGCCAAGTAGAAACGTCTACGACAAACCACGGCGTAGATCACGAGCGGCCCCGCAGCGGGAACCCCCGCGGCGGGGCCGCCCTACGTTCCATAAGCAGGCCCGCGCTTCACAAATTCTGAACCCTATTTTTTAACTATTTCGGCACTTTCCCGACACGTGATTTGTTTTCAGATGGCGATGCATCGATACCAAATGTGCAGCAATTGAGTATTTCTATGCTATAGCTGAGCAGCGAAAACATTGATTTAGGGTGAACGTGCCCATAATTGCGTCAAGTTTTTGGACAGCATTTGGTTAGACCTCTAAAACGACTTTTCCGCTCAGCGTCATCAACACGACATTAGCTGACACGATATATACCATGAGTATCGTATTGTCACATACCACTGCAAAAGCGGTCTACCAAGCCGCGCATTCGGTGTCTGCGAATGACACCGAGCCCTGTAGTCCTGCCGCAATTTACGGATCGTGCCCCACCGGAACGCTCCTCGACGCGGCCGCAGAATGGCTTGCCAAACATGATGTTGCCCGCGACGCAAATGAATCCCTCGAGGTAATGGTGTTTGATCGCAGGAACGCGCGCTACGCGATGGACTGTCAATGCCACGTTTCGTCAAAGCGATTCTCATGCTCGCGTTTTATGGAGCTAGAAGATGACATCTACATTGTTGGCGTTGAGCTTTGTGCACTTCAGGCCGCCACCTATCTTTCTTTTCGCGAACTGGTGGAGTACTACTTTGAGCTGTGCGGCGCCTATTCCCTTGGAACCGGTTCTTCTACCTCTTATGCCGAGCGTTTCCCACTTACCTCAACCGAGAGGTTAAAGCAGTTCTTTAATTCCATTACCAGATGCGATGGTTTGGCCCTTGCCCGAAAGGCTATTCAATGTGTACGCGATGGATGCCGCTCTCCCATGGAAACGGCCTTTGTCATGATGCTTACGCTGCCCAAAAGCGAAGGTGGACTTGGCTTAACAGTGATAAGGAACTAATTTACTTATCAACTGTTAGCTGACTGTGTCCGGGGTGCATACGGACAAATCCCGTCTGATGTCTAACAGGAAGTCAGACGGGATTTTCGCTTTATATTACGAATTATGGAGGACATACCATGAAAACCTTAATATCTTGTGCCTACAATATGGATAATTGCTGGGTGGAAGTGAAATTCAGCGACGGCAGTATGA
>JAXKGF010000010.1:0-18364 GCA_036550515.1 Collinsella sp.
CGAATTCTAGGCGGTGTCCCCTCCCTTTCAAGAAAGAGAAGAGGCGGGGCATGCCCCGCCTCTTACACCACATCTCTGCGCGCTACCGCTTCAGCTAGCTGGTAAAAGCCTTTACCTTGCTGAATACTCTCAATTTTGCACGGCGCAGGCGGGGGTACCTTTGTCCACGGCAGAATATGGAAGCCAATCACCAGCCTACCGGCAAGTTCGTGTCGGCAGCCCCGGCCTTTCCTTTGCCTAGCGCGACCCTCGCGAAGCGCGTGAGCGATAGGGAAAGGAAAGGCCGGGGCGAACAACCCGCGGCGTAGCCAGTGTTCGCGCTACGGCAGGATATGGAAACCGAGCAAGGCGATATCCTTGGCAAAGCCGCGCACGGTGTCGAGCGAGACCTCGTACGGGTCACGGCCGATGTTCTTGCGCTTGGCCAGGATGCTGTTGGGCACCGTAATAATCTGGCAACCGCAGGCTTCGGCCTGATAGATGTTGATGAGCTCGCGCGTGGATGCCCACAGGACCTCGCAGTTGGGCTTGACGGCGGCCTTCTTAACCGACTCCGTCACAAACGGAATGGGATCGACGCCGGTATCGGCAATGCGGCCGGCAAAGAGCGAGATGATGGACGGCGTCTCGGCGTCAACGGCCTCGACCATCTCATCGACCTGCGTAGGCGTAAAGATGGTAGTGACGTTGACCCTGATACCGTCGGCCGAAAGCTTGCGGACCAGCTCAGCGGTGGACTCGCCCTTGGTGGTCACGCACGGAATTTTGACGTAGACGTTCTCGGCCCAGGTAGCGATCTCGCGGGCCTCGACCTCCATGGTCTCGACGTCGTCGGCAAAGACCTCAAACGAGACGGACACATCGGTGATGTGAGCCAGAACCTCTTTGGCAAACGCGCGGTAATCCATCACGCCGCCCTTCTTCATAAGGGACGGGTTGGTCGTGAAACCCTGAACGTTGCCGTTCTCGTACATGTCGAGCATGCCTTCGAGGTTTGCACCGTCAGCGAACACCTTGATTGCCATCTGCCTGATTCCTTTCGTTAGCATACGACCGATAAACTGCTAAACACTTTACCTACGTTTATCAAGGCGTGAGCTGCGGTTTTTTATCTTCTCGGCGAACGGTATAAACACCTCAGTGTTTGGATTGATAAATCGATTGAGCATGCAAAAGCAAAGAGTCGCAGTTTGAGCAAACGTCAGAACGCGGGATTCATTAGATGAGGCCGAAATGCTGCATCGCTGTGACGGTGCCGTCGTGTGCGACATCGTCGGTCACGTAGTCGGCGACCGCCTTGACCTCGGGCATGGCGTTGCCCATGGCGACAGCCGTCTCGACCGCAGCGAGCATGCCCAGGTCGTTACCCGAATCGCCGAAGCCAAAGGTGCGCGCGTTGCCGGTGCGACCCAGGTATTCCAGCGCTCGCGCCACGCCCACGCCCTTGTCGATGCCCTTGGGGCTCAGCTCGCGATTCTGACCACCGGTGTTGCACAGCTCAAACTCGCGATCGATAAAGCCATCATCGTTGGCTACGCGAGCCAGGTCGCTCGCGACGATGCCTACCTTGCCCACGCGCAGACGGCCGTCGACGCGCATTTCCTCGGTGCTGTGCACCACAGAAGTGCCGATCAGAGACGACTGCTCAACGCCCGCGGGTTCCAGGGCAAAAGTAGCCACGTTGGTCTCGAAAAAGGCTTCAATCCCTGCCGCGACCATACGGCGAGCGAGCTCCGCAACAATGTCTTCGTCAAAGCAGTCCTCATGCACCACGCGGCCCTCGACCTCGAGCGTGGCGCCTGCCATGGCAACGATGCCCGCGGGGTCGAGCGCACGCAAGCTGTCCGCGATGAGCCACAGGGGACGACCCGTGCAGATAAATGCCTGGTGTCCCGCGTCGCGCAGACGATGAAACGCCTCGACGACCGTCTGCGAGGGGTGAACCGCCGAAAAGTCCTTGTCGGTCATGTTGTCGGGATCGAACGACGTCAGCGTGCCGTCCACGTCAAAAAAGAGCACGGCGGAATCGGGGCACGCATCAATCATATGGGTTCCTTTCGGGGGCGAGAGTAAACGAAGTATCCATCATATAATGGAGCGACGCAACCAGAGAGGTCACCCATGGAATTTTACGCAAGCTGCCCCGAGGGCTTTGAGTCCGCACTCGCCGATGAGCTTAAACGCCTCGGGCTTTCGCATGTTCGCCGGCTGAAGGGCCGCGCTACATTTGAGGGCGAGCTCGAAGAAGGCTACCGCGCCTGTCTGTGGTCGCGCCTAGCGAGCCGCGTGTTTGCGGTGCTCGGGCGCTTTGAGGCGCAGGATGCCGACGAGCTGTACGATAGCGTTTACGACATCACCTGGGAGACCATCATCCGCCCCGGCGCCACCATCGCCATCACCGCCCGCGGCGTGACCGAGCAGCTGCGCAACACGCGCTTCTCGTCCCTGCGCGCCAAGGACGCGCTGTGCGACCGTCTGGCCGAGACCACGGGCCGTCGCGCCGATGTCGACGTTGCCGATCCCGACGTTCACCTGTTGCTTTCGCTGCGCCAGCGCCGCGCGAGCATCAGCCTGGATCTTTCGGGCGACCCGCTGTTCAAGCGCCTGCCGCCCGCGGCGACCCGCGCCGGCGAGGGTACGCAAGTGCTGCGCCCCGACTACGCCGCCCTGGTGCTTTCGCAGGTCGGCTGGACCATGCTGTGCGAGCGCGAGCTGACGGCCGACGATTACGAGAACGAGGCTCTGCCCACGCTGATCGACGCCTCGTGCGCCGGCGGCGGCCTGCTGCTGGAAGCCGTGAATATCCTAACCGACCGCGCCCCGGGGGCCGCCCGCGAGCGCTGGGGCTTTGAGGGCTGGCAGCTGCACGACGCCGCCCTGTGGGAGCAGCTGCTTGCCGAGGCACGCGAGCGCGAGGCGGCAGCACGCGAGCGGCAGGCACGCATCGTGGCCGTGGATGTTGACCCCGCCGCCCGCAAAACCGCTGAGCGCATGGTCAAGTGCGCCGGCTACAAGCGCTTTGTCGATTTTTGCGCCGCTAAGTCCGCGACCGTACTGGACCACGCGGGCGCCGTCGCCGGTGCCGCCGTGGTCGCGGATACGACCGAGACACCGCTGTCGCTTATGCACGACGCCATGACGCTGGTCGGTGAGCTGCGCCGCGCGCCCGAGCTTTCCGCGGCGCCGGTCGCCGCGCTCACCCGCGATGGATTGCTGGCCCGCGCGCTCCACGCCGAGCCCGAGCGCTCGATCGCCGTCATGCCCAATAACGAGGAGGCGACCGTCGAAGTCTGGCCTTCGCTCGACCACGCCGCCGCAGCGTTTGAGGCTGCGACCAGCGCGGATGCTGAGGGCGAGACTGCGGGCGCCGACGACGTCATCAGCGACGAAGCCCCCGCCATGCCCGAGCCTGCCGCCATGCTCGACCTGGGCGACGGCAAGCCGCTGCCCGTGCTCATCCCGGAGTCCGAGCAGTTCGCCAACCGCCTGCGCAAGAATGCCCGTCTGCGCCGCAAGTGGGCCAAGCGCGAGGGCGTGAGCTGCTACCGCGTCTACGATGCCGACCTGCCCGATTACTCCGCCGCCATCGATCTGTACGAGGGCTGCCCGCAGACGCCGGGACGCTGGCTCGTCATCGCCGAATACGCCGCGCCCAAGACCATCGACCCCGCACTGGCCCAGGCCCGCATGCTCGACATTCTGGCCATCGCGCCGCGCATCCTAGATGTTCCGGCCGAGCACGTGCACGCCAAGGCCCGCATGCGTTCGCGCGGCGGCTCGCAGTACGGCAAGCAGGGCGCCGGCAAGGGCGGATCGGGAGAACGCGCCAACATCGCGCGCCGTCGCCTGCCGCTCATCGAAGAGGGCGGGCTCACCTTTGCCGTCAACTTTGACGACTATCTGGATGTGGGCATCTTCCTGGATCACCGCGTCACCCGCAACCTAGTGCGCGAGCACGCCAAGCAGGCGCGCCGCTTCCTCAACCTGTTTGCCTACACCGGCACCGCCACCTGCTATGCGGCAGACGGCGGCGTCGAGGAAACCGTGACGGTCGATCTTTCCAACACCTACCTGGACTGGGCCGAGCGCAATATGCGTCAGAACGGCTTTGTGGGGCCGCAGCATCACTTTGTGCGCGACGACGTGCTCGCCTGGATTCGTGACCAGCGCCAGACGCGCAACCGCTGGGACCTGATCTTTGTCGACCCGCCCACGTTCTCGAACTCGTCCAAGATGGGCCGTCGCACCTGGGATGTTCAGCGCGACCATGTCGAGCTTTTGGCCGGCGTATCGCGCCTGCTCGCGCAGGGCGGCCATGCCATCTTTAGCTGCAACCTGCGCGGCTTCCGCCCCGAAACGCGCAAGCTCGCACGCGCGGGCGTGGTGCTGGAGGACATTACGGCACAGACCATCCCCGAGGACTTCGCGCGCAACCAGAAGGTGCACCATTGCTATATCGTGCGCCGCCTGCCCATCGAGGACGCCATGGCCGAGGTCGGCTTTAGCGCCGAGGAGATTGCCGAGCGAACCGAGGAGCTGCGCAACCCCGAGGCGCGCAAGCCTCGCGCAACGGCGCCCGCGCACGCGCAGACCGGCAACGGCAAGCCCAACTTTGTCGGCAAGCCCTCCCCCGCCGGCAAGCCCAAAAAGAAAAAGTTCTACGCCAGCAAGCCCAAGGGCAAATAACGAAGTTGCGGTGGAATACGGACTGTTTTGCCTGGAATTAGGCAAATTTAGACCGTATTTCACCGCAACTCATAGTGGGATGGCGGATGCCGACCTATCCCTGGATGACCAATCGGTAACCAATACCCACGTGCGTTTGGATATAGCGCGGGTGCGCGGGGTCGGACTCGATCTTCTTGCGCAGCGTGCCCATAAAGACACGCAGGCTCGCCAGGTCGCTCTTAGTTGCCGTGCCCCAAATCTCGTGCAGGATAAACTGGTGCGTCAGCACTTTGTCGGCGTTATGCGCCAGCAGGCATAGCAGTTTGTACTCGATCGGCGTCAGATGCAGCTCCTCGCCATCCATCGTGGCGATGCCGGCGTCAAAATCGATATGCAGCTCATCGGTATCAAACGAACCCTCAGAGACAACGCCGCCCGTCTGCGCATACGAAAGACGCCTGAGCGTCGTGCGAATGCGCGCGAGCAGCTCCTCGACCGAAAAGGGCTTGGTCAGGTAGTCGTCGGCGCCGGCATCGAGCGCGCGGATCTTGTCCGCGTCCTCGCTACGCGCCGAGACCACGATAATCGGCATGCCCGACCATGCGCGCACCGACTCCACCACCTTGACGCCGTCCATATCGGGCAGGCCCAAATCGAGCAGCACGATGCTCGGTGCCTGCGATGAGGCGGCGGCGATGGCGGCATGGGCGGTCTCCACGGCCATATGGCGCAAGCCGTGCGCCTCGAGCGCGGCAACGATAAGGTTGCGAACGGCGGGATCGTCCTCAACGACCAAGATGAGCGGTTTTACGGCAGAGTTCGGCACAGCGCTACTCCTTATCAAACGAAACGTCGGCGACGGGAAGCTCAATCGTAAAGACCGAGCCGTGCGGGTCCGCCGCGGCAACCTCTATGCTACCGCCATGCGCCAACGCAATGGAGCGGCAGAGCGAAAGACCTAGGCCCACGCTGCGGTGGCTATCGGCAACACCATGGTTGGCGGTGTAGAACGACTCAAAGATCCGCTCGCGGTCCTCGGGCGCAATGCCCGGGCCGTCATCGGCCACCGAGCACGCCACGCGCCCATCGTCGACGCCAATCGAAATCACGATATGCGAGCCTGCGGGCGTATAGGTGGTTGCGTTGTTCACCAGATTGACCACCAGCTGCACCATCAGACGCGCATCGACGTTGACGAGCGCCGGCTCGTCGCACGGCACCACCTTAAGGTCGTGCTCGCGCACGGCAGGGTTCACGTGGCGCAGTGCCTCCTCGACGATATCGTCCATGAGCTCGAGCGTGGTCGACAGGCGCATGCCGCCACCCTCGAGCTTGGTGATAGCGAGCAGATTCTCGACAGTGGCGTTGAGCCATTGCGCATCCGAGCGAATGGACAGGAGCAGGCCGCGGCGCGTCTGGGCGTCGAGCACGGCGGTGCCGGTCGAGCCCTGGTCGAGCAGCACGTCGGCATTACCCGAAATACTGGTGAGCGGCGTGCGCAGGTCGTGCGAGATGGAGCGCAGCAGGTTGGCGCGCAGCTGCTCGTTTTTGGCGAGCACCGCCGCCTCCTCACGGGCCTCCATGGCACGAGCGCGATCGAGTGCCAGCTCGCCTTCGCTCACGATGGCATCGGCAAGTGTCCGTTCCTCGTGTGTTAGCACATCGGGCTCGGCAACGATAGCCAGCACGCCCACCACCGAGGCGGGGTCGCCCGAGCGCACGAAGCCGTCGCCTGTGCGAACCGTCAGGTAGATGCCATAAAACGCCGAACCGCCAAACGTGGCGTCGAGCGGCGTTCCCACGTAGGCGGACGCCGAGAGCCTCGGCGGCATCTGCGGCGCCAGCTCGTGCACCGGGGCGGCATCGCCCACGGCCGTGTACGTCGCACGCGGCAGCAGGTCATCGCCCTCGGCGTCGGCGCTGTACCACACAACCGGACAGCCCGAAAGACGCGCCAGCTGCGTGGCCATGGCGTGAACGATCTGATGCTGATCGGCGCACCGCTGCAGCATGCGGTTGGTCTCGAGCACCATATGCGTGCGGCGGTCGCTGGCGGCAGCCTGTGCCAAGGCGCGGCGCAGGGCCAACGCAATCGAGCTCGACACAAGCGAAACCACGAACATGATGAAGAACATGCCGGGATAGCCGCGGTCGATAAGCGACAGCGAGTAGCGCGGGTCGACAAACAAAAAGTTGTAGAGCGCCACGGCGGCAGCCGAGCTCAGCAAGCAATACAGGCGACTCCAGGTAAAGAATGCGCACAGCTGAACGGCGAACACATAGACGATCATGATGCTCGGCGCGAGACCCGGATGGTCGAGCAGCGCGCCCACAATCGTCGCCGCGACCAGCAGCCCCACCGATACGCAGGCGTCATACAGAGGAGTGCGGCGCGTCAGCGTTGTGCGCCGCCACCAAAAGCTATCGGCAATATCGCCGTCCGTACGGACGTCCATCAGCGTCCCGCCCCTCTCTCAAAAACAAAAACCACCACAAAGGGGACAGGCACCCTTGTGGTGGTTTCCCCTTGTGGTGGTTCCAAGTGTAAAGCCTTTGCAACCTGCGGTCGTTAGACAAACAGCACGTGCGCGAGCAGTGCGCACACGCACGCCGCGACAAGCACCGTCACCACGATCGAAATCACGCGGTCGGCCATATCCATGTTGGCCCGATTCGTAAAGAACCGATCTTCGGCAGCATCGGCGCGTACCTCACGCACCAGCTCGGTCGCAAGATCGCAACCGTCAAGCACCTTTGCATCCATGGTTTCCTCCCAGGACTCAATCCCCGTCAATACAAACCCGCCCGTTCGCAGACAAACCTCGAGCGTCGACTACGGCCGCTCGTTGGGAGCCAGGCGCTGCATCTTATTCACGGCCTTGAACTTGGTGAACAGCGGCACGTACTCAAAGCTCACGTTGGAGTTCTCCAGGCCGTACCAACGCGCGGGCGTGCCGGCGGCGCGGCGGATGATGTACTTGAGCGTGATGGCCGTACGCTCGCTGGGCTCCACATCGCTTTCGGGCGCCAGAAGCTTACGGATCAGGACGAACTTGAACGTGCCGATGTTACCCGGATCCTTGTAGACCGAGTAGTCATGCGTCTGCGGCGGCAGCTCGCCGGTGGCAGCCAGGTCCTGAACAACCTGACGCAGGTAGGCATTGACGCGCTGGTTGATCTTGTAGCCCAGGTACAGATGCACGCGGAACACGTAGTCGGTGCCGAACGTCTCGACCGAATAGGCAAAGGTGTGCGGTTCGTCCATGGTCTCGACATTCACAAACCACCAGGCGCGGGCGCGCTTGGGATGCTTATCCAAGATCGAGTAAACGATATCGCGGTCGATGTAGTCGGTATGGGTGTCCTTGGTCAGGTACACGATGTTGTCGCTCACGAGCTCGTAACGGTCGTCGTCGCGCAGACGCTTGAGCTGCGGCAGGTAGCTGCGCAGCGGCAGTAGCGTAAACTGGCGCTGCTCGACCGCCGTGCCGTTGTACCAGCACACCATAATGCCCATGATGAGTGCAGCCATAAGGATGGTGAAATAGCCGCCGTGGAAGAACTTGGTGAGCGAGCTCACGAAGAAGAAGCCTTCGAGCAAAAGGAAGAAGGCCGCGAAGATCCACGGAGCAACCTTGAGCTTGCGCTCCTCGTGCAGGTAGAAGAAGAGCAGCAGCGTGGTGCACATCATAGTCAGCGTAATGGCAAGGCCGTAGGCGGCTTCCATATGCGCCGAGTTCTGGAACAGCAGCACCACGATGACGCAGCCCACGAGCATGACGTTGTTGACCATGGGGATGTAGAGCTGGCCCTTGGTCTCGGCAGGGTAGAAGACCTGCATGTGCGGCATAAGGTCCAGACGGCTGGCCTCGGACACCAGCGAGAATGCGCCGGTGATGAGCGCCTGCGAGGCGATGATGGCCGCAACGGTGGAAAGGCCTACGGCAAACGGGCGCAGGCCCGGGGCGAGCATCTGGTAGAACGGGTTGAGGTCGGCAATGCCCATGAGCTCGGGGTTGGCAGCGTTGTTCATAAGCCAAGCGCCCTGGCCCATATAGGAAAGCAGCAGACAGCACTTAACGAACGGCCAGGTGGCGTAGATGTTGCCGCGGCCGACGTGGCCCATGTCGGAGTAGAGCGCCTCGGCACCGGTGGTGGCGAGGAAGCAGCTGCCCAGAATCATGATGCCCGCGTGGTTGTTGGGGCTCAGCAAAAAGGCGATGCCGCGCACCGGGTTGAGGCACAGCAGCACGGCGGGGTGCTGGAAGACAAAAAACAGACCCGTGCCGCCCAGGAACAGGAACCACAGCGTCATGATGGGGCCAAAGGCGTGACCGATCTTGGCCGTACCGATGCGTTGCACCAAAAAGAGCGCGATGATGATGGCGAGCGTAATGGCGACGACGCGGCCCTGGTCATCGCCCAGCACGGCATGGACCGCCGGGATGGTGCGCAGGCCCTCGATGGCCGTGGTAACGGTAACGGCCGGCGTCAGGATGCCGTCGGCGAGCAGCGCGGCGCCACCCAGCATGGCGGGGATGATAAGCCACTTGCCGCAGCGCTTGACCAGGCTGTACAGGGCAAAGATGCCGCCCTCACCATGGTTATCGGCACGCAGCGAGATCAGCACGTACTTGATGGTGGTCAGCAGCGTGACCGTCCACACGACAAGGGAGAGCGCGCCGAGCACGAACTCCTCCGTCACGCTTCCGATGCCGCCGTTGCCGGCAACGAGCGCCTTGGTTACATACATAGGGCTGGTGCCGATATCGCCGTACACCACACCCAGCGTGACGAGCATCGCCGAAATGCTCACAGGAATCGCAGCGTGCGAGGCTGCCTCCTTGGCCTTTTGTTCCATAAGCCGGTTTCCTCCCAACTTTAATGTTCGAAGGAATTATAGGTAATCGGCCTATGTTTGAATGGCACTGTTTTCCCAGCTAGATAAACATTTATACGGCCTTTAGGCCACCGCGGCGATATGGAATGTGACAAAGGGGCTGTCCCTTTGTCACATCCGTCATTTTCCGAGCCAGTTTTTGAACCACCACTCCATGGAGCGGCTCATCTCGGCCATAAAGGGACTCGTGTGCTTGCGGGTATAGATGTCCACGACGCGCTCCCCCGCCTCGCGGACATGCGGACGGAACATCGCGTCCATCTCGGCCACCTGCGCGTCCATGGTCGCGGCATCCGCGCGGCAGTAGCGCTCCTCGTGCACCAGGTTCACCACGGGATGCGCGATTGCCGGACGCTCCTTACGGGGCGTGCCGATGATGAGCATCGATAGCGGCATGGTATAGGGCGGCAGATCGAGCAGCTCGGCGACTTCCTCGGCATTCTCGACGATATCGCCGATGTAGCAGCTCCCCAGCCCCAGGGCCTCGGCGGCAACCACGGCGTTTTGCGCGGCGATCACGGCATCCTGCGCCGCGATGGCAAAGTCGCCCAAACCCGGAGCGCGGCGGGGTGCCTTGTCCGTGCGCTCGACAAACTCGGGCTCAAAGCAGCCCACGTGCTCAAACAGATCGATCCACTTGGCATAATCGACCACAAATATGAGTGCCCAGGGCGCCTTGGCAATCATGGGCTGGTGGTCGCACAGGTCGGCCAGGCGGTCGAGCGTAGCCTGCTCGCGGATGCTCACGATGGAATACATCATCATGGCGCCTGCCGACGGCGCACGGCTCGCCGCATGCAAAATCGCTGCGCGCTGCTCGTCGGTCACCGCCACGGGACGGTCGTCGTCATCACGCGCGAAGGCACGCGTGGAGGAACGGTGCTCCAACGTGTCCAGCACCGCATTGCCCGTGGTCTCGACCGGATAGCCACACGTATCCACAGCCTTGGTGCAAACCTGCTCGTTCATCGCCTCATCCTCGCTAATTCTTTAAGAAGCCTTTACGTTTCCGTGTAATTCCCGTCCATTATCGCGCAGGTCGCCACTACATTGCGCCACACCGCCACACGTGCGCGTTAATATGGCTGGTTGTTGTGCGCAGACACCAATTGCAGCGCATATCTTGGTAACAATCGGGTAAACCCCCGCTTTCGTAGGTTTTAAGTTTGTGAGGAGTCTCAGCATGTTCGCTGCCGCCATCTCGCTCGTCGGTCTTGCGGCGACCGTCTACCTTGTCTTGCGCGAGGCCAAGGCCATTCGCGCTCAGTCGGGCACCGTTGCCAAAAGCGCTCTTGGGTGGAGCGTCGCCTTCGGCCTGTTCCAGGTCTTTTTGACCGTCTGGGGCGCTATTGGCCTCGTCGCGCAAAACGAGCCGCTCGCCTTTGTGATGCTCATCCTGACCAATGCCATCCTCACCGGCTGCGCCTGGGCCAGTATCGCCCGCGACCGCATCGCCCCGCGCGTCTTTGCGTTCGCCGGGCCCGACGCCCCCGCCCCCACCGGCAAGCTCGCCCGCCTGCGCGGCGCCTTTGTGGGCAAACCGCTCGTCGCCGCCGTCTTGTGCCTGCTGCTCGCCGGCGTCTTTGCGCTGCTGGGCATGGAGGTCTCGTCCAACCACGACTTTACCTGGGTCTACCCCCTGTGCATCCTGCTCGAGTGGGCCATCATCACCACGCTCATGGTCGGCCTGTTCTTCCTGTTCCAGCGCCACGGCGCAGCTCCCGCGGTCCTGGCCTTTGCCCTCTTTGTCCTGGGCATTGCCGAGTTCTTCGTCATCACGTTTAAATCCATGCCCATCCAGCCGGGCGACCTTTCGGCCATCTCCACCGCCGCTGCGGTCGCCGGCACCGGCTACACCTTCTCGATCTCGCTGTTCTGCGTGCTGTCCATGGGCTTTACCGCCATCGCCATGCTGCTGTGCGAGTACGCCGGCCTGGTGGCACCGCACCGTCAGAAGGGCGCCGCCAACGCCAAGCGCATGCTGCTCACCAACCTGCTCGTCGCCGTGCTGTGCCTGGGCGGCGTGACCGCGCACGTCACGCTTATCGACTACTACAACACCCTCGGCATCACCGTCTACACCTGGCGCCCGCTCGAGAGCTACTGGCGCGAGGGCTACCTGCCCGCTTTCATTAGCGCAGCGCAGTCCATCAAGCCGCCCAAACCCGCCGACTACTCCGTCGACGATGCCAAGGCCACGCTCAAAAAGTACGCCAAGGCCTACGACAAGTCCGACGCAGCCAAGAGCGACGAGCGCGCCGCCGCAAAGGAGCAGTTCGATAGCGAGAAGCCCACGGTCATCGCCATCATGAACGAGACCTTCTCGGATCTTTCGATCTACCAGAACATGCGCGCCGGCTACGAGGGCCCGCAGTACTTTAAGAACCTGTCCAACTGCCTCAGCCGCGGCAAGCTCTACGTGAGCGCCTACGGCGGCGGCACCGCCAATACCGAGTTTGAGTTTATGACCGGCAACTCCATGGCCAACCTGGGCTCGGGCGTGTACCCCTACACCATCTACAACATGGAAACGACCGGGAACCTGGCAGAGCAGTTCAAGTCGCTCGGCTATTCCACCACGGCCATGCACCCCAACCACGCCACCAACTGGAACCGCGAGAACGTCTACAAGGATTTTGGCTTTGACCGGTTCCTGTCCATCAACGATTTCCAGGGTGCCGATACCCTGCGCGGCATGGTGACCGACCAGGCTACCTATGACAAGATTCTTGAGCTGCTCGATCAGAACGCCGATCCGCAGTTTATCTTCGACGTGACCATGCAGAACCACTCGGGCTACGACACGGGCCTGCTGCCGGTCGACAAGCAGATGCACCTGAACATCGACACGACCGATCTGGACGCCAAGACCGTCGAGGACGGTACGCTCTCCGATGTCGACGAGTATGTCTCGTGCATCGAGCAGTCCGACCAGGCGCTGCGCTACTTCCTTAACGCCTTGAGCAAGCTCGACCGCAAGGTGGTCGTGGTGTTCTGGGGCGATCACCAGCCGTTCTTCCCGTCCAAGTTCAACGACAAGTGGTTTACCGGCGAGGACGACGCTACGCATCAAGAGCGCCTGTGGCAGACCGACTACATCATCTGGGCCAACTACGACGTTGCCGGCTGCGACCAGACGAGCGAGGTCGACGACCTGTCCACCAACTACCTGTCCACGCAGCTTATGCAGCTGATCGGCGCACCACTGACCGACTACCAGAAGGCGCACATGACGCTGCGCGAGTCGCTGCCCGCCATCAACTCCGTGGGCTACGAGGACGCCAGCCTGCGTTGGGCACTCTCCTCCAACGTCACCGGCGACGACGCCGCAGCAGCAGCCGCCACCAAGGCGCGCGAGGATTACGCCAAGATGCAGTACTACGAGATGTTCCGCGACGGCAAGAACGTGTACACCGAGCACTTCCAGACCGAGGCCAACGAGACCGACCCCAACCTGGCACCGGGTACGACCAAGATTAAGTAGCTGCTAGCTGCTGAGCCACAACTGAAACGTCTGTCCAGGCGGAGGCATATAAGGTTCCCTGCTCGGACAGTCCTGCGCAAGACGAAGGCCACGTTATGTGGCCTTCTTTGTTTGCGGAAAGTGTGTCCCGGAATTCTTGTCTGGAATGGGATGCAGTTTCCGCTTGGGACCCGATTGGGAAAGTGTGTCCCACTATTCAGCTGGATTCCGGGATGTATTTTCCGGTTGAGGCTCGTTGGGAAAGTGCGTCCCACTTTGGGGGCTGATTCTGGGACGTGGTTTCCGGTTGGCTCTCATTGGGAAAGTTCATCCCATTTCTCGGCCTAATTATGGGACGCAGTTTCCCGTTGAGGACCCTTTGGGAAAGTGCGTCCCGGTCTGGGCGCTCAAACTGGGATGGATTTTCCGGATGAGGGCTTGACGGAAAATGTGTCCCGTTCCGGGCGCTAATTGTGGGATGCAGTTTCCGCTTGCGGAGTCTCCACTCAACAGAAAACCCGGGTGGCCTGTTTTTTGGCTACCCGGGTTTTTGGGTTGTCGATATGTTCGACTGGCTACTAGTGGGTCTTGCGGCGCTTGATCAGCATGATGAGGGCTATCACTACGAGCGTTGCTCCCGCTGCTGCTGCGGTGGCGACTAGGGCGAATGTTTGGTCGCCGGTGTTTGCGAGGTTCTTCGCTGTGGTCGTAGTCTTGACCTTGGTGTCGGTCTTAGCTCCGTTGTCGGGCTTGGGCTTGTCCGGGTTCGTCGGGGTCTCAGGAGTCTCGGGGTCCTTTGAGCCTTCGGAATCGGTTGGGCCGGCGGTGTTTACCAGCGTATGGTCCAGGAACTTCTTGGCGCCCGCACTTGCCTGTGAGAACAGGCGGCGCGTGCGGATCGGGGTGGCGTTCACCGTTGTGGGCGCCGTCTCCTCGGCCTCGATATTCACGAGCGTCGTGCCGGTGTCGAGGCCCACGTCGTTGTATCCCACGTGGCAGTAATACTGCGCACCGTCATCGTCTGCGGTCAGGTCAATCTCGAGCTTTGAGGCCGTTCCAGCCGCGAGGTTGCCATCGGCACCCACGAGCTTAAACTCTGTCTCGCCGCGGCCCTTGCGGTACCACATATAGGTCGGTGCCAGCCCTGTTTCGCTATCGTCGGCACCGAGTTGCTTCACATGGCCAATCGCCGAGAGCGTCAGGTGGCTTCCCGCCGTGCGCTCAACCGAAGAGTCGTATCCAAGATCCAACCCCTCCGCAGCATCCGCCGCAGGTCCGCTCACGGTCATCGTCATGCCATCGGGCATGGTCTTGACCGTGATGATTGCCGAGCGAATACCTGTTTCGGTCGTGGATCCATTCTTAACGGCGGCGATGGCGAATCGATACTCCGTATTGGGCTGCAGCCCATCCCACTTGAGCGAGGTCTGCGTGTTGTCGGCAATCTTCCAGCTATTGACGACCGCATCCGCCGCATTGCTCTGCAGCATGCCCACGCCGTAGCTAAAGCCACTCTTGTTTGCGAGTACATCGTCCCAGCTAAACGTAACGCTGGTCGAATCGACGGCGTTTGCCGTAAAGCCCGTCACGGCCGGCGCGTCGGGCATCTCGACGTCCTTAACGTCATAGCCCACGATCCAGAACTGGTCGGTGTCCTTGGTGCCGAGCTTGTCGCCCGAGTCTGCCTCGAACTTGTCGACATCCACCGCGTTGACGCCCAGACGCCACACAAAACCGTACTTGCCCTGCGCGGCCTCGGGCAGGTTGTCGACGGTGCCGCCGTATTCGGTCGATTCACTCGAGGAGTTACCCGTAGTAAAGCCGGCGTTGGCACCAAAGCACAGGCCGCCAAACAACTCGTGCTTTGCGAGCTTCGCGCCCATGACAACGCTGCCGTTCAGCGTCAAGCCGAGCTCGAGCTCCTGCTCCTTGCCCTCCTCGACTTCGATGGTCTGCTCAATGCTCGCCCCCGACTGCGCGGCGGCGCCGTTAAACCCATCGTGCGTGTAGGCGCGCGTTACGCCAGGCTTGCCCAGGCCAAAGGAATCCCCAACGGGAGTCTCGCCGTTGAGCGTCGTTTGATAGGTTCCGGGTTCTCCCGACCGGTTGGTCAAAAAGTAGCTGAGCGGCGTCATATTGTGCTGTTTGGCAATGCGGTCATAGGCCTCGACATTAACGACCGAGGTCTGCGCGCCGAGCGACACGGGCGCCGCCATCACGCCCTTGCCACCAGTTTCCTCATTTTCGATCTCATACTCGTAATAGACCATCGGAATTGTGTAGAGCACGGCCTTGTCACCCTCGCCGGCATGCGACTCATAGCTTACGCTTGCGCTGACCGTGCGCTCGCTCCGGTAGTCATAGCATCCCTCGGCGGCAAAATCGACTGAAGCATTCATCGCGACCAGGGGCGGACCGGTCTGCACCTCGACGGCAACGCCCAACTCGGCGCCAATGGTATAGCCCTGGGATGTCCCCGTGCCCTTTTCCTCTCCGTATGACGTGCCGCCCAACACCAGATAGCCGTATGCCTGCTCCAGATCCTCAACATAGGGCGCATCCTGCAGCACGGCAAGCACGCGCGGGTTGGTATAGACCTTGTAGCGGTCCTTGTACGTGATCTTGACGCTGTCGTTGTCGACATCGGGCAGCGCGAGCGAGATAAATGTGCCGTAGGTAGTGCCGCGACGGTTGCTCTCGCTAATCACCTGCTCCTCGCCGCGGCGCACCTTTCCGTTCTCGTCGAGCGAAAAATGCGAGGCGGTCATCCAATAGTAGTCATCGTTCTTGCGCAGGTCCTCGTCGCGGTGCTTGCCCACCACGGCGATAAAGCTCTCGTTATAGCGGTCCGAACCCGAGACGCTGCCCGCCTTGACGTCGCTGATCCACACCTGCTCTATACCCTTGTGGTCATGCTTGTTGCTGCTGTTGTATTGCTGACCGCTCATGCTCATGGTTCCGACCATGGACCCCAAGCCCTGAGCCCCGCTCTGTGCCGTGTTGCAGGCAAAGTCGCGGAACACATCGCCGCCCACGAGCACCTCGTCGACCGCCAGCTGCTCGGACAGGCCGTCAAGGTTGGCAGTGGCAAGGGCAATAGGCGCCAAGGTGCACGGATAGCGCTTATCCTGAGCGCTATCCTTCCATGCGCTGTTGGGCACATGCATCAGCCCATAGGAGGCGAGGAGCCCGTCTCTGTATTCCTTACAATCGGAAAGCTTGAACTCGCCAGACTCCGAGTCAAAATACGCGTAGCGGTACAGCGCGCCGTACAGCCCCTTGCTGCCGTCAGAAGCGCCGTAATCAAAAGCGCTGCGTTGCCAGTCATAGCCCGCAAGAATAAGGCCCGTGACGGTTTCACCCGTCTTCTTTCCTTCTTCATCGTAGGCGGCAAACGTGCCGAACGTCGCATTCGCAGCGACCATGGTCTTGCCGTTCGCGGAGAGGGAGATTGCGCCCGCGTCGCCCAGAGCATCGACATGGACGAGCGCACCCTTGGATGCATCCCACGAAAACAGCTCGCAATGCGTCGACTTATCAATATTCTTCTTGCCGTAGGGTGCCGAGACCACGATGGCGAGGTCATCGCAAAAATCGCGATCGAGGTCGCCGGCCGCTAGCGAAACGACAGGAGCTGACTGAAGCTGCGTCCAGGAGTCGTTCCCGCCCTTGTTGTGCGTGGTGTAGTCCGCGGCGTTACCGGCATCGATCTTGACGACGCTTTGCTTCCAGTTGCCGCCCTCCAAGTCATACATGTCGACTACAGCCTTGCGCACGCCGTTCTCGTCGACATAGCAGCCCGCGTAGACAAAAAGCTCGTCGACGCCGTCGCCATCGACATCGCCCGCCTCGACATCAAAGACGGCGTCGTGCTCTTGCAGGTAACCGGCATCCAGGTACTTAAAACGGCCTTCGTACATCATATTAGTGTTGACCGTCACCGGCAGGTGTGTGTCGAGAGTGCGCGTACGCCCGTTGCTAAACGAGTAGAGGACCAGCTCAACCTTTCCGGCGTATGACTTGCCGTCAATCGTCGTGGAGGAACTGTCGCCGTAGGCACGGAGCTCGGCAACGCGGCTCTTTTTGCCCGTGCTGGCGTCGCTGCAGAACTCAACACTCGTGGCGTGAATGCCCGAGAAACCGTTGTTGTCGTTGGCGAGTACTGTTGAGGACTCATTGTTGCTTAGGTACGACCAGGTGCCGCCACCGTAGTCGCTATGCTTGTAGAGATCGCTGTTCGTATCGAAGTTGTTGACGTTTTGCCAGAACTTTGCGGCGCCCCACACACTTCCATAGCCATCGGTGAGTTTGCTGCTGCCGCCAATGTCACCGCGCTCGACGTTCTCGAGCTTGTCGCGCAGAGTGTAGCGATTGCCATGGCTACCGTTAGCTGCCATATAGACCTCGCTGCGCGTGGCAAACGTCGTGGGGGTATCAGTGGAATAGGGGCCAACGGTATCGGCCGGAATGTCCTCGCTCGTGCCCAGGCCCAGGGCTTGATAATCCTGCTCGGTCATATCGGTGATTGCGGGCGCGTCTGCCGCCTGGGCAACCTGGGGCGTGGCCGTGAAGCAGGCGACGCTCGTGGCGATCAACGCAGCAAGCGCCGCCGTCCCAACAAGCGGGATTTTCGACAGCCTACGGATACGGGGGTGTGGAACGTACATGAGGGACCTCGCTTTATTCGAGTGGAGTGGACTCATTTTTGCAAATGATACATCCGATGCCCGATATCACGTGTCTCATTTTCGCCAACGGCGTGTCTCATTTTTGAGAATCCGAGATGCCGCGGAAATCTTATCCCAGCTCAAAGGCCATTTCTGGGATGTATTTTCCGTCGAGTGCCTCATCGGGAAACTGCATCCCATTTCAAGCGTCGATTCTGGGACGCACTTTCCCCTTAGACCCTCAACCGGAAACCGCATCCCACTTTGAGCGCAAATTCCGGGATGCATTTTCCGCTTGAGCCTCATTGGGAAAATGCATCCCGTTTCTTGACCGAATAATGGGACGCAATTTCCCGTTGGAGCGCCTTTGGGAAAGTGTGTCCCACTTCGACCGCCCAGAGTGGGATGCACTTTCCGCAAAGCACCTCAACGGGAAACTACGTCCCATTCCAAAGGCAAATTCCGGGACGCATTTTTCGAAAGCCTGCCCATCCGGAAAGCCCGTCCCACTTTGGACGCATCCGGGCACGGAACCATCGACCTATCAGGCCTCCCATCAATAAAGAGGCGTCCTTCCGGGCGTCGGGGCACGAAGTTCATCGCGAGTTCCGCATGCAAAGAAGGCCACTTAATGTGGCCTTCGTCTTGCGCAGGACTGTAGAGCAG
>JAXKGF010000011.1:0-10521 GCA_036550515.1 Collinsella sp.
AACGGCGCCGGCAAGACCACGCTCACCAAGCTGCTCACAGGCCTGCTTAAGCCCGTCTCGGGCAGCGTGCGCGTCACGGGACTGGATACCGCAGCCGTCCCCACGAGCCGCATCGCCCGCGAAGTCGCAACCCTCTTCCAAAACCCCGACCGCCAGATCTGCAAAGACACCGTGCTCGACGAGGTCGCCTTTGGCCTGGAGCTGGCCGGCATCGACCGTGCCGAGGCGCTGCGTCGCGCCCAGCTCGTCATCGACCGCTTTGGCTTGCCGGCCGACGAGGCGCCCTTCTCGCTCTCGCGCGGTCAGCGCCAGATGGTGGCACTCGCCTCCGTCGTGGTCGTAGAGCCCAAAATCGTGGTGCTCGACGAGCCTACGAGCGGCCTTGACTACCGCGAATGCATGACCGTCATGGAAACCGTGCGCACCATGGCCGAGCGCGGCTGCGCTGTAATCATGGTCTGCCACGACATGGAAGTCGTCTCCGACTTTGCCGAGCGCATTGTAGTAATGGCCGACGGCCGCATCCTCGAGCGCGGCCGCACGCACGAGTTGTTCTCGAACATCGAGCTCATGCAGCGAGCCTACGTTGAGCCGCCCCAGGTCATAGAGCTTTCTCGTCGCCTGGCATCCTCCGTCTCTCCCGCCTTTGCACAGGTGAGCGAGGTCACCGATATCGTTCGCATTACCGAGGAGATGGTCCACCGTGGTTAACGTCATCGACTATATGCCGGGCGACACACTGTTGCACCGCTTGAACCCGGTCGTCAAACTGGGCCTTGCCGCCGCCATCATCATCGGCATCTTCCTGTCCGACACCTACGTGGCACTGTTGGGCTTTTTGGCGCTCACCCTTGCACTGGGCGCCTACGCCGGCGTCATCGACCGTCTGCTCTCGCTACTCAAGCTGCTGATTCCGCTCGCGCTTATCATGCTGGTGCTTCAGCTGGCCTTTATGCGTGACGGCAACATGGTGTGGGGCTTTATCACCGACACGGGCCTCATTACCGGATCGAAGGCCTGCCTACGCCTGTTGGGTGTGGCGCTGCCACTCATCCTCATGCTTATGGTGACCAAGCTCAACGACCTCGCCAACGCCTGCGTCGAGGTGCTGCACGTGCCATATCGCTATGCCTTCACCTTTACCACGGCGCTGCGCTTTGTGCCGGTATTTGGCCAGGAAATGAACGCCATCATGGAGGCGCAGACTGCACGCGGCGTCGAATACGACACCAAGAATCCTGTCAAGAAACTCAAGCTCATGCTGCCGCTGTGCGTGCCACTGCTTATCTCGAGCGTGGGCAAGACCGATGCCACCGCGCTTGCCGCCGAGCAGCGAGGCTTCTACCTGCGCACGCGTGCGAGTTCGTATAAGCGCTACCCCATCAAAGGCCTGGATATCGCCGTACTTATCGTCAGCATCGCCCTTATCGCCATCGGCTTCCTGTTCTAGCAATCGCTGGCAGCAACTGACAAACGCAAAAGGCCCCGGCTCGCATCAAACGAGCCGGGGCCTTACTGTTTTCCCAGATAAAACCTACCAAAATAAACCTGTCCCTTTTTGGCGGGTCGGAAGCTAGAGGCGGTAGGGGGCGCCGCTGCGAATGATGGACTCGCGCACCAGGACATCCATCGCATCGAGGGTGATCTCGGGCATCTCGCGATACTTCTGCAACACCGAAAGCTCCGTGCAGGCCAGGATGACGCGGTCGCAGCCGCTACGGGCGAACTCCCACATCACGCGGTCAAACTTATCCATATCGGGCTCGCGCCCGGCCTTCACATCGTCGTAGATGAGCGACATCACGTCGGCCTGACGCTTTTCGCTGGGATAGACGACCCCAACGCCCGCGGTCTCACATTCGCGCCCATAGACGTCTGCGCCCACGGTACCGTCGGTGCCCATGATGCCGATCTTGTGCACCGGCTCGGCCGGCATGCTCAGGTTTGGATCGAACTCGCACTCCCCCATCACCGCGCCGGCCAGAGCATAGCGCACCGACTCGCGCGGCATGTGGATAATCGGCACCTTGGTAAACGACTGAATCTGATCGTAGAAGTAGTGCGACGTGTTGCAGGGAATGGCAATGTGCGCGCAGCCCAGCGTCTCGAGCGCCTGAGCGCACTCCTTCATGGTCGCCAGCAGCTCGGCATGCTCACCGGTCTTGATGGCCAGCGTGCGGTCGGGCATGGTCGACTTGGAAAGCACCACCATGTCGATATGCTCCTGGTCGCACGTAGCCGCCGTATGGCGTACCACCTGGTCGTAGTAATACGACGTTGCCTCGGCGCCCATGCCGCCGATAACTCCCAGCTTTTCCATCGCCGCCTCCTTGGTGACGCCCACGCAATTGCGCGTATCATGCCCGCGCCCGCCCGATACATACCGGACGGGCGCCACACTCGTCTACTTGTAATACGTCTTGAACAGCTTAAAGTGGCGCAGCTTGGTGTGCCACATGCGCAACCAGCGGTTAAAGACAAAGTCTCCCTTCATAAACGAGGGATCGGCGCCCTTGCCCTCCTTGGCAAGACGATGCACCTTCGCGCGCAGCTCGGGATCCTTGACGTACTTGTCGACGACGCCCATGGGAACGACCATCCACAGCGCCTCATCCTGCGCCGTCACAAACTCCGGCTCAAACGGGCGGTTGAGCACATACTCGTCCACCACATACTTGGCAACGTTAAAGCCGCTGTTGGTTACGTAGTAGTTGCTGCGGCCCTGGCGGGTGTTGAAGTCAAAGAACTTAAACGAGCCATCGCGCTCGTCATACTTGACGTCAAAGTTGGAATAGCCCACAAAGTGAAGGTCCTCGAGCAGCTTGCGCACGCCACCCATAAGCTCATCGTTGGGCTCGGTGATGATGCAGGCGTGATTACCGACGCCATGGGGCTGATGCTCCTCGAGCAGCACGTGACCAAGGCACATCATGCGAACCTTGCCGTTGCGATCAGAATAGCTGGTGAGCACGCGCATGTACTCGTCGTTGCCGGGCACGCGATCCTGCAAAATCAGGTCATCGGTGTAGCCACTGGCATAGGAATCGCGGATAACCTGCTCCAGCTCGGCGCGGTCGGCAATCTCATAAGCTTTCTTCTGACCCTCGAACTCATGCTGCCACCACATGATGCCATCGGAAGGCTTCAGGATCATCGGGTAGGGGAAGTCAATCTGGTCGAGCACCTCGGCAGGTGCCTCTCCTTGCGTGTTGAGCATCTGCGCAGTAAAGGTAAACGTATGCGGATAGGGCACACCGTGCTTCTCGCACAGCTCGTAGAAGATCTCCTTCTTCTGGCACTGCTCAAGCATGCTATAGGGCGCGTAAGGCGCAACGATGTTATCCGCCAGCTCGTTGGCATCCTTGGCCTGAGCCACCAGGGCAACATAGTTATCGCCGCAGCCCATCAGGACAATCGTCTTGTCGGTATGCGCTCGAGCGATACCGTTGACGGTCTTAAGCATCACGGGCATGGTATCGATATCCACGTTAGGCGTGTAGTCGATAATCTGGCTGCGATACGCAGGGCCGGTCTGGTACTTGCCAAAGACCAGGCTCTTAACCTGATACTCCTCATAGAAGGCGCGCGCCACCGAATATGCGTTGATGTCGCCGCCGAGCAGCACGGGAATAAACTCGCGCTCTGTAAACTGCAATGCCATGGAAACTTCCTATCATGAACTGCCCACACGACGGGCGGTCTTTGTGCAATTGATTTATTCTAGCGTGCCAAGCCGCCGGCACCCAAAGCTCCACCGTATCTATGGCAATCGGCGTAATTATCCAGCACGAAGGCGGCGATCACCGGTGTACGACAACGGGCAATGAACCCACCGTTGTTGTAGGATTCAACATGTTGCCCGCCCCGTCGAAAGGTACACTGTGCCCCAGGCTCATCCGATCAACAACCCCATCATTGACGCCGCAAAGCGCGAACTTGCGGATCGTGCCCAGACGGCAGCTCCCCTACGCACCGCAAACGATGCTTACAACGGGCCCGCCCGCATCGTCTCAATCAACACGTCGGAGCACAAAGGCACGCGTAAGTCACCCGTCGCCGACGGGCACGACACCGTCATCGAGCAGTTTGGCCTCGCCTCCGATGCGCACGCCGGGCATTGGCACCGTCAGGTCTCCTTTTTAGCTGCAGAGTCTATCCAGACGGCGCGGGCGCGCGAGCTCGATGTGCACGAGGGTGACTTTGGCGAGAACTTCACAACCCAGGGTATCAACCTGCTCTCACTCCCCTTGGGCACGCAGCTCAAGCTCGGTAGCGAAGTACTCGTCGAAATCAGCCAGATCGGCAAAGTCTGCCACACCCGCTGTGCCATCTACTATCTCGCCGGCGACTGCATCTTCCCCCACGAGGGCATTTTTGGCGTCGTGCTGCAGGGCGGAGAAGTCCATGTCGGTGACGACGTCCAGGTGGTCAGGCTCGGCGACGGCACCTGTTCCTTCACTCCCACCGAGGCACTCAAAGAGGTGGAGCGGGCTCGCCGCGAAGGAACCCTGTAGTTGCAAAACCCCACGTTGAGGTAGCTTTTGCAGCCAAAAACCTTCACAAACAGGGTGCCGTAACGTTAAAGTTGAACTCTATGGTTTCTCAACAATTCACCATTCCCGCAGGTCAAGGCCAAAGCCTCAAGTTCAACTTGACCCTTTAGAACCTTTAAGGTTCAAGTAGAGGTCGAAAGCAGTAGTAGAATACACCTCGACCAATAACCTACGATTGATTGCAGAGGGACTGGATGCAGCATTCGAACCATCGCACCGCAGCGCTCTTCGCGTCGAAGCCGGCTCGTATCATCACGAGCGCCGCGCTCGCCGTCGCGCTGACGGCCACGCCGATGCTCTCCCCCGTCGCGGCCTATGCCGCCTCGCAGGCAACGCAGGATCAGCTTTCCGCCGCCCAGAAAAAGATCGAGGACGCCACGAGCGCCTACAACGACGCCCGAACCAAGCTCGAGGATCTGCAAAAGCAGATCGACTCCAATGAGGCGAACATCGATAAGATTGAGGCCGAGCTACCCGAGCAGCAGGCCAAGGCAAGCTCCGCCATGCGCGATCTGTATAAGTACCAGAAGGGCACCAGCCCCATCGTGAGCTTCCTGGTGAACACGCAGAGCTTGGGTGACTTTATCACCACCTGCAAATACACCAACCAGATTACGAGCTCGAGCGTCGACGAGATCGAAGAGCTTAACAAGATGCAGACCGAGCTCGAGCAGAACAAGACTGAACTCGAGCAGGCCAAGTCTCAGCTCGAAGGCGAGCAAAAGAATGCCGAGGATGCACTGGCGCAGGCTCAGCAGCTCCGCAGCGAGGCGCAGGCAAAGGCCGAGCAGGAAAATGCTGCCGAGCTGGCAAAGCTCGAGGCCGACAAGGCCGCTGCCGCCGAGAAGATCTCGGGCGAGGGCGTAAGCGGCAACAACTCCAACAGCCAGGCCAACAACGCCAACACCACCATCGACACCACGGTGAACAGCTCGAATAGCGGTAACTCCGATTACGACTCGTTCATTAACGAGTGGACGAGCCGCATCGATAACTACCTTGCCGGCTCCCCCATGGCAGGCCAGGGCTACAACTTTGCCGTCGCCGCCTGGAATACCGGCGTCGATCCCCGTTGGTCCCCCGCCATCGCCTGCATCGAGAGCAGCAAGGGCCTCTATTGCGCCGGCTCCTATAACGCCTGGGGCTGGAGTGCCCGCGGCGGTGGTTGGCGTAGCTTTGGTAGCTGGAGCGAGGGCGTCTCCGCCCACGTTGCCTACCTGGGCGCCAACTATGGTTCCACGCTTACTCCGGCAGCCGCCAAGAAGTACTGCCCGCCCACGTGGCAGGACTGGTACAACAAGGTCGCCAATCAAATGAACCGTATTTAAGTGCAACTGCAAAGGGGCCCCAAACGGGGCCCCTTTTCGATTCTCTAGGAGACGATACCGGTCGCGTTGCCGATAACAACGACGACGCACATGACGGCAAACATAAACCCGAGCGCCTTGAACCACAGTTCGACAAAAGCACTCCCCCGATACCGATCGAGCACGGGAAAACGACGTCGAAGCCTACGCCGGTCGAGCATTCCGAATGTAATGAGCAACACCAGGCCATCGACCATAAAGAAATACTCAAGCGCCAAAAACCACGTTGGATAGTTTCGGTTTTCGCCCGTTGGCGTAAATACCGCAAAATGGCTGCCCATCAGCAGCAACAATGTTGTCGCATAGACGCATCCATTCCATATGCGCCCCACGGGCTCGGGAATACACGAGAGCAGACGCGCACATTTGGACGTCACGGGAGAGACGATCGAACGCCGGTTTGCAGAAGACGGAAGCGTGAGGGCAACCGGCTGCCGTACCCGCTGCACCTGTGGCACCGCGGCCCGGGGCACACTTGCAGCAGAAAAGGTCACGGGCGACGGTGCAGGGAGACATAGCTCATATGCCGCACGCGCAGCATGCCCCAGTGCCTTTGCACTCGCAAAGCGCTTGGCGGGATCGAGCGCCATCGCCATGCAAATCACATCCACCAGCGGAACGGGAATGCCATGTGCCTCGCATTGCTCACGTATGTCCCGCCCCGGTTTAGGGTCAGTTCCCGTCAGGCAAAAGAACAGCAGCGCGCCAAGCGCGTAAATATCGCTACGGACGCTCGTCTGCCCAAACCCAAACTGCTCGGGCGGCGCATAGGAACGCGTGCCAAACTTAACGGTGTCGGCGTCGGCGCCATCGCGCCAAACGCGCGCGATTCCCAGGTCAATAATCACCAGCGACGAGAAGGTCATGCCAGCATCGGCCGCATACCTCACGCCCGATACGATGATGTTCGAGGGTTTAAGGTCGCGGTGGATTACCGGTACCCCCGGCTCCCCCGCAGCTGCAAAACCAGCATGCAGCTCGCCCACCGCTTCACACAGAACGGGATACAGCCCGCGGGCATAATCGGGCGTCGCCCCCAGGCGCCCCACGAGCGCCTCGAGCGTCTCGCCTTCGACATATTCCATCACCACATCGAGCTCCTCGCCCGCGCGGCGGCAATCGACAATCCGGGGTAAGTGTTCAAAACGGCGTCCGGCCCGCTGAGCCGCAAACAGGCGCTCGTAGGCCCCGCCAATCTGCGCCGAAGCATCGATGCGCTTGCGGACAAAGGGACCGAGAGACCCGCCGCCAGAGCCCTCAAAATAGACGAGTTCGGTCGTCTCGACATCCGAGCACTTGAGCACGCGCTCCACACGATAGCTGTCATCGCGGTCGAGCGACGCCAAATGCTCGGCAAGTGAAGCAGTCAGCTCGTCATCGGAATATGTTGGGCTCTAAGTATCCATGGCGTCCATCATAACACAGGGTGCGGACACCCCATGGTGTCCGCACCCTGTTCGTTCGCATAGTTGTTTCGGCAACAGCCAGCTCAGCCATCGGCCACTAACTCACCGTTTCCTCGCCAAAGCGATACAGCTCTTCATTGACCTTTTGGAGGCTACAGCCACGGTCGATGCAAAAGATAATGATTGCATCGCGACGGTCCTTGCAGTTTAGGACGCTCACTCCGGCAGCCGTCAGGGCGCGGTTAGTCTCCTTCATCGACAGCGCCATTGCAAAGGCAATCTGCAGCACCTTATTGCGGCTCGGATTGCGCGAACCGGTAAAGATCTGATAGCCAAAGGTCTCGTTGAGGTCGGCCATACGCACCACGCGCGAACGCTCGAGCCCCTTCTCTTGCAGCAACTGCTTTAAGTAATCCGAAAGCGACGGGGCGGCAAAGTCGTGTTCCTTGATATAGCCATCGATGTTTGGCGCGTCGAGAAGCTCATTGAGCAACTCGTCAGTCAGCTTTTTATCGGGCATATGACCTCACCTCCCATACGGCGCAACGGTAGCGACATATTAGGCCAGCACCCAGCTCGCAGTCGCGGACTTATCAAACATGTTGGCAAAATAGAGAGCCTTCTTGATGTCACCATCAAAGTAGATATTGCCCGCCACGGAGCCACCGGCGGCAAGGGTGCCAGACTGCAGCTCATCGGAGCCCTCGCTGTAGTAACCCTGGTTCTGCTGCGCACCGTTGGCGTCCTCGCCCTTCCAGTCGTAGATATTGTAGTCCGCGCCCTCATCGCCATTATTGACGTACGTGACGTGAATGCCCGTCATGGTCGAACCGTCATAATTTGTGAGCCCGGGCTGGACGGAATCGACGACGACGGAAAGGCCAGCAGTCGTGGTCACCGTCGTGCCAACAGCCAGGTCAGTCGTAGGCTGCTCTTCCTTCTTCGTCTCTTCCTTCTTGTCGCCATTGTCGGCATCCTCGGTGACGGTCGCCTTATCGCTACCGCAACCGGCAAGAAGACTGGCAGTCCCCAAGGCAACAGTGGCGAATGCGCCAAGTGCAGCGCGACGGCTCAGCAGCACATCGTTTTCGAGCTTTTTCATTATGCATCCTTCCTACGATCCGGCTACCGCGCCGGCACACAGCACATCGTAGAAGGCAGCGAGCTCAAATTCATTAGCTGGGAGCTAATGGGGGTTTGTAAGCCAAATTAGTACTGGATTGAGAAGATGCCTGTTCAGATGGAGCGGTGATTGAGGCTGCAGCTTGATGCCAAAGCGCCCTTGCCGCGCCTCTGGCCGACGTTAGCCGTACCCCTCTCACCTGCAAGATGCCCATGGGGGGCTGCCCGTCGAAGATAGCGCGCATGGTGTTCGACGATTCCGTCGCCCCGCTATCGAATAAAAGGCATGGTCCTAAGATCACTCAGGCAATAAAGCAATAGCGCTGCGGTATATCTCCCCGTGCTTTAAGTCGGCATCAGCCACCTCAGGCAAGCGATTCAAATCACGGCACCCCTATGCCAGCTCGCGAAGCCTCCCGAGCGCCAGCCTGAACCACTCCAGATCGTCCTCATCAGGCACACTATCGTACTTCCAGTGCGTTATATAGCGCCACCGAGAGAAGACGCCGCTGCCCAGAAGCCCAACATCGTCTATGGTGTCTATGTCCTCTCGCAGTCCTTCGGCCGTACCGGAGCGCGGATATGCCCCGGCAAAGGCCTCGCCACAGTCCCTGTGCCAACCCAGGCCGAACATGTCATGGGCCAACGCGTGGAAGTCGCGGGTGGGACCGTCCAGCGAATCCTCGAAGCGCTTAACGAACCTGTACAGGTCATCACCGTAAGCCCCGCCGAACAAATAAGGCTCAATCACGTCCTTGCCGCGCAAGGCCTCTAACCACTCGGTCGGAATGCCCTCGTATCCGTACAGGATGCCGGCCAATCCACCGGCCACGCAAGCCGTGGTGTCGGTATCGTCGCCCAGGTTCACGGCGGTCAGTACGCAGTCGTGGTAGTTGTCGGTATGTTCTAGGCACCAGATGGCGGCGTGGTAAGTATCCCACACGTAGCCGCCGCTGGCACCAGCTCTGTCCTCACTCTCGCAGCCGGCGTGCCCGCTGTAAAGCACCTCGCGGGCATAGGCGATCATGTCCACGCAGGCCTGGCAGCAGTCGTCGGTAGCGTGGGTGATCGCGCTGACCTCCCTTATGTCGCAGTCGGAGCATTCCATGAACACCATAGGCAGGCAGCGCATGAGCGAGCCGTTGCCCTTGCTGTATTCGCTTGTGAGCCCGCAACCCGTATCGAGCGCCTGCCTGGTGGCGTTGCCGTAGTCGAAGACGTTCCCGTCGGCGGTGTATGCGCCTTCGTTTATCCATTTGCGGAACTTGACGAGGATATCGTCGCAATTGATATCGCCCAGCTCGCGGTAGCTGTCGCACAGCGCGAGCGCCATGGACGTGTCGTCGCTCCATGTGCCCGCAGGCTGGTTGTGCGTGCCGCGGCCCACCATGTCCGTGCAGGTAAAGCTGCCGCGCGGCCTGAACTCGTAGGGCACGCCGAGCGCATCGCCCACGGCCATGCCGTACACGCAGTCCCTCACCGTCCGCAACAAGCCCATGGCGCGCACCTAGTTCCAGTTCATGCCGAACTTGCGCGAGCAAAGCACGTCTTTCCAGTGACTCTCGCGCTCGCACACCTCGGCGGTGGTCATCTTGGTGTCGCACACCTCTAGGATGGAGTAGGTGAAGTTTTCCATGATGTACCCAGTTCCGTGCTCGGCCACGATGGCCTTGAACTCCTTGTTGCCGCCAGTCGGGTCCATGGGGTTGGCATAGGCGCTCCAGCGCTGCCAGATACCCAAGTCCGCGCCCGCGTCCTTCTTGCTGTCGCCCGAGGCCGAACCCACGTAGAGTTTCCCCGTCGCGGTGTCGGTGATGCAGTAGACGCCCTTCACGTTGTCCAGCGCCCAGTACCAGTCGGAGCCCACGCTGGCGATAACGGCCTGCAAGGTCTTGTGGTCGATGCACACGTACTTGTAGCCAGGGAAAGGGGCAACGTTGCCCAGGCTCATCGAGTACTCGTACACTACGGGCTCGAAGTCGTGCATCGTGTTCTCGTAGAACTTGTTGTAGATGTCGCGCCCGATAGGCTTCTTCAACTTGATGATGAGGCGCTTGATGTAGGCCTCGTAGT
>JAXKGF010000012.1:0-42055 GCA_036550515.1 Collinsella sp.
ACGAGATAGTCGAGAAGCGCGGTCTCAAGAAGGAGTAACATCGGGACTTGCAGCGACGGACCTCAGGACACTCTTACACCACGTCTGCGCGCGCGACCTTAGGAAGCCTATTTTATTGAACTTATGGGGAATAACGTTGTCTTGCTTTTGGGCAAATGGGGATTTTCGGCACTCGTTACAGGGAAATTTGCTGCCACTAAATTGGTGACAGTACTCATATTTGGCATTTTTTGACCACGGGGGCTGCCGAGGCCGTGGTTTCGCCCTTTTTGCGTCGAAGCGATACACTGTTGCCGTTTGATTTCTTCGCTCAAGGAGGATGCGCATGCCGTGCACAACGATTCTGGTCGGTAAAAACGCAAGCTACGACGGGTCGACCCTGGTCGCGCGTAACGAGGACTCGTCCAACGGGGTGTTTGAGCCCAAGCGTATGCGCGTGGTGCATCCCGACGAGCAGCCGCGCGTCTACACGAGCGTCCTGAGTCACCTGACCGTTGAACTGCCCAATAACCCCATGCGCTACACGAGCGTCCCCGATGTTGTCCCGGGCCACGGCATCTGGGCCGAGGCCGGTTTCAACGAGCTCAATGTGGGCATGTCCGCAACCGAGACGCTCACTACCAACGAGCGCGTTCGCGGTGCCGACCCGCTTGTGGACTACGTGCCCGCCAAGGGCAACGAGGGTGAGGACGGCTATGTGCCGGCGCAGCCTGGTGGCCTGGGCGAGGAGGATATGGTGACCCTGGTCCTGCCCTACGCCAAGTCCGCCCGCGACGGCGTTCGTATCCTGGGCGACCTGCTCGAGCGCTACGGCACCTACGAGAACAACGGCATCGCCTTTAGTGATGTGGACGAGATCTGGTGGCTCGAGACCATCGGCGGCCACCACTGGATCGCCAAGCGCGTGCCCGACGACGCCTATGTAACCATGCCCAACCAGCTGGGCATCGACAGTTTTGACCTGGATGACGCCGAGGGCGCCCAGGCCGACCACATGTGTTCCGCCGACCTGCGCTCCTGGATGGCCGAGTGGCATCTGGACCTGACGCTGGGCGTTGAGGGCTACGGCCCGGCTGCGGTCTTTAACCCGCGCGAGGCCTTTGGCTCGCACAGCGACAGCGACCACGTCTGCAACACGCCGCGCGCCTGGTACATGCAGCGCTGCCTCAACCCCAGCGACGTGTGGGATGGCCCCGACGCCGACTACACGCCCGAGAGCGACGATATCCCCTGGAGCCGCGTGCCCGAGCGTAAGGTGACCATCGAGGACATCAAGTACGTACTCTCGAGCCACTACCAGGGTACGGAGTACGACTGCTACGGCAGCAAGGGCACGCCCGCCACGCGCGGCGCCTATCGTCCCATCGGCATCAACCGCAACAGCCAGCTCGCCGTGCTGCAGCTGCGCCCCTATGCGCAGCCGGCGTATCGCGCCGTGCAGTGGATGGCGTTTGGCTCCAACTCGTTTAACGCGCTGGTTCCGCTGTACGCCAACGTCGAGACCATGCCCGAGTACTATGCCGACACGCAGGCTCGCGTAACGTCCGAAAACTTCTACTGGGCCAACCGCCTGATCGGTGCCCTGGCCGACGTCCGTTTCCATGAGTGCGGTCGCGCGGTCGAGGATTATCAGGAGAAGGTCGGTGGCATGGGCCACAAGCAGATCCATGACGTCGACGCTGCCGTAGCCGCTCTGCCCGAGGCCGAGGTGTCTTCCGAGCTTGCACGCGCCAACGAGGCCTTTGCCGAGCGTGTTCGCGTGGAGACCGATGCCCTGCTGGGCAAGGTGCTCTACACCACGAGCTGCGCCATGAAGAACTCTTTCGCGATGAACGACAACGTGAGGTAGGGATTTCCCGTCGATCGAATAGCGCTAAAACGCTTTGTCGCTTTCGCTCAATCTTGGGTACAAGAACGCCAATGCAGTTGTTTGTGATTGGAGATAACCATGGTTATGAAACTCGATCAGCTTGTTAACGGCGCCATTAACGTGGGCTTTGGCGCTGCCGCCGTTGCTGTCGAAGGCGGCAAGAAGGTCCTCGACGACCTTAACACCAAAGGCGAGCAGGTTCGCAAGGACACCGCCACCCCCGATATCGCCCGCAGTGTGTCCGACATGTTCGAGCAGGCCGGCGGCACCATCTCCGATCTGACCGAGCGCTTGGGCATGCAGGGCGAGACCGCGGCCCAGCGCGTGCTCGATGAGCTCATTCTGGCTCGCGTCCGCGTCATGACCGCCCCCGAGCGCACGGCCTTCCTGGCCCATGTGCGCGACATCGTCGATTCGGTCGAGGACAACGTGACCTCGGTGCCCGTCGAGTCCGTTGAGCCCGACGATGCGAAGGATACCGAAGAGGCTGAGTAGCAGCGCAGATGGCAGATTCCACCACCGATTACAACAATCTAGATCCCTTGGGTGACGAGGCGGCGGTTGTCGATGAGGTCGACGCCGTCGTCTCGGGCGCTCGCAAGAAGCCGCGCGCTGTCGATATGGTGCCCGAGGAGCCCGACGCGATGGCGCCGGACGAGGAATACCAGCTCACGCCGGCGGGTCGCCGCGAGCGCATCGGGCAGATTGTTCGCCTGGTCAAAAAGTACCGCGTGTGGGATAACCTCACGCCGGTTCGTTTGCGCCGCCTGCTCGAGGAACTCGGCCCCATGTTCGTTAAGATGGGGCAGATTCTGGCCAACCGGTCCGAGATTCTGCCGCAACGCTTTTGTGACGAGCTGCGTCGTCTGCGCTCCGATGTGGAGCCGGTGCCGTACGAGGTCGTACTCAGTTGTTTGGAAGAAGAATACGGCCTGCGCCTGGGGGAGATGTTCGATGCGATCGACCCCAATCCGCTCGGTAGCGCGTCGCTCGCGCAGGTGCACCGCGCTCGTCTGGTGACGGGCGAGGACGTGGCCGTCAAGGTGCAGCGCCCCGGTGCGCAGCAGGTTATGGCACAGGACATCGATATCATCCGCTCGGTGGTGCGTATCGTTTCCAAGTTCGTCAACACCGATCAATTCGTTGACCTGCACGGCGTAGTCGAGGAGTTGTGGACCTCGTTTCGCGAGGAGACCAACTTTTTGGCCGAGGCAAAAAACCTCAACGACTTCTACGAGTTCCATAAGAGCGTTCATGGCGTGACGTGCCCTAAATCCTATCTGGACCTGTGCACCGAGCACGTGGTGGTTATGGATTACGTCGACGGCATTTCGATCGCCGATCCTGAACGCTTGGTGGCCGAGGGTTATGACTTGGAAAAGATCGGTGCCGCAATCGTCGAGGACTACTCGACGCAGGTGCTCGATGACGGCTTTTTCCATGCCGACCCGCATGCGGGAAACATCATTCTCAAGGACGGCATCGTCTACTTTATCGACTTGGGCATGGTCGGGCGCATGTCGAGTCACGACCGCGGTATCGTCAAGGATATGATTTTTGCCGTGGCCGAGGGTGACGTTCCCAAGCTCAAGGATTCGCTCATGCGCTTTGCCGTGACGCGCGGCGATTCGGCCGAGCTCGACCATTCGGCCTTTTTGTCCGATCTGGACTTTATCGTCGCCGACTTTGCGGGTCTCGATCTTAAGGACCTGGATATCGGCGAGTTTTTGACCTCGCTGCTAAATTTGGCGCGCAAAAACGACGTTGAGCTGCCGAGCGTGGTGACGATGTTCGCGCGCGGCATGGTGACGCTCGAGGGCCTGCTGACCGAGTACATGCCCAACGTCAACATGATCCAGATCATCCAGACGCATATCAAAAACGAGAAGAGCACCTATGCGCGCGTCCGCGAAATGGGGCGCGATCTTGCCGCGAGCAGCTATCGCGCGGCAAAAGGCTCGCTCGAGGCGGCCGAGTATCTGGGCTTGGCGTCGCGCATGCTCACGCGCGGCCAGCTTAAGCTAAACACGCAGATTATGAGCAGCGATAAGGCGCTGCGGCAGCTGGGTGGAATTATCGACCGTATGTCGATGGCAATTGTGATCGCCGGTCTGTTTATCGGTTCGTCGGTGGTGTACTACGCGCGCATCGAGCCGGTTGTGTTCGGTATCCCGGTCATTGGCTTTATGGGCTATGTGAGTGCGCTGGTGCTGGCACTGATGCTGGGCCGCGAGATCTGGCGCAACAGCCACGGCGGCAAGCGTTAGCGATTTCCTGGGGTCGGGGGAAACGGATCATTTTGCCTCGCGTCGCGCCGGCGTGGGCTGGTCCGAACAAAACTATGCCGGTTTACGGGGCTGGAGCGCCGAACCTCGAGCATACCGAAATTCGCGCTTTTAAAAACGCAGGTAGATGAGTCGTTGATTTTCGAAAATGGTTGATATGGTTGCGAAGTGCTGAATCAGCCCCGTAATCCGGCATAGTTTTGAAACGAGCTGTTCTTGCAAGGTCCGACGACAGTCCTCCCTATCGCAAACCATAGCTTTTACCTTGGGCTTCGCCTGTGTGCGGGGCCCTTTTGCGTGCTACCATATCGACAGTAATAATCGATGGCCTAGATGGTGGTGCGGAGACGCACGAATGCGCGGTTTTCCTGCGTGTTTGGGAGAATCGGGGTGCAAGTCCCCGGCTGTACCAGTAACCGTAATTCCTCTTGGCCCGGGATGGTCACGTCGCAGATCGGACGGCGCGCCCGGGTCGGTAAGGTTAAGTCGGATCGCCTCCCATCTTGCACGCGACCGTGGCGCATGCCGCCGGTACGCGTTGGGCTCTGGAGGGAAGGGGGACCCCGATGGGGGTACTCGAGCGCAATGTGCGCGATGACGTGGGGCAGCCGCTGGGCAATGCTCCAAGTGCAGACAATAGGAGACAAATGGATATGTTTGAGGACGAGTGCCAGCGCGCCTCGTGGCGTCGTCATGGAGCGATTGCCCGTGGCGTAGCCAAGCGCGGTCTGGTGGCGTTCCTGGCTTTTGCCATGGCTTTTGGCACCACGCCGGCGCAACTTTGGGCTGAGGGTGCCGAGGGCATTGCCGAGGCCGTGGCTCAGGCCGCAACGGGCGGCGAGGGCGCGGTGGCCGACGATGGCGCTGCTGCCGGCACCGGCGCGAACAGTGCGGCGGCGAGCGCTGCTGCCGATGACGCCGGCGCAGATCAGGGCGCAACTGCGAGTGCCGCGAATGGCGATGACACCGCAGCAGACAACGCGACTGAGTCCGAGAGCTCTCCCGCGGTGCCTGCTGCTTCGGAGCAGAAGAACGCCGCCGTCGCCGCGTCCGCCACAACGCTTTCGAGCGAGGCCAAGGTCTTCATCCAGGACACCAAGGATAAGGACAGCTCCTATTCCACGAAGTCGGGCGCGCTCAGCGCGGGCGACACGCTCTGGGCAAATATGTACGATGAGGTCGAGGACGACTGGTACGGCACTTCGACTGAGTCCGTTGCCAATCCCGGCACCTGGACTTACACCTGGCTCGCCGGCACGACCAGGGCCAGCAGCAATGTCGCCGACTACACCGAGGTCGTAGGCCACGAGCAGTCGCTCACCGTCACCGCCGCGATGGAAGGCAAATACTTCATCTGCAAGGTAACGGTTGATGGCAAGGACTACTATGGTCCGTCCGTTTCTTCCGGCTCGGGCATCAATGCCAACTACATTCCTGGCCCCGTGCTGGGCGCCGGTCAGATGGAGCTTAACAGCGTCAAGCTGAATAGCGACACGCCGAGCATAGGCGATACCCTGACGGCGACTCCGTACATAAGCTATTATCAGCAAGCCCCCGCCGATGCCAAGGTCACCTACACGTGGTCCGCATCCACCTCGCAGTACTCGGGATTTACCAAGATCGAGGGCGAGACGGGCGCTACGCTCGTGGTGGGCGACGACCTTGAGGGTAAGTACATCAGGGTCGAGGCCAACGCTGGCGTCAACACGGTGAACAAGACCACTTCCAGCAAGGTCAAGCAGGCCGGTGCGGTCGAGATTTCGGCCGTGTCCATCGTTAACACCAAGGACAACACGAGCGTCTTTACGGTGGGGGATACCGCTAAGGCCCGCGCCAAGGAGAAGGGCGGCGCGTACGGCGCGTTCGTCGACGCGGACAAGCTCAACTTCCAGTGGCAGAGCTCTGACACCAAGAGCGGCGCGTATACCGATATCGCGGGCGCCACGGGCGAGACCCTCGAGCTTACCGACGCTTTGGGTGGCAAGTACCTCAAGTGCAAGGTGTCCTCGAAGATCGGCTCTTCGAGCTTGACCAACTCGACGGGCGCTCTCGTCGCTGCTGCTGGTTCAATTAATGTCACGAGCGTGACTATGAGCCCGACTTCGGGCAAAGTCGAGGTTGGTTCCACGATTACGGCGACCGCCAAGGCGGGCTCCACCGACGTTACCACCGATTCACATGTCACCTGGCAGTGGTATAAGGGCACCTCGAACACCGCAAGCTCGTGCAACACGCCTATCGAGGGCGAGACCGGTAACACCCTGACGGTGACCGCCGCCCTTAAGGGCTGCTACGTCGTGGCCAAGGCCAACGGCGGCTATGGCGAGCAGAAGCCGTACTATGCGGCGGGTCCTGTCTCCGTCGCTGGCCAAGTTGAGCTGTACGACGTGCAGTTTGAGGGCTCTCCTGCCACCAACGGCGTGCACGTGGGCGATACGCTCAAGACCAAGGTGCGCAAAAAGGACGGCTCCAACTATCACTATATCGACCGCACCGATAATGTGACCTACCAGTGGCAGTATGCAAACAGCAGCTCGAGCTACGACTCCGCTTACACCGATATCCCCGGTGCCACCGAGGCCGCCTATACCGTTGACGCCGCCTATGCCGGCAAGTACCTGCGCGTGAAGGTGACGAGCGAAAATACCGTCTCCAGCACGCAGAAGAAGAGCTCCTACGGCGGCACGCAGTCCGTTGCTCCGCTCGGCCCCGTGACGCTTAAGGGCCAGTACAAGCTGGCGGGCATTGAGCTTGCCGATAAGAACGTTACGCTCAGCGTGGGCTCAAAGATCACACCGAGCGTGCAGGTTCCGGGTAGCTGGTCGGGCTCGACCAAGGACGTGCCCGACGATGCCGAGCTCACCATGGCGTGGTATGCCAAGGGCGAGGGCGATGCCGACTGGACCGAGCTTACCGACGGCATCGATAAGACCGACGGTAGCCTGACTCTTACGGATGCGCTTGTCGGCAAGAAGATCAAGGTTACGGCGAGTGCTCTCGACAACACGGTTGAATGGGTATCGTCGGACAGTGTTACCGCTGCGGGGGAGTATAACCTGCTGCGCGTGATCGCCAACCCGCAGATTAATAGCGATTCGACCCATCTCGTCTCGGGCGATAGCGTCAAGGCGACGGCGCAGGCCAAGCGCGCCGACGGTTCGACCACCAACGGTATCGACGTCACCGACCAGGCGACTGTTGCCTGGTATGCGGCGGACGACGCGAAGGCTCCCGCGGCCGACTGGACGCTGCTGTCCGATATGTCGGGCGCCGAGGCGGCTGTTTCGGCTTCTGCCGCGGGCAAGTATCTGAAGGCTGTCGCCACGAGCGGCAGCTCGACGGTCGAGCTCGTCTCTGCCAACCCCGTGATCGCCGCAGGCTCTCTTGAGGCCGCAGTTCAAAAGCTCAACGATTCCAATAAGCAGATCTCCGTTGATTACAGCGCTAAGGGCGGCAACGTTAACGACGCGCTGAAGGCGCAGCTTGCCGATCTGGGATTTACCGACGTTGACGTTAAGGTCTCCGAGGGTGGCGTGCTCTTTAAGGCCGAGGATGCTAAGGCCACGGTCGGCATCTCCGACGCCCAGGATAAGACCAACGGCGATGTGACGTTCTTCTACATCGACCCCAACGACTACACCGGTTACAACATCGACGGTCTGCGTAGCGCCGATGTGGTGTTTGAGCTGTCGCGCGATGGCAAGACTGAGCCTTACCAGCCCAACAAGTCGGTACAGGTTGCTTGGGACGAGGCTAAGCTGCAAGACCTTCTTGACAGTGCTGCCGAATCCCTGCAGATTGGCTATGCGGCGGGTGAGTCCGCCGATGGCGTGACCCAAAATGTCACGCTTCCGTACAAGGCGGGTTCCGCAAAGAAATTCTCTGTTGAATGGACAAGCTCCGACACCGAGCGCCTGTTTGTTTCTGGTTATAGCTGGGAAGATAAGACAGGTAAGGTTTCGCGCGCATCGAGCGATCGAGACGTGACGCTGACCGCTAAGGTTACGGTTACGAGCGGCGATATCAAGCTTGCCGGCTCGCACGACTTCACGGTGACCGTCAAGGGCGATCCCGAGAAGGTCGCCGCCGACAAGAAGGCACTGCAGGAGAAGGTCGATGCGGCCTTTACCTACGACAACATCAAGTACTCCGGCACCGACACGGTCGCCAACAAGGACGGCCTAACCGCCGACCTGCAGATGCCGCGCACGAGTGCGCTCAATATCGACGGCAAGTACTACAAGGTTGAGTACTCCGCCAGCACCGATGACATCACGTTCAACGGTTACAAGGGCACGGTCTACCAGCCGCTGCCCGGAGCCAAGGCTGCAAACACCAAGATCACCCTCACGGTGACCGACAAATCGAACGCCGAGGTCACGGCTAGTAAGACCCTCGACTTCGCCATTACTCCACAGGACCAGGGCGAGCTCGATACCGAGCTTTCTCTTATGGAGCAAGCCAAGGCTGGCTACGCTGCTGCCATCCTTAACGGTCAGGATGCCGCTGCTGTTACCGGTGACATGCACGCGTTCCAGAAGGCCTATCTTGATGCCGACGGCAACCTTGCCTGGAGCTACAACAAGGCAACGACCGATTCGACGTCCCTTGGTATTGTTCCGGTTGACCTGCCTGGCTATGACGCGATGTCCGGGCAGGATTGGCGTCTGTTTAAGTCGAGCAACAGCTCTATTGTCTCCGCAGAGAATCTCAAGGTCACGCAGCCGCAGTACAACACGAAGGTTGTCGTTTCCTCGCGCCTGACGAGCGAGAAGTACGCTCGCTATGCCGAGCGCTATCCCGACAATGCCACGTATGCCAAGCTTGCCAACCAGGACGCATCGGCAACGTTGACGGTTGTGGGCACGAGTGGTCAAAACAGCCCCGAGGTCACAGCGACGTGCTCGGTTATTGGCGTCGACGCTAAGGGCAAGCAGCAGACGTGGGCTGCCGCTTCGCAGTACACGCTTAAGAACGGCTCGACTGCCGCCGATCTTTCCGAGGAGCTCTTTAAGCAGGCCGGCCTCAAGGCCGACTATGACCCCAACGGCTCTTGGGGCTGGGTGCTCAATTCCATTACGTCGCCTTTCGAGCCGAATCGTACTCTTGCATACGACCATGCTACGGGCGCCTATTGGCAGCTGTTCATCAACGGCGTCGCTGCATCGGTGGGCGCTGGCAACCACAAGCTCGAGGCGGGCGACTCTGTCGTCTGGTGCTACTCGAAGTACGGTGACGCTGCGCCCACCGACCGGCTTTCCGTAAGCTGCACCGTTATCGGCCAGGACGCTTCGGGTGCTCAGCAGACGTGGGCGCAACCTACGACCTCGCTGGTGGAAGAGGGCGCAACTGCCGCCGATCTTTCCGAGCAGGTCTTTAAGCAGGCCGGTATTGGCGCCGACACGGGCAAGGGCTCGTACGGTTGGTTCCTCAATTCTCTGACGTCACCGTTCAATAAGAACGTGACGCTTTCGACCGAGCAGGTTAACGAGAGTACCTGGAAATACTGGCAGTTCTTTGTCAACGGCAAGAAGGCCAATGTCGGCGCAGGCAACTACACGCTCAAGGCCGGCGATGAGATTACCTGGGTCTATGGTTCCGATGGCACCATGCCCGGTCAGGTTTCTGTCTCGATGGAGATCATCGGCAAGAAGGACGATAAGGCGCAGCGCTGGACCGATCCTTCGACGCGGGTGTTTGTTGAGGGCACGACGATTAAGGACGCCACTGCCGCCTACTTTGATGCTTTGGGCATTGAGTCCGTGATGCTCAATGATGGGGGCTATTGGAATGTCCATAGTCTCGTGTCCCCGCTTGATGGCACCAAACTGACGGGCTCCTGGTCGTTCTTTGTTAACGGTGTTCCCGGACCCCAACTCGATAGCGACTACGTTGTCAAATCGGGCGACACGATCGTCTGGGCCTATGCTGCCGGCGATACGGTGCCTAATCCCGACGAGGTCGTAGTCAATCCGAGCGCCCCGCGTCCGTCCGATTGGAAGTCCGATTGGGATGGTAAGTCCAATGCAGCGGTCGAAAACGTTTCGACGCCTACGGGTGCGCTGGCGAGCTCATGGACGTTCGATTGGAAGGCGTATTCTGGTTCGGCGTATTCCAACGCGAGTGAACCTATTGTCGTGAACGGCAACGTGTATCTTGCCGTCAACAAGCGTTTGCTAAAGATTGACGCCGAGTCGGGCAAGGTCCTTGCCGAGTCGAATCTTAAGAAAGCGGTCGGTTACACCTCGCGCCCGATTTATGCGAACGGTTTGGTTATCGTTCCGCTTGACGGCGGTGCGGTCCAGGCCCTGACGGCTGACGCGCTCACAACGGTTTGGGTCACTGACTCTGTGAGCGAGATTGCCCAGTCGAATTCTCAGCTGACGGTTGATGGCAATTACCTCTATGTCGGCACCGTTGATGTCGACTATGGAAAGGGTACGTACAATAACGGTCATCTGACGCGTATTAATATCCTGACCGGTGCTGTTTCGTGGCAGCATGTCAATGCTGATGAGGGCTATTACTGGACAGGCGCTACGGTGGGCGATGACTTTGTCTTGGTCCCCACCAGCTCTGGTACGGTCGAGATGCTCAGCAAGTCAACGGGTGATGTGCTCGGCAGCGTTTCGGTTGGAGCGATTGTCAACTCCACCTGCGTGCTTTCGGCTGACGGCAGCCATGCCTATCTGATCTCGCGCGACGGCAAGCTGCATGTCTTGGCGATTTCTGATGGCGATTCACGCAGTGCGGATGCCGCTTCGCGTATTACCGAGGAGCGTGTGGTCGACCTTGGCCTTACGGGATGTGGATGCGTGCCTACGACGTATGATGGCAAGCTGATTGTCGGCGGCGAAGCCAATGGCAGCGCGGCGCTCGCTATCATTGATCTGAACAAGGACTTTGCTACGACGCTGGTCACGACTGCAGACGGCTCCCAGCTGACGGCTGGCATTCTTGGTGGCATTAAGGGCGCTCCGCTGGTGAGCACTCAGGCAGATGGCACGTATGTGTACTTTACGGTTAACTACGGTGAGACCTCTGATTTCGTTAACTACACCTCAGGCGGTGGCGTTTATCGCTACAAGCTGGGCGATGCCGAGGCATCTGGTGTGTTTAGCGCGACGGGGCACTATAACTGTTGCGACTCGCCGATCGCGTGTGATGCCAAGGGCAACCTGTACTACATCAACGACTCTGGCGCGTTGTTTAAGCTGAACGCTGGCATGAAGGTCTCGTTTAACACTGGCGAGGGATCCAAGGTCGATTTCCAGACCACGGCTGCCAACGGCTCTGTTACTAAGCCTGCCGATCCGACGCGCGAAGGGTATACCTTCGCTGGCTGGTATACCGATGAGGCTTGCACGGAAGCGTACAAATTTGACGCTGCGGTGACGGCTGATATGACGCTGTATGCTAAGTGGACCAAGAATGCCGTTAACCCTGGCGGCAATGGCGACTCTGGCTCCAACGGCGGTAATGGCGGTAACTCCGGCAACGGCACGAACGGCCAACAGTCTGGCGGTGCTGTTGCTCCGGGCCAAAAGCCGGTGTCCACCACGACCAAGACCGAGACCAAGGACGGCAAGGATTCCAAGAAGGATTCCGACAAGTCCGACAAGAAGGACAGCAAGAAGTCTGATAAGAAGTCCAGCAAGTCCGGCTCCAAGTCCGATACGGGCGCGGCCGCCACGACTACCGCTAAGAAGTCCGCTGAGACTCCCTCGCAGGAGTCTGGCTTCAACCCGCTCGCCATTGCTGGCGTGGCGGCCGGCGTGATCGGTCTTGCCGTTATCGGTGTGTTCGTGTTTACCAAGCGTCGGTAGGTGAGGGCTGTGTCCAATAAGCCTCAGGACGCCGAGTCCAAGCAGCCCGACTCGTCGTTCATTCAACTCGACGATGCAAAGCAAAAGGGCGCCGCCTCGGCGGCGTCCGCCCCTCGGCGCAAGACGCTGCTTGGCGCTCTGACGGCCGTCTGCATTGCGCTGATTGTCGTCTCGCTGGGCTTTGTTCACCCTTCCGCCAGCGGTGCCTGGTCCATCGACTGGATCATTCAGACCGTGACGGGGGAGAGCGTCGTCACCAAGGACACCAAGGCGTCTGGCTCGACTACGACTTCGGGCGAGGTCGGGTCCAAGGATTCCAAATCTTCTGATGATACGAATGACGGGTCTAGGGGTTCTGACAAATCTGACTCCAAGAAAGATTCCGAGTCCTCGGACAAGGAATCGGACAAGAACTCGGATAGCAAGAAGTCCGGCGAAAAAGGAGCGGGAAATAAAAAGACTGACAACAGTCAGTCGGCTTCTCAGAATTCGGCAAACTCCGGTGGACCTTCTGCCGTTCCTGATAACGGTAGTGCCTCCTCGGGCGGCCAGAGCGGCTCACAGGAGTCCAACTACGTTACGGTGACGGTTTCGGTCACATCGAGTGCCGTGGGCAATCCTGTGTCTTCTGGCGGTACCTTCACCTTCAACAAGGGCGCTACGGTCTATGATGCCCTGTGCGCCCTAGGCCTTTCCGTGAATGCGCGCGGCACGTCGTACGGCACGTATGTCGCCGCTATCGGCGGCCTGGCCGAGATGGAGCACGGCGCCAAGAGTGGCTGGATGTACTCCGTTAACGGCGAAACGCCCATGACGGCCTGCAGTAACTACGTTCTCTCCAATGACGACAACGTCGTTTGGTATTACGTAACGGGCTAGAGGCCTCGACATAGCGCGCCAGACGGGCGGTTCGGGCCAACATCCGGACCGCCCGTTTTTCATGCGAATGGGACTGGGTCGCCGGGTCTCTCTGCAAACAAAAAACCGGTTGGAACGGGAATTCCAACCGGTTATACATTCAAGCAAATAGTGAATCGACTACGACCGTGCGCCCTCGAGGAAGAAGCGACGGCTGAAGTAGTTGTACCAGGTGACAAGGAACGTGGCGATGGCCTTCATGGCCTGGTAGCCGATGCTCAAAAACGTGACGCCCACAAACATGTACAGGTCGTTGAGGCCCAGGCCGATCACCGACAGGATGGTGAAGATCGTGAACTCGCGCTTGCGGCTCATGCCTTCGCGGTGGTCGAACACGTACTTCATGCTGAGCCAGTAGTTGACCACGACGGACGTGATAAACGAAACCGTGGTGCTCATCAAAAAGTCGAGGTGGAACAGCTCGACGAGCGCAATGAGCATGCCCCAGTCGATGCCAAAGGAGATAAGACCCACGACAGCAAACTTGAGGAACTGCTTGGTATGAGGTTGTGCCAGCGCCTTGCGCACGTAATCACATCCAATGCGTTGATGAATCGAGCAGAGGATACTTTAGAGCTTTTACAAGGGAAACGTAAGGTCTTTGCCAAGAACTATATGAACTCGCCAAATTTTCAAGAGCTAATCCGCAAACGTTGAAAATTTGCCCGTAAACGAGCGACACCCACGGACGATACTGCGCTGAGTGCGCGTCGTCCGTGGGCGCCGTAATGCTGCAGGGGTTTCGAGCTATTTTGTCTCGTCGCCCTCCAGGAAGATTTTTCGGGTCACAAAGTTGTAGACCATGACAAGCGCGGTGGCGCAGATCTTGGCGATATTGGCCTCGAGTCCCAGGCCGGCGTTGAGCGCCAGCACGATGCCGTCGTTGAGCACCAAACCGATCACGGACAGCACGACAAAGATGATGAACTCGCGGCGGCGGCTCATGCCTTCCTTGTGCGCAAACACGTACTTCATGCTTGCGAGGTAGTTAAAGATGAGTGAGATGATAAAGCCGCTGGTGTTGGCGATTAGGATGTTGAGGCCCAGACCGTAGTGAAGCAGATTCATAATGCCAAAGTCGATAACCGTGGCAATGACACCGACGACGCCAAATTTCATGATCTGCGCAAGGAGCTTTTGCATGGTACCTGCCTTAAGCTGGCGCCGAAGCGCCGCGGGGATGACTAACTCAGCAAGTTTAGCCAATCCCCGCGGGTGGGGCTAGACGCGCTCTTCGATAGCACCGTTTCTATATGCATCGAGCAGCTGGCGCAGGTCCTGGATCTGGCTGCGAATTTTGGCGCCAGTATCGGTGTCGCTCACCATGCGGCGACGGTCCGCTTGGTCAAAACGGTTGGTCTCGCTTTCGATGTCCACGTTGCGCGTGAGTGCCTCGGCAACCGTCGTAAAGGCCCGGTGCGACTTGAGGCGGCAGCCGCGCGAGCTCGAGATGAGCGTATAGCCGGCGATACCCGTCTTGGGATGGTAAGCGCGGCAGAAGCCGCCATCGATGACCAGCAGTTTGCCCTCGGCGCGGATGGGCTGCTCGCCCTTGGTGGTTTTAACGGGCGTGTGGCCGTTGATGATGTGGCCGGTCGGTGAACATGCCATGGGCGCGACGCCAAACTCGCGCATGATGTCATCGCAGACCGAGGGCGACTTGGTAAGCGTAAAGTACGGGTCCATCGGCTCGACCCAGGTGCTCCTATCGGCGATATAGGCGCGCTCAAAGGTACGCACCAGGCGTCCGCTGGCGGGTGAGTTAAAGCCAATCCACAGGTACCACATCCAGTCGAGGGCGTCGCGGTCGCCCACGCGCCAGGCGCGGCGGGCGATGTGGTCGCAAAAATCGAGATAAACGCGGCCAGCGTGCCAGGTACCCAAGCAGTTCATGCTGCTAAAGGTGCCGTCTTCGTTGAGCGGAACGCAGCCGTGGAAGAGCAGGTTGCCGTTGGCGACCTTGTACATCGAGCCGTGGGAATAGAGGAAATCGATATGGCGATGCAGGTGATCGGCGGTGACAAACTCGGACACGAGCTTGTCGATGATGTGCTGCTCCTGGGGCGTGAGCGTATAGGGGTCCGCCGGGTCGACGGTGGGGAAGTCGTTGGTCGTGAGCGGCCACACGCTGCCGTCGGCGAGCGTGACCGTGCCGGTGTCGTGTTCGATCTTGTCGAGTAACAGGCGGTCGGTCATATCGAACTCGGGGTGGCGCTGGATAATCTGGCCCTCGAGCTTAAAGAGCAGCACGTTGATGGCCTTGATCAGCGGGGTGATGGACTCACCGGCGGTGTAGGTGGCATCGGCAAAGGCGACAAGCTCACGCAGCGAGATGCCGTAGTCGTTCTCCAGGATCTCGTAGTTGTCGTAGCGTAGGTTGTTGCGCAACACCGTGGCGATGCAGGCGGGCTCACCGGCCGCAGCGCCCATCCACAGCAGGTCGTGGTTGCCCCACTGGATGTCGAGTGAATGGTAGGTGAGCAGACGGTCCATAATCTTGGCCGCGCCGCCGCCGCGGTCGAAGATGTCGCCCACCAGGTGCAGGTGGTCGACGGCCAGGCGCTTGATGAGTGAGGCGAGCGACTCGATAAAGCCGTCGGCGCTTGCGGTCTCTAGGATGGACTCCACAATGCGCTCGTGATAACGCACGCGGTAGTTGTTCTCGTCCGGGTGCGTGTGCAACAACTCGTCGATGATGTAGGCGTAGTCGCGCGGGATGGCCTTACGCACCTTGGAGCGCGTGTAGCGGCTTGAAAGCGAGCGGGCAACCATGATGAGCTGGTCAAGCATCGTCTTGTACCAGGTGGGCGAGTCCTCGCGCCGGCTGCGGACAAGATCGATTTTCTCGCGCGGGTAGTAGATGAGCGTGCACAGCTCGCCCTTCTCGTCAAAGGAGAGCGTGTCGCCAAAGATCTCGTCGACATGCTCGCGCACGACGCCCGAGCAGTTGTTGAGGATGTGCATAAAGGCTTCGTACTCGCCATGCACGTCGCTCATAAAATGCTCGGTGCCCTTGGGTAGGTTGAGGATGGCCGAGAGGTTGATAATTTCGGTAAACGCGGATTGTTCGGTGGGGAACTGTCTCGACAGCAGGCGCAGATACTTGAAGTCTTGCGGGTTGCGATCGAATGCGACCATGAAACACCTTCCGATGGGGCTGGTAAAACTGATAAACAGCGTCAAACGTTTATCAGTATGCGCCGCTTTTGTTTCGATTTTGCGCCAGCGGCTGAATTGTCGGCTGAACGGTTTGGTAAATCGATTTAGTTGAGGTAGATATGGCGGTTGGGTGGAGACGACAGAGGGTGTTTTCTCAGATATTTATGCGTGGGGCCGGTGGAGACGATGGTGGTAAAGATGTTCACTATTTTTGGTTCGATTTGGTAAATAGTGGACATATGTACCGCATGTAGGCTCACTGTGCGATAATTTGCGCAGCAATGAGTAAGGAGCCTCATATGAGTGATTTTGTCCTGACCTGTGAATCCGCCGCCGACCGAACCCGTGAGTTCTTTGCGTCGCGCAATATCCCTGTCGTGTGTTTTCATTACGAGATCGACGATGTTGTCTATACGGACGATCTGTATCAGTCGATTACGCCGGACAAGTTTTTTGCCCAGATTGCCGCGGGCGCCATGCCCAAGACGTCTCAGGTGAGCGTGGGTGAGTACGAGGAGTTTTGGGAGCCGTTTGTTGCCGAGGGTAAAGACGTGCTGCACCTGACGTTGTCGTCGGGTATTTCGGGCACGTATGGATCGGCCTGCGTCGCGGCGCAGATGCTCGCGGATCGCTATCCCCAGGGCGGCAAGGTGCGCGTCATCGATTCGCTGGGGGCGTCTTCGGGCTTTGGTCTGTTGCTGGAATATGCCGCCGACGTGCGCGATAGCGGGGCTTCACTCGACGAGACGGCCGCTTGGATTGAGGAGCATAAACTAAACCTGCGCCACTGGTTCTTCTCGACCGATCTGTCGAGCTACCTGCGCGGCGGTCGCATTTCGGCCGCGAGCGCGATCATTGGCACGGCGCTTAAGATTTGCCCGCTTATGACGGTCGATTGCGAAGGTAAGCTGTCGCCACGTGAGAAAATTCGCACTAAGAAGCGCGCGATTTCCGAGATGGCTAAGACCATGATGGCACACGTGCAGGGCGGTACGGATTATTCGGGTAAGTGCATCTTGTCCCATTCGGCGTGCCGCGAGGATGCCGAGGCCGTTGCGGTGCTGATTGAGGAACAAATTCCGCAGCTCAAAGGCAAGATTGAGATCAACAATATCGGTGCTCTGATCGGTTCGCACACCGGACCTGGTACGGTGGCGCTCTTCTTTATGGGCGACAAGCGCGTGGATTAATTTGCCCCGTCACGTCGCTGCATGATTGCTCAAACGAAAACGGCCCGCCTCACATTTGTGGGGCGGGCCTTGCTGTTGGGGTTAGCGTTTCTTGCCACGGAAGAAGAAGCCGTGCAGCGAGGGCTTGAGGCCGCGATTGGCGCGATGCTCCTCGACGCGCTTATGGATCGAGGCGGCACGTTCGAGCACCTCATCGGGAATCGGCACGTCGGGATTCATGTTCTCGACCTGACTGACCTCGGCGGCGGCGACCTGGTCGATAATGGGCACGTCGTCGCGCGAGATGGCGGGCGTCGCGTCTTCTTTCATTTTGCGGTAGCGCTGCATCATGTCGGTCTGCAGCTGCTGAGCCGAAGGCGGTGTCCAGATGATGGCGTTGGCACCGGCGGCGATGGTCTCACGGATGCTCTCGGGCGTCTTGCCGCCCGGTGCGATGAGCGGCAGGTTGGGATAGTGTTCGCGCAGCTCGCGTAGGACCTGGGGCGTGTTTTTGCCGGCTGCGATGTTGAGGATCTTGGCTCCGGCGCGCACTTTGGCATGCGCATCATCGTCGCAACGTACGACCGTGGCGATGACGGGGATGTCGGCGATGTTGGTGATGTGCTCGACCATCTCGGCAGTGGCGGGGGAGTTGACCACGCAGCCCGCCGCGCCCTGCATCTCGGAGACGGCTGCCATCTGTACGGAGCGCTTACCGGTCGTAGTTCCGCCGCCCACGCCTACAAAGACCGGGCACTCGGCGACGGTCAACAGCGCCTGCGTAATGGCCGGCTGAGGCGTGAAGGGGTAAACGGCAAAGACGGCATCGGCGTTGGAGTTGCGGATGACCGCGACGTCGGTGGTGTAGATAAGCGACTTGATACGACGACCGAAGAGCGTAAAGCCGCTGGCCTCCTCGATTTCGTCGGGCATGCGGAGGGCCGCCTTTCGCAAACGCCCGTCGATGGGCAGCGGCTCCATGGGAAGCAGTCCGTTGGGGGTCACGGCTACCTGGGGCTCGGTGAACTCGTCTGCGAGCTCGACCTCGGAAAAATCGACCGAGGCGACGATGTCCTCGTGAACCTCGGCGGGAACATCGATGGGAGCTTGGTCGTTAGTCGCGGCAGGCGCATCGAAGGAGCTGGTGCCGACAAAGGCGTCGACGCGCTCGTTTAGGTCGTTGAGGGTATCCATGGATCCTCGATTCTATGTGATGGTGGCCGGCAAGGTGCCGGCAGCGTTGTGCTTGCTAAATCGTTTGACGAGTTGATTTTTCCCCGCCGCGCCATCCGTTAGACCGAAGGGTTGGCGAACGTGAAGGAGCTGTGGTGGCGGGTATTGAGGTGCTATCTTGAATGTCCCGTTTAAAAGAGAGGTGACGCGGAATGGAATTCACAGCAATGTTGGGCTCGATTGGCCTGTGTGTGGGCGCAATCGTAGCCGCCGCGGTCATCTACTTTGTGGTTACGGCCATTAAAGGCAAAAGAGCCGAGCGTAAGGAACGCGAGGCACTTAAGCAGCACCGTGACCAGCAGGACAAGCGCGCACAAAGATAGCTTGTTGAGTTTTGAATCCGTGCGCTAGCTGCGTTTTCGGATCAGGGCGATGTAGAAGCCCTCAAAGTCGCGGCTGGGCGGAATGGTGAGCGTGCCGGGCATACCGTTGGCGACGGACGAGACGTGGCCGGCGGCGATGGCCTCGGTGAGGGCGTTGCTCTCGACGCGCGGCTCTTCGCCAGCTTCCTGAGCACGGCGCGTTTCGCTTTCGCTCGGCGTGCCATCGAGGGGGATAAGCTCGCAGTCCATGTGCTTGTCGAGGGCCTCTTGCAGGGCATCCTCGTTTTCCTGCGGCATAATCGAACAAGTCGAATAGACGAGCGTGCCGCCCGGTTTGAGGGCTCCCATGGCGCGGTCCAGAAGTGCTCGCTGCGAGCGGGCGCACTTGCCGAGCAACTGCTCGGTGAGGCCGCGCAGACTCTTCTCGTTGCCGCTGATGACGGTGCCCGTGCCGGTGCAGGGAGCGTCGAGCAGGATGCGGTCAAAGCGGAAGAACTCGTCGAGCTCGCGTGCGTCGATGCGCATGACGGGCACGTTTTTTGCGCCTTGGCGGTGGAGGTTGGCTTCGAGCTTCTCGGCGCGGGGAATGCTCATCTCGCAGGCCGTGAGGTGCGCCTGTCCCTGCGTGAGGGCGGCGATCTGCGTCGTCTTGCCACCGGGGGCCGCGCACATGTCCAGGATGTCCTCGCCGGCTTGAGCGCCCAGGACCAACGGTGGCATCATGGACGACAGGCTCTGCAAGTAGATCTTGCCGTCGCGGTAGATGTCGAGGTCCCACAGGTCGGAAACCTGGGCCTCGGGCAGGATGAAGGCATCCCGGTACCAGGTAACGGTTTGGTGCGCGATGCCGGCCTCGTCGAGTGCGGCGGCGATGTCTTCGGCAGTCGCCTTGAGCGTGTTGGCGCGCAGCGTGACCGGGCGTGTGGTCGCAGCGCCAAAGCCTTCGATCATGAGCTCGGCATCGGAGGGGGCATAAGCACCGGCGACCGTGTCGACCATAAAGCGCGGCAGGTCGGCGGCGGAGTGTTGGGCGGCAAGCTGGTCGGAAAGCTCGGTAGCGGCAAACTGCCTGAGCTTGAGCTCGGCCTTGACCTGCTTTTTCTGCTTATGACGACGCGGCTTGGACATCCGTCTTTCCTTCCCGTCCCAAATTGATTACTTTCCGGGCACGCCGCTGTTAGCGTGCTTTAGTACTGGCTCTCGTGCTTGCTGAAGAAGTCGAAGCGCGGGGGCAGCGGCTTCACGCGGTGCTCGCCAGGCTTCTCGCCCAGGCTTTCCACAAACTCGTCCGTGGAGGCAAAGATGTTATCCCAGCTAAAGAAGGCGACCGGATCGACGTCGAAGTACTCGCAGATGAGCTCGCAGCCGGCCGGGACGATGCCGTGCATGAGCACGGTCGCCACGCGCAGCTCGGTAAAGGCGTCGACCAGGGCCTGCGTCATGGCGGCGTTTGCCGGCTCGCCCTCGAGCTTGTTGGCGGCCTTGGAGGCGTCGCTCCAGCGCTTGTTGGCGGCACGCAGGTAGTCGTCGCACACGGCGAGCGCGCGGTGCGTCTCGAACTTGTACATGGCCTGCTCAAAGGTGAGAGCTGCCTGCTCGGCGGCTTCGACCACGGTGTCAGAAGCGGTGCCGGCGGGGATGCAGCCGTTGCGGTAGGGGCTCTCGTCGCCCTCCTTGACGGCGACGCCGTAGAAGCAGCTGCGGGCCAGGCGGTTGAACACGCCGGTCAGCAGCGCGCTCTCCTTAAGGGCCGGGTCGATAACGCGCTTGTCGTCGCAGGCGCGCACCTCGTTGCCGTCCTTGTCCTTGCCGGTCACGCGCATGTCGTATGCCTTGGGACTAAAGCTTACCGGCTTCTCGGATAGGCCGAGCGACAGCCAATGCGCGCGCATCTGCTCGCAGGTGTAGTGGTTGAGCAGGTCGTCTGCCGGCGGGGGAGGCGTCTGCGAGGACGAGCTGGCCTTTTTGCCCATGTAGAGCAGGTGGTAGCAGGCGCTGACGGTGCTCTGCGTGAGGTCCCAGCCCAGGGCCTCCCACATGGCGGTCTGCGCGATGCAGTAGAAGTAGATGTTGTCCTGACCGATAAACTGGTAGATCTGTGCGTCGTCCGAGCACCACCAGTCGCGCCAGTCGAGCGAGCTGTGCTGGTAGGTGGGCACGGGGACCTGCGTGGAATCGGCGGCGGGCTCTCCCATAAGGGCGGCGTCCTGGGCGGCGACACCCTCGGTTACGCCGGCGGCGCGGGCGTCGCGGGCGAGAACGGTACGCGTATAGCTGATGGGCGCCCACAGGCTCTCGGGCCAGCACCAGCAGGTGACGTCGGAGACGCCATCGACCTCGGGCACCGGAACGCCCCAGTCGATGTTGCCGGTGATGCGGAAGGGCACGAGCGCCTTGCCGCTGCGGAAGCGCACGCCACCGTTGGCGAGCACTGCGTGGGCATCGTCGCGCTCCTTCCAGCTGGGGAAGGTGACGGTAAAGCTGCTCTTGTTGCCCTCGGGCTCCAGCACGGTGTGCTCGGGAAGCTGATCCTCGACGGCATCAAAGGCCTCGCGGAACTTGTTCTGGATGTAGAGCTGAGCCGGCAGCAGCCATTCCTCCATGGTCTTGGAGACCACGGGGCGAACCTGCGGGTTCTGGGCGAGCTTGGCGGTATAGGTTTTCATAAAGTCGAGGTAGGCCGGCAGGTCGAAGTAGAGGTTGTCGACCGGGCGCAGCTCGGGCACCTCGCCGGTGAGCTGGCTCTTGGGCGCGATGAGCTCCTCGGGCTCAAACTGGTGACCCAGGTCGCACTCGTCGGCGTAGGCTTTCTCGGACTTGCAGCCCTGGATGGGGCAGCGGCCGATCACCTGGCGGCCGTTGAGGAACGTGCCGGCCTTGGCGTCGTAGAACTGCAGCGTGGAGCGCTTGGAGATGGTGCCCTGTTCGTGCAGACGCTCGATAATCTCGGCGGTCACCTCGTTGTGAATCTGCGCAGCCGGCTCAAGGCCCGAGCCGCCGTAGATATCGCAGCTGATGTTGTAGTTGTTGAGGGTCGCGGCCTGGCGGGAGTGATTGGACTCGACATACTCGGCGATGGACTTGTCGTAGCCCTCGTTCTCCTTGAGCTTGCGGTAGCTCTCCATGATGGGCGAGCCATAGCAGTCGGTGCCCGAGGTGAAGATGACGTTCTCGCGGCCCAGACGGTCGCGCAGGAAGCGGGCGAAGAAGTCGGCCGGGACAAAGACGCCACCGACGTGGCCAAAGTGAAGGCCCTTGTTGCCGTAGGGCTCGCCGGCGGTAACGATGGCGCGGCGAGGCCAGCTGGGACGGTCGTTCATGGAGTATTTGGATGCCATGGGACTCCTTCGCATATGGTGAGAGCGCGGCCGGGCACAAGGCCTGGCGACGCGGTGGTCAATTCGTGCATATCGTTCGACATTATCGCACATGCGGACGGGTACGTGGCGGGGGCGCTATCCTAAGATGCTATGAATGAGATTTCCAACATACAAGCGTTTGAAGACGAGGATTTTCTGCACGCCTGCTTTGTGTGGGGGATGGCCGTGCTTGGCGCATTTGCCGTGTGTCTGGTGCCGGTGTTTATGCTGCTGGGCGGGCCTGCGGACTTGGATGCGGCTGACGCGGGCGGCTGGATGGCTGTCGTGGGCTGGATAGTCGGCTTGGCTGCGGTTTCTGCGGCGTCATTTGCCGTGCACGAGCTGGTTCACGGTGTGTTTTTTAAGCTGCTGGCGCCTGCGAGCGCGAAGGTGACCTTTGGGGCGAATCGCGAGACGGCGATGATCTATGCCTGCGCCGAGGGCGTTGTGTATTCGCGCCGGCGGTACATGGTGGTTTGCCTGGCACCGACGGTTGTTGTGACGACAACGCTTGCCCTGGGGTTTGCGTTTTCGGGCTATCCGCTGCTGTGCTACTTGGCGGCTGGTCTGCACTTGTCGGGCTGTGTGGGCGATTGGTATTACGTGCGGACCATTTTGCGCGACCGCCGCATTGTTGCCTGCGAGGATACGTCCTTTGGCGTGCGCTTTTTTGGGTGAGGAGTTGTCGATGAAGCCGTTGTTGCTGCATGCGTGTTGTGCACCATGCTCGCTTGAGCCGGTCCGCCTGCTGCGCGAGGAGGGGTTTGAGCCCACGATTTGCTGGACCAACCCCAATATTCAGCCGCACGATGAATGGCAGCGTCGCCTGGACGAGCTGCGCCGGTGGTGTGCCGAAGGCGACATCGAGCTTATCGAGGCGGGGGAGGACCGTGAGCGCTGGGAGGCCGGCGTGGCACCGCTGGGTGCCGATCGGCCCCGTCGCTGTCGTGCGTGCTATGCCCTGCGCTTGGCCGAGGCGTGCCGCGTGGCCCAGGAGCGTGGGTTTGAGTTTGTGGGTACGACGCTCGCCGTCTCGCCGTATCAGTTGTTCGAAACCTGCAATGATGTGTTGGAGCGTCTGGCTGCCGCCCGCGGTCTCACTCCGGTGATTCGCGATTTTCGTCCGTATTACCCCGAGGCGACACGCCGTTCGCGCGAGCTGGGCATGTATCGGCAGAACTACTGTGGTTGCCGCTTCTCGGCTGTCGAGGCGGCCATGGACCGCGCCCGCATCCGCGACGAGCGCAAAGCCGCCAAAAAGTAGTTCATTTGGGACGTCAGCCTGCTAGGATGTAGAACGGACTTTAGCTATATAAGGAGAATTCGACGTGTCTATGCGTACCGATGATTTTGACTACAACCTTCCCGAGGAACTGATTGCCCAAGCTCCTGCCGAGCCGCGCGACTCCTGCCGCCTGCTGGTGGTTGATCGCAAGGGCTCCCAGGCGGGAACGCCGCTGGAGCACGGCGGTACCGTTGAGCACCGCATCTTCCGCGACATCATCGACTATATCGAGCCGGGCGACGTGCTCGTCATCAACAAGACGCGCGTGATGCCGGCCCGCCTGATCGGTCGCAAGGCCGGCTCGGGCGGCGTGGTCGAGACGCTGCTGCTCAAGCGCCGCGAGGATGTGGATCCGCTGGGCCATGTCTGGGAGTGCCTGGTCAAGCCGGGTAAGCGCCTGAAGCCCGGTGCTCAGATTGAGTATCGTGCGGGCGGCGCCCATGCGCCCGAGGGCGCGCCCGTGGTGCTGACGGCCGAGGTCGTCGACTTTGTCACCGATAGTCGTGGCGGTCGTCTGGTGCGCTTTGAGCCGGCCGGTTGCAATGCCGCCGGCGACCCGCGCACGCTCGACGAGGCCATCCATGCTGCCGGCCACGTGCCGCTGCCGCCCTACATTACCGATTACGAGGGCGATCCCGAGAAGTACCAGACCGTCTATGCCATGAAGGAGGAGCACTCGGCTGCCGCTCCTACGGCGGGTCTGCATTTTACTCCCGAGCTCATGGCCGCTATCGAGGCCAAGGGCGCGAAGTTTGCCGCCGTCGAGCTCGAGGTGGGCATCGATACTTTCCGCTTGGTGGAGGAGGACGACCCTACGCAGCACGTCATGCACACCGAGCGCTACCACGTGTCGCAGGAGGTTGTCGACGCCGTGCATAAGGCGAAGGCCGAGGGGCACCGCGTGATCGCCGTCGGCACTACCGCAGTGCGCTCGCTCGAGAGCGCGTTTGACGCTGAGGCACCGGTGTCCGACCCGGCCGTGACGGCGCGCTATTTTGAGGGCCGTAAGGACGGGGCCGACACGCTCGGCCGCGGCGACATCGTGGTGCGCGAGAACGCCACGACGCAGCTCTACCTTATGCCCGGCTCGACCTATCACGTGGTCGACGCGCTGATCACGAACTTCCACGTGCCGCGCTCCACGCTCATGATGCTCGTGAGCGCGCTTGCCACCCGCGACCAGATTATGGATGCCTACGCCGCTGCTATCGAAGAACGTTACCGCTTCTTCAGCTTTGGCGACGCAATGCTCATTTGTTAGTTACGCGGTTCTACGAACCGCGTAACTGCTCGACGCTGCGCGGGCCGCATTTGGACAATCTGACGTTCAACTTCAAGGGCGCGACCAGAAGGTCAGCGCCCTTTCGTTTCACGTCACCTTGTCTCAAATGCGACTCGCTCGCTGACTTATGCTCAACCTATGGCGTCATCTCGCTCCAAAGGGGGCCTGGCTCGCTCTGGCGGGTTTTCGCTGTCGATGCCATAACATCGGCGTTTGCGTTGCTGGCGAAAAGTAGTCGTTGGGGACGTTCTTAAACGACTACTTGCTTGCGAACAGCCAGACTAGGATGATCACCAGGATTGCGGCGATGATGCAGGCGATGGCTCCGGTGAATTTGATGCGTGAGTCGCGGGTTCGCTTGCGCACGTCGTCTTCGGCGGCTTCGAGTTGGGCAACTTCGCGCTCGGTCTCGGTATGCTCGGCCTTGTCGCGTGCCAAGGACCCGGCGAGCGATTCGGTGATCTCGGGATGGTCGTGCACCTCGGTCGCCTGCTCGATAATCGACTGCGCATGCGCGGCATCTGCCCGGGCGTTTGCGATGGCCTGCTCTTGCTCGCGGCGTGCCTTGTCCTGTGTGGCGATCTTTTCGCGCAGCTCGCGCTGGCGCGTCGCGGCGGCAGTTTTTGCGGACTGCAACTCGTCGCGCGCGGCATCTGCCTCAGCCGTTACGGCCTGGTGCGCTCGTTTAGCGTCGGCGATGGGGGCCTGTGCCTGCTCGACGGCCTGCTCGGCGGCGGCGAGTGAATGCTCAAGATCGGCGGTCACGCGCGGAATATCTTCCTCGGCCTTGCGGAGGGCGTCGGCAGCGTCGGAGATTTGCATAGACAACTCGCTGGTGCGCACGGTGTAATTGGCGGGATTTGCCGAAGGGTTGCGCTGCAGCTCGGCATACTCGCGACGCAAGGTCTCGAGCTGTGCGCGCGTAGCATCGGCAGTTTGTCGTGCGGCGGCGATACCGGCATCGCGCTCGGCCTTCACTTTGTCGCGGATGCGCTTGGAATCCTCAAGGCGACGAACGAGGCGGTTGCCGGTCTCGCGCGAGCTCGCCTCGCGGGCTTCCACGGCGTCGAGTGCAGCCTTCAGGCGGAGCTCGGTCGCATCGTCCTCTGCCTTCATTTGCTCGAGTTGGCCCTTGAGCTCCGTCGCTTTGGCGGCATGGGCATCACGGTTAATTTCAGCTGCCGCAGCGGTCTTCTGTGCCGTGGCGATTGCCTGGCGCTGGTCGGCGATGATCTGATCGTAGCGGCCTGCGATATCCCGGCGCGTCTCGAGCTCCTCTGCCTGGTCGGCGATGCGCTGCTCAAGCTCGGCTAAATGGGCGCGGGCATCGGCGAGTGCCTTCTTGGCGGCGTTCATCTCGCGCATGGCCGACGCGCCCTGGGCGATAAAAGTGCCCACGGCGTTAGCGGTGTTCGAGACGGCGCTCCCCAGGTCGAGGCTCGTGGCGGGAGCATGCGGGGTGGTCGGGTGCGCGGCCTCGGCGGCATTCGTGTCGGCAGTCTGCGGCGCGGCGATATTGCCGGTGCCGCCTTCGATCACGGAAAAGCCCGCTGCGTGCGGGTCGACCGCATCGGCGCCGATCGTGGGGTGCTCGAGTTGCAGGAACGAGGGCATGGTGCTGCCCTGGTCGGCAACCGGGGTCTCGCCGGGCACAAACGTCGAGGCAGCCTCGGCGGCTTCCTCCTCCTCGGCGTCGACATCGGCATCGGCGACAGCGTCCTTCATCGCTTTGACGGCATCCATCATGGAGTCCATGACGGCGTCGAGCTCTTCTTCCGAAGACACCTCGATGGGGCCCGCTACTTGCGGAGCGTTCTCGGCCTTGGGCTCAGTGTCGCTCGGGTCCGGCTGCTCTAGCTGCTCTTCTTTGTCTTGCCCTGCGGCGACATTAGCGTCTGCGGCCTCGTCTGCGGCGGCAGGAGCCTCCCCGACAGCGGCATCAATGCCGCCATCGCTGCTGGTAGAAGTATCGCAGTCGTCAATGGTGTCTGCGGAATCATCAATATGCTGTTGAGTCTGGGGGTCCAGCTCGTCTGTCATAGGCATGTGCTCCTCATCGTTGTTTGTCACCCTATGATAAAGTCTCGCGCCGACATCCCGCGCCCCGCAGCAAAGTTTCAAAACGTGTTCGATGGCTCGCGCCGATAGCAAAAACTCGGCCGCTCTACCCAGTTTGTACTTGACAATCCCTTCGCCGAAAAACGTTATGCCGTTCGCCTACCACGGGCTTTATTTTTCACTTGAACCCGCTAAAGTTGCATTTCAGCTTTTGGCGCGTGAAGTTGGATGCGCGCAGTCGGCGGGCGTGCCCGTCGCGATTCGAAAGGACTTTGTATGGGACTTTTCACTGGTAAGACCGTGATCGTCACCGGCGGCGGCAAGGCCACGCTCAAGGACGGCTCCGCTGGCTCCATCGGCTACGGTATCGATATCGCTTTTGCCAAGGAGGGCGCGAACCTCGTTATCACCGGTCGTAACGTCGCCAAGCTCGAAGCTGCCAAGGAGTCTCTTGAGGCTGAGTACGGCGTCAAGGTTCTGCCTGTCCAGGCCGATGTCTCCGCCGGCCAGGACAACGAGGCCGTCGTGCAGAACGTTATCGACAAGGCGATTGAGGAGTTCGGTCGCATCGACGCCGTCGTCAACAACGCTCAGGCCAGCGCCTCGGGTGTGACCATCGCCGACCACACTATGGACCAGTTTAACCTGGCCATTTACTCTGGCCTGTATGCCACCTACCTGTACATGCAGAAGGCCTATCCGCACCTGAAGGAGACCAAGGGCTCCGTGGTCAACTTTGCTTCGGGCGCCGGCCTGTTTGGCAACTACGGCCAGTGCAGCTACGCCGCTGCCAAGGAGGGCATCCGCGGCCTGACCCGCGTCGCCGCCAACGAGTGGGGCAAGGACGGCATCAACGTCAATATCGTGTGCCCGCTTGCCTGGACTGCTGCGCTCGAGAACTTCCAGGACGCCTATCCCGAGGCGTTCAAGGCCAACGTTCACATGCCGCCGGCGGGCCATTACGGCGACGTCGAGAAGGAGATCGGCCGCGTGGTCGTTCAGCTCTGCGGCCCCGACTTTAAGTATATGAACGGCGAGACCGTCACCCTCGAGGGTGGCATGGGCCAGCGGCCTTAGGGGTTACGGCGTTTTACCAAACGCCGTAACGGGCCGACGCTGCGCGGTCACCAGAGCGACAACTTGTCATTCAAAGAGGGCGGCATGACCAGAAGGTCTATGCCGCCCTCTTTTCATGCCAACTTGTTCGCTCTGGCGACCGCTCGCTGACGTTGCCAGAGCATCGGCGTTGCCTTTGTTGATGTAGTCGTTGGGGACGTTCTTAAATGACTAGTCGAAGGGGACACTCTTGCCGGCGCTTGGGGACAGTCCCTGAGTGCCGGCAGATTGGGACACTCCTTTGTAAGATGGCGCTGAAGACTGTCCCCGACGACTAGTCGTTTAAGAACGTCCCTAATGACTATGACCCCTTTGCGCCAGTTTCTGTCGAGTCGGTGCTTCTTGCGGGTTGCCCGTATAATGGTTTGCGTATGAACCGCAACCAAGGAGTTCCAGTTTATGGACCAGACCCTTTTTAAATTCGACCTGATCGCCGAGGATCCGACGACGCACGCGCGCGCCGGCGTGCTGCACACCCCGCACGGCGACATCGAGACGCCGATCTTTATGCCCGTGGGCACCAAGGCAAACGTCAAGGGCATCCCCACCGAGACCGTTAAGCAGCTCGGTGCGCAGATCGTGCTCGCCAACACCTACCACCTGTCCATGCGCCCCGGCGAGGACACCATCGCTGAACTGGGCGGACTGCACAAATTTATGAACTGGCACGGCCCCATCCTCACCGATTCGGGCGGTTTCCAGGTCTTCAGCCACAACGACGCCGTCAAGCTCACCGACGAGGGCGTACGCTTTATCGTCAACGACTACGACGGTCGCCACGTGTTCTGGACGCCCGAGGACAACATGGAAATCGCCATGAAGCTCGGCTCCGACATCTGCATGCAGCTGGACCAGTGCCCGGGCTATCCCGCCACGCGCGCCTACGTTGAGCGCGCCGTTGAGCTGTCGAGTATGTGGGCCGAGCGCTGCTACAAGGCTCACACCCGCGATGACCAGGCACTCTTTGGCATCGTCCAGGGCGGCATGCATCTGGACCTGCGCCTTCGATCGCTGCGCCACCTGGAGGAGTGCGGCGACTTCCCCGGCTACGGCATCGGCGGCTACTCGGTGGGCGAGGACCACGAGACCATGTTCGAGACGCTGGCGCCGTTGGTTTCCGAGTACATGCCTAAGCACAAGCCGCGCTACCTCATGGGCGTCGGCAACCCTACCACGCTCGTGCGCGGTGTGGGCGTGGGCATCGACATGTTCGACTGCGTGCTGCCGACGCGCACCGGTCGCATGGGCACGGCGTTCTCCAGTGAAGGTCGCCTTAACTTCCGCAACGCGCGCTTTGCGCACGACGACGGCCCCATCGACCCCACCTGCACCTGCCCGGTGTGCACGGGCGGCTACAGCCGCGCGCTCATCCGTCACATGGTCACGCAGAAGGAGATGCTCGGCGGTATTCTGCTGTCGATGCACAACATTTACTACCTGCTCAACCTTATGCAGCGTGCCCGCCAGGCCATTATCGAGGGCCGCTACGGCGCGTTTGTGAGCGACTGGATGAACAGTCCTGCGGCGGTGGACTACTAAGAGCTGCGGGCGTGCTTGCGGGGGAGTTCGCGCGGTGTCGAGATCGCGTGCCAATTGACCGCGCGCAACCGGCGCCGGGCATCGCATGCGCCGGCATCGGTTGCGCGACCGCTGACCGATAGCTTGCAGGCACTTGATGCATCGTGGGTACCATACCGAATAGTTGATGTTCGGGCGGGTGTTTGGCGCATGGCGTCGACCCCGCCCGTTTTTCTTTTTCTCGATAGGAGCACCCATGATTAAGAACGAGAATGTCGAGGGCGAGCCTGCCTACGACGAGACGTACCGCCGCGGTCCCGTGGTCATGCGCGGCCCCATGATTCCTAAGGACAATACGTACGCCAACCTGCTGGCGCCCGAGGATTCAACCGACTGGTTGCATGCCGATCCGTGGCGTGTACTGCGCATCCAGGCCGAGTTTGTCGATGGTTTTGGCGCACTTGCCGAGTTAGGGCCTGCGGTGACCATCTTCGGTAGTGCCCGTACGCCCAAGACCGATCCGCTCTACAAGGCGGCGCGCACGGTCGGCCGTAAGATTGCCCAGCGCGGCGTGGCGGTTATCACCGGTGGCGGCCCCGGCATCATGGAGGCGGCCAACAGGGGAGCGGCGAGCGTCAACGGCAAGTCGGTCGGCTTGGGTATCGAGCTCCCGCATGAACATGGGCTCAACAAATACGTGAACCTCGGCATGGACTTCCGTTACTTCTTTGTGCGCAAGACTATGTTCGTCAAATACAGCTCGGGTGCCATCGTGTTTCCCGGTGGTTTTGGCACGCTCGACGAGATGTTTGAGGTACTCACGCTGGTGCAGACGCACAAGGTCAAGCGCATGCCGCTCGTTTTGGTGGGCACCGAGTACTGGCAGGGCCTGTTTGACTGGCTCAACGGCCCGGTGATGGACGCCGGCATGATCAGCCCGCTCGATCCGGAGCTGGTGCACATCACCGACGACCTCAACGAGGCCGTCGACATCGCCCTGAGCGGGCTGATGTAGAGCAATCGTGCCCACCGCGACATGAATATGCATGGCAATCTGATGCTTTCTAACGTCAGGTTGCCATTTATATTGGGTATACTGATGCAAAAGACGAGGGCGAGGAGGTCGCGTATGTCTACTGCAACGGTTAAGCCTACGACGGTTCGCATCGAAGAGGGGCTCAAGGAGCAGGCGACTGAGTTCTTGGATTCGGTCGGCCTCAGCCTCAATTCCTATCTCAATCTTGCCGTTCGGCAGCTTGTAAATCAGCGAAAGATTCCTTTTGAGATTGTAGGAAGGGCGGAGGTGCCCAACGAGGCGACGAGGCGTGCCATGGTGATCGCCGAGGCTCATGAATTGGGGATTTTGCCGGACGATAGCCCGTCATTCAACAACGCTGATGAGCTTATGTCATTCCTCGATGAGGAATAGCGATGTTCGAGATTAAGGTCGAGGCTCAATTTAAGGCGGACTACAAACGAACGATGCGCATGCATCCGCAGCTAAAGAGTGAGTTTAAAGCGGCGGTTGCAGAGCTTGTGGCTCATGGGTCGCTTCCGGCGGAGTATGGCGCTCACGAGCTCTCAAACCCGGGCGGAAACTACAACGGCCACATCGATTTCCACCTATCCGATGGCTTGGTCGATGTGGTCGTTCTTTATCTTCCCCATAAGACTAACCCAGTGATTAGGCTGGTGAGAATGGGCACTCATCAGGAGCTGTTTCAGGGTCCGCTGGGCTGATCGCCGATTTCCAAGTTGCGGCGGAATAGGGATTGATTTGCGGCTGATAAGCCAAAAACAGTCCCTATTCCACCGCAAGTGGTATGGGTAGCCCTAATTGGCGGGTTGGTAGCAGGGGCAGTAGCTGATTGCGATGGCGTTGACGCCCACGTGGGTCGCGATGGTGCAGCCGATGGGGCCGGTGCCGGCGTCTACATAGTCTTGGCCTGCGAGCGCTTGGCTGACGAGCTCCTGCTCCTCGGCGGCGCCGGTCGTGAGCACGCGCACGCTGGAGCCCGGATGCTCGGCCAAAAATGCGAGGCAATCGGCCATGGTGTTGGCAACGATGCGCTTGGCGCCGCGGCCCTTCTTGATGGCCTTGATCTCGCCCGATTTCCACTCCGGCGAAACGGCCAGGCGAATGTTGAGCATCTGCGTCAGCTGGCCGGCGAGCTTGGGCGCGCGGCCGTTCTTGACCAGGTTCTCGAGTGTGCGGGGAATCAGCAGCAGGTGGGCGTCGGGCAGCGTCGCGCGGATCTGCGCCTCGGTCTCGTCCAGGCTGCGGCCATCTTCGCGCATGGCCAGCGCGTACTCCACCAGCAGGCCCTCGGCGCCCGAGCCAGTGCGCGAATCGATGCAGCGCACGTCGAGCTCGTGGGTCTCGGCGACCAGGCATGCGTTGGAATAGCAGGCGGACCATTCGCTGCACAGCGAGATAAAGATCGCGCTGTCGTGGCCGTCAGCACGCACGCGGTCAAAGAGTGCCTTGAACTCGCCGGCACTCGGCTGCGAGGTGTGCGGCAGCTGCTCGGAGCCGGCCATGCGCGTGACGTACTCCTGGGCGGTGATCTGTACCTGGTCGAGCAGGTCCTCGCCCTCGATGATCACATGCAGTGGAATGACGTAAATGCCAAGCTCTTGGGCGCGGGCGGGGGAGATGTCCGACGTGGAGTCGGTTATGATGGCAAAAGACATAATTGCACCTTTCGTTGGGGCGCTTGCGCGCCGCCTTCTGAGAGCAAAGTGCGACAAGTATAGTGGAGTCGTTCCACAGTTCTAGGTTCAATTGTTGAATAGTCAACAGTTTGAAGTGTCGGTGTGGAAATCATCAACTGGGGAAGAGGAATGCCGATGGAGGCAATGGAGATATGCGGGCGGCCGGTCGTGCTGTTTGATTTCGATGGCACGGTGGCCGATACGGGTCGGGCGGTGATGACCTCGACGCGCAAGACGCTGGCTGTGCGCGGGTTTTCGGAGGCGCAGATGGGTGATCTGCGCCGCATGATCGGGCCGCCCCTGTGGAAGAGCTTTCACGACTTTTACGGCTTTTCCCGCGAGGAGTCGCTTGTGGTGGCTGACGAGTACCGTGCCTTTTTTGATGAGCTGGGACCGGAAGAGTATCCCGTGTTCGATGGAATCCCCGAGCTGCTCGATGGCCTTGTCGCGCAGGGGCATCGCTTGGCCGTGGCGACGTCACGCATGGAGGCAAAGTGCATTGACATGGTGGGCGAGCTGGGGCTTTCGCAGTTTGAGGCGGTGGTTGGCATGAATCCACCGCAGGGGCGCGAGACCAAGGCCGATTCGGTTCGCGACGCGTTGGCGGCCTTGGGTGCGGCCGCGGACGATGCCGTGATGATCGGCGATCGCTTTAACGATGTGGAGGGCGCGCACGCAATGGGCGTACCGTGCATTGGTATCTATTCGGGCGCGGCGGCGCCGGGCGAGCACGAGGCGGCGGGTGCCGATGCAGTGGTGCACTCGGTGGCCGAGCTTGCTAAACTTTTCGCTATCTAATAGACGCAATGTGAGGGGCGGGCGTACCCGTCGCTCATTGGTAAGGAGGTCGTCCATGAATCAGGTGGAGCAGAGCGTTACCGAGTATGTCGACGAGGTCTGGGAGGACGTCGTCGCCGATATCGAGCAGCTGGTGAGTTATCCGTCCGTAGCCGTTGCTGCCGATGCGGAGCCTAGCGCGCCGTTTGGCCGCCCGGTTCGTGATGCGCTCGATTGCGCGCTCGGCATTGCGCAAAAGCTCGGCTACCAGACGAGCGACGACGAGGGCTATGTGGGCATTGCCGATATCCCGGGTCGCGGCGACAAGCAGCTCGCGACCATCTGCCACGTGGACGTGGTGCCCGCCGGCCCCGGCTGGAACACCGACCCGTTTGCGATGGAGCGTCGCGAGGGATGGCTGCTCGGCCGTGGCGTGATTGATGACAAGGGTCCGGCGGTGTTGTCGCTTTACGCCGGTGCCTACCTGCTCAAGCACGGCATTGTGCCGCGCTATACCTTCCGCGCGCTGCTGGGCTGCGATGAGGAAGTGGGCATGTCCGACGTTCACCATTATCTGGAGAACCACGCAGACCCCGACTTTTTGTTTACGCCCGATGCCGAGTTCCCGGTTTGCAATGCCGAGAAGGGCCAGTTTGGAGCGACGTTCGTGAGTCCCAAGATCGACGGCGGGCGCATTGTGTCCTGGAGCGGTGCCGAGGCGAGCAACGCCATTCCGTCGCAGTCCATCTGCGAGCTCGCGATTGCCGCCGATGAGCTGCCGGCGCCCGTTGAGAACGCCGACCGCCTGGAGATCACGGCGCTCGACAATGGCCATGCGCAGATTTTTGCCCACGGCATTGGCGGTCATGCCTCGATGCCAGAGGGAACGATCAATGCCGTCGGCCTGATCGTGGCGTATCTGCGCGAGGCCGAGGACGCGTTTGGTGCACGCGACGAGCGTCTGCTGACGCCTGCCGAGCACGAGTTCGTCAAGTTCCTGGCCTTTGTGCATGCGGATGCCTATGGCCGCGGCCTGGGTATCGATGCGACGAGTCCGGCGTTTGGCCCGCTTACCTGCAACGCTGGCGTCATCCGCGTGGCGGATGGCCATATTGAGCAGGTCATCGACGTGCGCTTCCCCGACAGCTCGAGTGCCGATACCATTTGCGAGCAGCTCGACCCGCTCGTGGGCCGTTTTGGCGTGACGTGCCAGCTGGGTCGCGCGAAGGTGCCGTTCTCGGTGTCTGCCGACGATCCGGCCGTGAAGGCGCTTATTGATACCTATAACGAGTTTACGGGCAAGCATGCTGAGCCCTTTGCCATGGGCGGCGGCACGTACGCGCGCAACTTTGCCCGCGCCGTCTCGTTTGGCCCCGAGGAGACCGGCTTGGAGCTGCCCGAGTGGGGCGGCCAGATGCACGGCCCCAACGAGTGTGCCAGCGAAGAACAGCTCAAGCAGGCGCTCAAGATTTATATCGTGGCCATCCTTCGTCTCAACGAACTGGAACTGTAGGGCTTCCCCAGGCACCCGACCTTGCCCCTCAAACCGTCGCTTGCGTACCAAAGTACGCGGCGCTCCTCTTTCGGGGCAATCTCGGGCACCTGGGAAACCCCTATATCCTGCTTGGATACAAACTTGCATTACGAGCCCGGTGCTTTTGCCCGGGCTTTTTTGCGTCATTTGGGGACGTTCCTTTGGTGTAAAAGGTGCGCCATGTTCGGCGCTGGATTGTTATTCGTTTGTAAAGCCCTGCCGCGCTTGCGGTAAGGGTTTATCAAATGCCCGTAAGAAACCGCAGTTGGCGCGGGTGCTGCCCGGTCGGGATCGTATCTTTCCAAACAGCAAAGCGGGCAGGGTGCCCGCGATTCGCATGTACGAAAGGAAGATCATGCTCGATCAGGCTTATTCTCGTCGTCAGTTCCTCGGCCTTGCTGGTGGTCTTGCCAGCATCGTCGGTCTCGGTCTCGTTGGCTGCGGCGGCGCAGGCGCATCCGACGCCGCCGACAAGGGTAGCGCCGCTGCTGCCGAGTCCGTCTCCGGCGAGGTGACCTACGACGGTGCCTCCTCGTTCCAGGCTCTCGTCGAGGCCGCTGCCGAGAAGTTCATGGATGCCAACCCCGACGTCTCCGTCTCCGGATCGGGCAACGGTTCGGGCAAAGGTCTGACCGCTGTTGCCGCCGGCACCGTCACCATCGGTAACTCCGACGTCTTCGCCGAGACCAAGCTCGAGGCCGACCAGGTCAAGAACCTCGTCGACCACGAGGTCGCCGTCGTGGGCATGGGTCCCGTCGTCTCTAAGAACGTGAAGGTCGACGACCTGTCCCTCGAGCAGCTCAAGGGCATCTTCTCCGGCCAGATCACCAACTGGAAGGAGGTCGGCGGCGACGACGCCAAGATTGTCGTTCTCAACCGCAAGGCCGGTTCCGGTACCCGCGCCACCTTCGAGGCTGCCGTCTTTGGCGACGAGGCAGTCGACTTTAAGGGCGACGCCGAGCTCGACAAGTCCGGCGACGTCCAGACTCAGATGGGCAGCACCGATAACGCCATCTCCTACCTCGACTTCTCGCACTTCGATGACTCCAAGTTCAACGCCATCAAGGTCGAGGGCGTCGAGCCCAAGAGCGCAAACGTCACCGACGACTCCTTCAAGATTTGGGCTACCGAGCACATGTACTGCTCCAAGGACGCCGACGAGGCCACCACGGCCTTCCTGGAGTTCATGCTTTCCGACGACGTCCAGGGCAAGCTCGTCGAGGAGCAGGGCTTTATCCCCGTCTCTGCCATGAAGGTCGTCAAGGACGCCAGCGGCAAGGTCTCTGCTAAATAAGTAATCGCCCCCGGAAAGGTTTGCAATGGCAAAACAGCTGCCAAAGCGCGACCTTGAGAACGTGGGTCTAGGCGTCACGGGCGCGTGCGTAGCGCTCGTGACGCTTGTCGTTGCCGCGCTTATCTTCATGGTCGCCCAAAAGGGCCTCTCGGCTTTTCTCAAGGACGGCGTCTCGGTCGTCGAGTTCTTTACCGGTACCAAGTGGGACCTGGCCAACACAGCCGAAAACGGCCTGCCTTATACCGGCGCTCTGCCCCTGATCGTCACCTCGTTTGCGGTCATGGTGCTCTCCACGCTCATCGCGCTGCCCATCGCCATCGGCTCCGCCATCTTTGCGGTCGAGATCCAACCCAAATTTGGTTCCAAGGTCTTTCAGCCGCTTATTGAGCTTTTGACCGGCATTCCCTCGGTCGTCTTTGGACTGATTGGCTTTCACGTGGTCGTCGGACTTATGAAGTCCGTTTTCCACGTGAGCACGGGTCTGGGCATCCTGCCCGGCGCCATCGTGCTGGCTGTCATGATCCTGCCGACGATGACCACCCTTTCGGTCGATGGCCTGCGCGCCGTGCCCGACGGCTACCGTCAGGGCTCGCTCGCGCTGGGCTACACCCGCTGGCAGACCATCTGGCACGTGGTGCTCAAGTCCGCCATGCCGTCGCTCATGACTGCGGTCATCCTTGGCATGACGCGCGCCTTTGGCGAGACGCTCGCCGTGCGCATGGTCATCGGCGGTATTGAGGCCATGCCGACGTCGCTGCTGTCGCCGGCCTCGACCATCACCACCACGCTCACCACGTCCATGGCGGTCTATGCCGAGGGTTCGGCCCAGGACGATGTTCTGTGGGCGCTCGGTCTGCTGCTGATGGGTATGAGCCTCATCTTCATCCTGATCATCCACATTATCGGCCGCAAGGGGGCGAAGGCTCGTGGCTAGCACGCGCATCCATATCGACGAGGCGAGACTCGGGCGCGTCCAAAAGCAGGATCGCATCGCCACGGGCGTGCTGACGGCAATCATCGCCATCGTCATGCTCATCGTCGTCTCCATGGTGGCCTATATCCTGTTCGAGGGCATCTCGACGCTGTTCCAGCCGGGTTTTCTCACGCAGCCGTCGCGCGCCAACGGAACTCAGGGCGGCGTACTCTACCAGCTGTTCGACTCGTTCTATCTGCTGCTGATCACCCTGATCATCTCGGTGCCCATCAGCCTGGGCGGCGCGGTCTTTTTGGTTGAGTACGCGCCGGACGGTCCCATCCGCGACATCGCTTCCACCGCCATCGAGACGCTGTCCTCGCTGCCTTCCATCGTTGTCGGCATGTTCGGTTTCCTGGTGTTCTCGGTGCAGCTGGGCTGGAAGTACTCCATCATCTCCGGCGCCGTCGCGCTCACCATGTTCAACATTCCCATCCTGGTGCGCGTGATCCAGCAGGCGCTCGAGGACGTGCCGCAGGCCCAGCGCGATGCGTGCCTGGCCATGGGCCTTACCCGCTGGGAGGCCACGCTGCACATCCTGATCCCCGAGGCCATGCCTGCCATCGTGACCGGCATCGTGCTTTCGGCCGGCCGCGTGTTTGGCGAGGCCGCGGCACTGCTCTTTACCTCGGGCATGAGCTCGCCGGTGCGTTTGAACTTCTTGAGCTTTAACCTGTCGAGCCCCACCTGCGCTTGGAACGTGTTCCGCCCCGGTGAGTCGCTCGCCGTGCACATCTACAAGATTTACGGCGAGGGCAGCCCCGAGGCCCAGCAGATCGTTTGGGGCACCGCTGCACTGCTGATGATCTGCGTGCTGCTGTTTAACATAGTTGCCCGTATCGTGGGCAAGCAACTGGCAAGGAAGATGACGGCCGAATGAGCGAGATGAATGCAACGCCCGCAACCGAGGCGGCCACGTCCGAGACCCAGGACTTTCTGTCGAGTGTGGGGGAGAGCGAAAAACGCGTGCGCGTGAGCGGCAGGGCCGTGAGCGACGAGATCGTGCTCTCCACCAAGGACGTCAGCGTGTACTATGGCGACCACCATGCGCTGCGCGATACGTCGCTCGACTTTCACAAGGGCGAGATCACGGCGCTCATCGGGCCTTCGGGCTGCGGCAAGTCGACCTTCTTGCGTAGCCTCAACCTGATGAATCGCGAGATTCGCGGCTGCCGCGTGGAGGGCGAGATCAATTACCGCGGGCGCAACGTGAATACCAAGACCGAGAACACCTACGAGCTGCGTCGCTCCATTGGCATGGTGTTCCAACAGCCCAACCCGTTCCGCAAGTCCATTCGCGACAACATCACGTTTGCGCCTAAGCGCCACGGCATCACCGACCGTGACGAGCTCGACCGCATGGTCGAGGAGAGTCTGCGCGGCGCGGCGCTGTGGGACGAGGTCAAGGACAAGCTCGACAAGAGTGCCTACGCGCTTTCGGGTGGCCAGCAGCAGCGTCTGTGCATCGCGCGCACGCTGGCGCTCAACCCCGACGTGATCCTGTTTGACGAGCCCTGCTCGGCGCTCGACCCCATCTCGACGCTGGCGATCGAGGACCTTATGTCGTCAATCGTTGCCGACCGTGCCATCGTCATCGTGACGCACAACATGGCGCAGGCGTCGCGTGTGTCCAACCGCACGGCGTTCTTCTACATGGGCGATATGGTCGAGTACGACGAGACCGACGAGATTTTCCAACGGCCCAAGGATAAGCGGCTGAATGATTACCTCACCGGCATGTTCTCCTAGTCCGGGACATGCTTGAGGCCCGTGGCGGCCACGGTCGCCACGGGACTGATTGGAGAGGCGGGTCATCTCTTGCGGGAGATGCCCCGCCTTTTTTGTGTCGCTGCCAGACCGACCACCACAAAGGGGACAGGCACCTTCGTGGTGGTTTGGGGTGGGGCTCGCTGCTATCATGGACAACGTTGAATTTCTACGAAGGAGCAGGGCACATGGCGATTCTTTTGGGATGCGATTCCGTCAGCCTAGAGTTTCCCACCAAGCATATTTTCGATAGCGTGACGCTCGGCGTGGGCGAGGGCGACCGTATTGGCATCGTCGGCAAAAACGGCGACGGCAAGTCGACGCTGCTGAGCGTGCTCGCCGGCACGCTGGAGCCCGACGACGGCCGCGTGACTCATCGCCGCGGCACCACGATCGGCCTGCTCGGCCAAAAGGACCAGCTTGTCGACACCGATACCGTGCATCATGCCGTTGTGGGCGACACGCCCGAGTATGAGTGGGCGTCGAGTCCGCGAACACGCCAGATCCTTGCCGGCCTCATTAGCGATGTGCCTTGGGAGGGAACGGTGGGCGAGCTTTCGGGTGGCCAGCGCCGTCGCGTGGACCTCGCGCGCCTGCTGATCGGCGACTACGACGTGCTCATGCTCGACGAGCCCACCAACCACCTGGACATGCGTACCATCAACTGGCTCGCGCGTTACTTAAAGGCCCGCTGGCAGCGCGGCCAGGGCGCCATGCTCGTGGTCACGCACGACCGCTGGTTCTTGGACGAGGTCTGCACCAGCATGTGGGAGGTCCACGACGGCCAGGTCGATCCCTTCGAGGGCGGCTACTCGGCATACATCCTGCAGCGCGTGGAGCGCGACCGCATGGCCGCCGTCACCGAGGAGCGTCGTCGCAACATGGCACGCAAGGAGCTCGCGTGGCTGAGCCGCGGCGCCCAAGCCCGCTCCACCAAGCCCAAGTTTCGCGTGGATGCCGCTCGCGAGCTGATCGCCGACGTGCCGCCCGTGCGTGACGAGCTGGAGCTCAAGCGCCTGGCCGTGAGCCGCCTGGGCAAGCAGGTCATCGACGTGATCGACGTGGATGCCGGCTATGCGGATACCGATGGCGCGCCCAAGCAGGTGCTCTCCGACGTGACATGGCTTATCGGCGCGGGCGACCGCTATGGTCTTTTGGGCGAGAACGGCGCCGGTAAGTCCACACTGCTCGACGTGATTCAGGGCAAGATCGCGCCCCTGCGCGGCCGCGTGAAGATCGGCCAGACGGTGCGTTTTGGCGTGCTGTCGCAGCAGCTCGAGGAGCTCGAGCCTTACATGGGCGACACGATCCGCGAGGTGCTCAGCAACTATAAGAAGTACTACGTCATCGACGGCAAGGAGACTTCGCCCGAGAAGCTCTGCGAGCGCCTGGGCTTTACGACCCAACAGCTCTGGAGTCGTATCGGCGACCTTTCGGGCGGCCAACGCCGTCGCCTGTCGCTGCTGCTGACGATCCTGGACGAGCCCAACGTGCTTATCCTGGACGAGCCGGGCAACGACCTGGATACCGATATGCTCGCGATTGTCGAGGATCTGCTGGACGGCTGGCCCGGCACGCTGATCCTGGTGACGCACGACCGTTTCCTCATGGAGCGCGTGACCGACCAACAGTGGGCACTGCTTGACGGCCACCTGACGCATATGCCCGGCGGCGTCGATCAGTACCTGCGCCTGTGCAACGCCACCGCCGAGGGCGAGCCCGTGGGCGCGCCGAGTGCCAAGACCGGCACGTTCGACACCGGTGCCGCAGCGGTTGCGGCCGAAAAGCCTAAGACGAGCGGGCAGCCCAATGGCCTTTCCAACGCCGAACGCCAGAAGCTCCGCCGCGAGGTGAGCTCGCTCGAGCGCAAGATGGAGACGCAGCGCGCTCGCGTGGAGGAGGCCGAGGCCGCCATGGCCCAGGTCGATCCCACCAACTACACGGCGCTGGGCGAGCAGCAGGCAAAGATCGACGAGGCCCACGCCGCCATGGACGAGCTGGAGATGGCGTGGCTCGAGGCGAGCGAAAAGCTCGAGGGCGAGGAGTAGACCAGGATGATCAAAGCTGCGTTTTTCGATATCGACGGCACGCTGCTGAGCTTTAAGACCCACCGGATTCCGGCGTCGGCTCAGCAGGTGCTCGACAGCTTTCGCGAGCAGGGGATTGCGTGCGTGATCGCCACGGGCCGTCCGACCTACCAGATGCCCGATTGGCTGTTCGACTTGGGCTGGGATGCGTACATTACGCTTTCGGGCCAACACTGCTTTGATGCCGAGGGGGTTTATCGCAGCTGTCCGATTGATCCGGACGACGTCGCGGTGATTGTGGGCCAGGTGGCGCAGGGGCGCTACGACTCGCTGTGCATGCAGGGCGAGAACTCGTTTGTGAACCGCCTGTCCGAGCGTGTGGTGACGGCCGGTAGCAACGCGGGAATCGTCTACCACGAGGAGCCGTTTGAGCATGCCTTTGATGCGCCGGTCTACCAGTTCTGCGCCTTTGTGGACCCGGCCGACGAGCATATCGTGACCGACGCCGTGTCGCATTCGCTCACTACGCGCTGGTGCGATTTGTTCTGCGACATTATCCCTGCCAACGGCGGCAAGGACCTGGGCGTGGCAGCGACGCTGGAGCGCCTGGGCATCGACGCGAGCGAGGCGATCGCCTTTGGCGACGGCGAGAACGACCTGTCGATGTTCTCGGCCGTGGGCACAAGTGTGGCCATGGGCAACGCGCAGGAGACCGTGAAGGACGCAGCGACCTACGTTACGACCGCCGTGGACGACGACGGCATCTACAACGCCGCCAAGCACTTTGGCCTGCTATAGCTGAGGATTCAGCACTTGGGGACGTTCCTTTTCTGCCGGCAGCTGGGGACACTCCTTGCGGGGCGTGTCCCCATGTTGTGTTCGCCTGGCGCGTTTTGTGAAACACGGCTAACTTTTTAAACAACGTAGTAAGACATGGGCAACTTTTGCGGTAAAGTAAGCCAAGGAAAGTATCCAAAGGCTAACTAACGATCATCGCGAAAGGCGGCCCATGGCCCTGCGTGAATCTGGAGAAGACTATCTCGAATCTATTTATGTGCTCTCGGAGCGCCAGGGCACGGTGCGCTCAATCGACGTCGCCGAATACCTGGGCGTGACCAAGGCGAGCGTCTCTAAAGCCATGGCGACGCTGGAAAACAGCGGCTATGTCGAAATGGGCAAGCGCGACGTTCATCTGACGGAGCGTGGTCTGGAGGTCGCTCGCCAAATGTGGGAGCGTCACTGCTTTTTCGTGGGGCTGCTAGAGGATGCGGGTGTTTCGGCTGAGGTCGCGTCGCAAGAGGGCTGCCACATGGAGCATTGCCTGAGCGAGGAGAGCTTTGAGAAGCTGAGATCGATGCTGGGACGGGATGGTGTTTCGGCGCCAACAATGACCGACTAGCACTCCCGCAGCGGCGCGCCTCCCGCGCCGGAACGGCGCGGGACAGCGATCGGGATGAGCGGCCCCACCAACTAAGTCCAACTCAGACAAGGAACCCCGCCAGTAAGCGATGCCCAAGAACCACCAGCAACGTCACCGCAGGCCGGGGCCGGGCTTGGTTTTGAAAAC
>JAXKGF010000013.1:0-19097 GCA_036550515.1 Collinsella sp.
AGGTCGGTGGCGGCGTAGGACGTCCCGGTGAGGGACTTGGTGAAGGTGGCGTAGGTGCCGTTGGAGAAGGCCTCCGCAACGGCGTAGCGCTCGGCGCCCTCGACGGGCTCCCAGGTCAGGGTGACCTCGCCGTCGCCGGTCGCCTCCGCCCTGGGGGCGGGCGCCGACGGGTCGGAGGGGGCCGCGGAAGGAATTATCGCAACCTGATGAGTAGCGTGAAGGACCGAGTCCTCTGAATAAGCAGGAAGATAGCTATTTAAAACAAGGAGTAGAGTAATTGGTAAAGCCAACAATAGTCGTTTCATACTACCCTCCGTACTGCAGATGTCTTAAATCATGATAGCGAATGGAGAGAATTAAAACGAGGTTGATCAGCTCAACGGTATCATTTATTGCCGAATATAAACAGTCGATAAAAAGCGATACGTCGCATCATGTGTTATCTCATATTTAATTACTCAAATATTCAATTAACCAATCAATCCCTCAATCAACCGCACCGTTTTGAGATACGAATGCGGGCGATCGAACTGCTCCTCCGCGACGACGCGCGCCTTCTCTCCCATCAACGCACGGCGCTGCGGATCATCGATAAGGTCAATAAGGACACTAGCCATTCCCTCGGCATCCCCAGGTTTCACGTTTACACCAAAACCATCAGCTTCAACCTTTGCCCCAAACTCTTTACTGCACGATGTATTGACCATGGGCTTTCCCGCGGCCAAATAGTCACCGATCTTGGTCACGATGCTCTGGGCGGCCTTTTCCACCAGCGAGTTGATTGTAATGTCGCTCTTGGAAAGCCAAGCAGCCATTTGGCTATAGGGCAAATATCCATGGAACACGACCTCGGCACCGCAAGAATGCACTGCGGCCTTAAGATTGTCGCGCTCTGAGCCATCGCCCAAGATTTGCAGTTTAGCCTCAGGGTGAGTTTTCTGCACCAGCGCCATCGCCTTGACCAGCGTCTCCAGGTCATAGCACGCGCTTAGCGTACCTGCATAGGAAACCCAAATGTCACCAGTGGGCTTATCAATCTGCGAAGCATGTGAAGTAACGCCGGCATCAAACTCGCAAAGCTGGTTTCCAACATAAACTGTTTCGCTCGGTATGCCAGAACGGGCGTCGCGCAAACCGCGCTCTCGGTACTCATCCGAAGTTCCCACCACGGCATCAGCCATCTGATAGACAGCCTTTGCCTGTCGATAAAACGGCGCAAAAAGGATGTCGGAAAAAACGGGAACGTCAAGCGCCACACGGAACGCCTCGGGCCAAAGGTCATTAACATCGACCACAAATGGAATATTAAACTTATGGGCTGCCTTGCCAATCTCCCTAGCCACATCATTGGGTGGAATCTGGCAGTAAATCAAATCGTAGTCGTGATGCTCATCGAAATACTTCGACACCCGCTTGGCAACGACGTGATGCGCCCAGATACGCTGGGGGCACATATTCTTGGGGTAAAACGGCTCCTCAATAAATCGAATTGCATAGGCGTCGGTCCCGGCATCAAAATGTTCAACGTCGCGTTGACGTTTTTCCCAATGCTGAAATCCCGAAGTAATAAAATCGACATCATAGCCATGTTCATGCAGCAACGTTGCAAGATACACATAGCGTGTTGCGCCCTTGACCTCATTGCCAAGCTTGGCATCTTGCGTATAGATGGCAATTCGCTTCTTGTCTGTCATATCAATAATCCACTCTCACAGCTTCGTTAGACACTAGTCTTATCGCGGCGCTCCCCTTTTTCGGCGGCCCGGCGATTACCAAACAAACCGATACGCGAGAAAGCGAACCCAAAACCATTAGTGCGCAACGAATAGACGAACTCCGAGGCAAGATAGGCAACATATGCCGCCTTATTGGCCGAAACAACTACACCGGTGAGCTGAGAGTATGTCTGCTTAAATGCGCCGCTGATGTGCGACATTCCCGAGACGATCTCCGGGTTCATGCGCTTAAACAATGCCGCACAGCGGGTCTTGAGTGCCGGATCCTCAAAGGCCCCCTGCTCAACAAGTCCGCCAACATACCTAAAACCGATGGTATAGAAAGACTCAAGAATCCCCTTGTCGGAGATATTAAGTTCATCAACGATATCGGCCATATCATTCCAACGAACAATAGGGAGATCACTTGCTTTTTTAGTCGAAGACGACGTAGGAAGATCTTCACGGTAGCAATAAAACGAATCATCGGTATACGCAATCGAGCGAGCCTGAGCAAGCGTTTGAATCAAGAAGGGATTGTCCACCCATCCGGCACCGGGCACCTCTTTAAAGCGAATGCCAAACTCGTCCAAAAACGAACGTTTGTAAATTGCACTCCAAATGGAAGGGTGATGCTGGATCAGACGAGGATTATCCCGCAACGTAAACGGCTGCTTCTTTGTATTAATTCGCTTGTAATAGGCGCAGTGACATACGTTCTCCTGTGGAATACCGGGCATGCACACACGCCAATATGCCGACTTCACAACATCGGGCTCTCCGTATGCATGGGCAAGGTCCATCAGTCTTGTATACATACCAGGCTTAAGGTAATCATCGGGCTCGACAATGGCAATGTATGCACCTCGAGACTCCTCAATACCCCGATTGACCGTAGCGCCATACCCCTGGTTCGGCTTATCAATAACGCGAATTCGGGAATCTATTTTCTCGTGACGCCTCATGATTTCCAATGAGTTGTCAGTCGAGCCATCATTAAGGACAATGACCTCAAGCGATGCGAAGTCATCGGCCTCGATGCTCGTCAGGCACTGATCGAGATACTGTGCCGTATTAAAACACGGGACAATAACTGAGACCTCTATACGCTCATCAGAATGCAAATTGCTCGGCACTTAAACCCCTTTGGGAACGCAAATCAGAACTGTTTAATCCTAGCACAGCGATATTAGCAGCTAAAAAACTGCTCAACCGCCCGCCCCCTACAGCCGCTGGCACACTACGGACACGTGCTGCCCGTCAAAGCCAAAGCCCCAGCGCACGCGGCCGACACCTGGTCGTGGCACGCGAATCTCGTCGATACCGTCACGTTCAATATCGAGCAGCGCCTGAACGGCCAACAGCTCCAGACCCAGGGTATCCACACCGGGGTCATACATCATGTTCATAGTGATAAGCGGGCGCTCGTCGAGCATGCCGATCGTGTCGGCTACGTCGAACACAGCGCCCGTAGGGAGCACCTGGATATCCCAGCGATCCGCCCCGCGCTTTCTATTGGATGACGGATTGGCATACCCCGGCATGCCAAAGCAAAGCCCTTGCAACAGCAGGTGGTATGGCAACGGCGAATTCATCCCGACCGCGCCGACTCCCGCGTCACCTAGAATTCGACGCAGCGCCTGTCGCACCGTGTTTTCGTCCCCGCGGCACAACCCGTCACGAAACGCGTCGACGTCCCGCACATCCTCGGCGGCGCACTCAAACCATTCAATAATCACGAGACGCAAAGCCTGGCGAAGCTCGCCATTGGGCAGACGCAGAGCACGGGAGCGAGCGCTGTTTCCTGGCTCCTCAACCATATCCGTCGTTAGGAAGCCGGACAGGTATAACGCGGTCCAAACATCGTCGACGCAAGCGTCATTCGACACGACGGCACCCAGACAAAGCGGAGCCTCAACGCATCCATGCGGTTCAAGTAAATCGAACAGAGTCGAAAGCCTCTCGAGATTCCAGTCACCAACCTCCCTGCTCAGGTTATCAGCGTATCCATACAAATCTGCCCGCACCGGCGGAGTGCAACCGCGATTCAAGAAATCGATCACACGCGCCGGACTCGAGCAATAAATCCCGCCAAATCGGTATCCCTCGAACCATCCACGCGCGTCATCCAGGAATTCCCCACGTCCAGCATGGCCTAGCAGAGCCTGAACCTCGTCATCCGAAAAGCCGAACCACCGGTCACACCACGTCGAGAGCGGCGTCGACAGACAATACGAGCAGCCGCGCGAAGAAAGTGCCAATTCGGCAGGACCGGGACGCTCCCCCATCAGACAAGCCAAGCGTAGCGAATTGCCCGCAGCGGCAATGGCGTCAAACAGCACGTGGTCGAGCAGCTCCGCCGGATCGGCTCCGGAAGAGCTCCTCGCGTTCGAACGGTCCAACCACGCCGCGTCGTATCCATCAACGAGCAGCACAACCTGTTCGTCGCAAACCATCTCCAGCAGCTCAATAAGCACACCGAGCACCGAGTCAACCTCGGCATCGCTTGCCACACCACGCGCAACGCGTTCGATGTGACGCATCTTATCTCGCGGTAAATCCGGAGCTTCTAAGAGTGGCAACAAGCGAGCGCATTCGCGGGAAAGAGCGTCAAGCACGACGCTGGCAACAGCGGCGCCACGCCTCGCGGCGCCAGAAAAGTCCAGCGATATCACAGGGTAGCGGGCAAACTCATCCCGATAGCGCCCGCCGTCCGCATCCCAAATCTGGGAACCAGCAAACAGGCCCCAATCGACCTGCCCGACTGTGGGTCGCCCCAGAAAAGCCTTAAGCATCGACAGGTTCATGCTCTTTCCAAAGCCCTCGGGTCGACAGCACACCACAACGGAAGCATCAGCATCCAAGACATCGGCAATAAACATCGTCTTGTCGACTAACACGCATCGATCCATGGCCTCGGCAAAGTCATGTTCGCCGACCGGCAGTGCGCCGTTACCCGAGCGGTTGATCAACTCTACGCCATAGTAGGCAGCATCACCATAAATCGCCTGTTCAGACACCGTAACTCCTCCCTAAATAACAGCACGATGACCATTGTATCGAGCAACTCAACCGCAATGATGCCGTCATACAGACGTTTCGGGCAACGGTAGCAACAAGAGCCCCGATGTGGCATAACAAATCGTTGCACAACAAAACGGGACCCAATGCATTCGCACCGGACCCCGTCCTAGTTCTTAAATTATCGGGCGGCCAGGAACTTACTCCTCGGATCCGTCCTCGCCAGCAGCCTTCTTCTGCTGATCAAGTTTGTGCTTACCACTCACAATGGACGAGGCACCAAGCGTCGCCAAGCTCGCGCTGGCAAGGCTCGCCATCACGATGAGGTCGCCCGTCTTGGGCATATTGCCACCCGAGGCCTTGGTCGTCGTGGTCGTGGTAGTCGTCGTGGTGGTCGTAGCGCCACCCTTGTCACCGGCCTTCTGAGCATCAGCGTCGGACTGTTTCGCACCCGCACCGGCGGAAGCATCAGAAGCGTCGTCGGCATTGGAGCCGGAGTCCTGCTCAGACGCTCCCTCATCAGAAGAAGATCTGCCGTTAATGCCCGCCATTAAAGACGACCCCAGCATGGAGCCAAGCTGCTCGCCGGCAAAAGGCCTGTTTTCCGTCGAGGAATCGCCGGCATTGGGGCCCTCACTCGAATCGCCCTCGGATGCACCGGAGCCAGAACCGTTAGAAGAGCCAGCACCGGTAGAGGAATCGCCGGCACCGTTAGAAGTGTCCGCATCAGTAGAGCCAGATGTCGTGCCATCCGTAGCGCCGTCGGAGCCAGAAGTCGACGAATCGCCAGAGGCATCGCCGGCAGCAGTACCACCAGACGTAGCCCCGCCGTTACCGGCATCATCGCTGCCCGTGTCAGTCGAGGGCGCATCGGTATCGCCGCTATCGCCCGCATCGCCATCCGTACCAGGTGTCGGTGCGGCGGGAGCAGCCGGCGCCATGCTCGGACCAGGCGCCGGCGCGGGCTCAGGATCGGGCTCCACAGGCGTTGCAGCAGCGGCCTCGTCCTCGGCAATGTAGACCAGACAGTCCTTGAGCTCGTTCTTATAGCGATTCTTCCAACCCTCATGGTACTGAGGCTGACTCGAATACTTGCGCGCCACGTTATCAACCACGCTGTTCGAAAGCGCCGTCACAAACTCGCGGTCGGTCATATCGTTGGAAAGATTCGCCCAACGGAAAAAGTCCTGGCAGCCACCCGTGCCGCACATATTGGTGATACTCCACACCATGCCCTTGACGCAGTCGGCACGACCGGAAATATCAATGCCCAGAGCGTTCTTAAGCCACGACTCGGTCACCGCATAGTAGGAGTTATACGCATAGGCATCCTGCAGCGCCGAGAACTCAGACGGATCGGTGTTGTAAGCACCCAGGAAGGCATCCTGCGCGATGCGACCCAGCTCGGTGAGCTGGCCGTTCGCATACATAGGGTTGCTTCCGTTGGAAATCTCGCCACCGCGGTCAATCGCGTCCTTAAGCATGCTGTACTTAGCAGAGTCGTAGTTATAGACCTGCTTCATAAACGGAATAAGCGACCAACGGCGATCGAACTGGTAATAGCCCAGCGCGTTGTATCCGTCGCCATACGAAAAACCCTGGTTGTAATTGCCGTGGCTCTCGTACTTGGTAAAGTACTTCATCTCGTCGGTCACGTTGACAAACGAAACACCCTGAACCGACCTCAGCACGCCCGAGAAAGACTGCTTGGTGTACAGGCCCTTATCGATATCGGTGGCATCCGAGGCAACGCCAGGCGTGGGCTCCTCGGCTATAGCGGTTGCGGGTGCGGCAACGGCGCCAAACGAAAGCGCCAGCGTCAGGCCCGCAACAATCGCGGAATGCTTGGGTTGCATACATCCTCCCTGCATTGGTGTGGTTAAAGTGCAGTTTGCAAAGATGGATTCAGTATTGCAGCTCCCCGTTTGTTGCACAACAACCCATCGGTAAACGGCAACAACCCTCCGCGAAATCTTAAGGAATTAAACAAACTGGTCGTCGGGCGCCAGCAGAAGCTCGCCGTAACGCTCCATCAGGCCGTCCCTCAACTGACAGAAAGCGGGGATATAGACGTTCAAGATGCGCTGAATCAAATCTTGAGCGAGCTTGTTGTCATAGATATGTACGTTCGTGTTGCGGTCTCTGAGCATATCTAGCCAGGCCGCCTCATCAATAAAGTCGTAGAACCGGTGGGGCTCCTTCAAGATGGCGCGAGGAGACCCCGACGCGGCAAGCGTGGCGCCCTCATACTCGAGCAGACGCTTAAGGAGCTTCCAACTCAGTTCAAATTGAAGATTAAACTTATTAATCAATCCACTCTGAACAAAATCATTGTTGAGATCCTGATTGGGCGCATCTTCAAGATTCGCCAAGGCGCTGGCAAAGTTCTCATATTTTTTCATACAGAATCACACCATCCCTGGCAATTTCATCGAGCAATTGCTGCGATAAGGACTCGTCGAGATTGACAACGTCTGCGTCTAAAAGAGTATCAAGACGCTCCTCAATCAAATATGAGAAACCGTCGAAATCCCGGCAACCCGCTACAGCAATATCAATATCGCTCTTAGGCAAGTTGTCGCCTCGGGCGCGGGAGCCAAAAAGCACAACCTTCTCGGCATCACATTCCCGGGCAAAAACTTCGATTTGCTTGTACACCTTGTCGAGAGATGCCATTTGCGCCCCTACAGCTTAATGTCAAAGTTGATCTCGGGGACGGCGGCAAGGTCTGCCAGGGTCACGCCGTCGACGTACTTTTCGATCACATCGTCCAGGCCGCGCCAGAACTTAACGGTGGAGCACAGATCACTGCGGGTGCAGCTGTTGTCGATGCCATCGCACGCCACCGGAGCCGTGCTGCCCTCGACGGCACGCAGGATGTCGCCGGCACGCACTTCGGCCGGGTCCTTGGCCATCATGTACCCACCGCCCTTGCCGCGCACGCTCTTGAGCAGGCCCGCCTTCATAAGCGGACGAACCAGCTGTTCCAAGTACTTTTGTGAGATATGCTCGCGGTCGGCGACCTCGCGCAGGGCAATCTTGCCTTCGGCGTCGCCCAACGCCGCGATATAGATCATCAGTCGGAGGGCATAGCGGCCCTTAGAAGAAATGAGCATACCTACCCTTCCATAACGCTGGGAACAAGCACTTCCGATGAATTTGTCCCACAATCTGAAAAGTCGAGTGGATTAGTCGGGTTTTCCCTTGACTAACGCCGAACCCATAGTAACTTTATTCCGAGAAGATTCCTAGGGTTTCGTACACCTATGAGTACACCATACATAGAGAGGGACAGCATGAGCGCAAATCCGCTGCTTTCCATCGAAGGTCTGACCGCCTCCGTGGACGAGAAGACCATCCTTCACAACGTCAACCTCAACGTCGCCGCCGGCGAGACCCACGTGCTGATGGGACCCAACGGCGCCGGCAAGTCCACCCTCGGCCACCTGGTCATGGGCGACCCCGTCTACACGGTCAACGACGGCCGCATCGTCTTTGACGGCCAGGACATCACCGAGCTCACCACCGACAAGCGTTCGCGCGCCGGCCTGTTCCTGAGCTTCCAGGCACCGGTCGAGATTCCCGGCGTGCCGCTGTCGAGCTTTTTGCGCGCCAGCATCGCCGGCCGCCCCGGCCTGGAGATGAAGGGCAAGGAGTTCCGCCGTCGCGTCAAGGAGCTCGCGGCCGAGCTCAACATGGATACCGCCTACCTCAATCGCGAGCTGGGCGTGGGCTTCTCGGGCGGCGAGAAAAAGAAGGTCGAGATGCTCCAGCTTCTGCTGCTGCAGCCCAAGCTCGCCATCCTGGATGAGACCGACTCGGGTCTGGACGTCGACGCCCTGTCCACCGTCAGCCACGGCATGGACGCCTACCGCAAGAGCTGCGACGGCTCCATGCTCATCATCACGCACAACACGCGCATCCTGGAGCACCTGGATGTCGACCGCGTCCACGTTATGGTCAAGGGCCATATCGTGCGCGAGGACGACGCCTCGCTGATCCCCTGGATCGACAAGAACGGTTTTGAGACCTTCGAGCGCGAGGCCGCCGAACAGCGCGCCCAGGCCGAGGCCGCCGCTGCCGAGCAGCAGGCGTAAAGGGGCGACGCAATGACCAAGAACCGCACCGAGGTCGCGGACATCGACCGCAGCCTCTACGACTTCACCTATGGCGAGGAGGGATTCGAGCGCCTCGACGCCGGCATCACGCCCGACATCGTGCGCGAGATCAGCGCCAAGAAGAACGAGCCGCAGTGGATGCTCGACCTGCGCCTCAAGTCCCTCGAGATCTTCAACCGCTTCCCCGATCCGACGTGGGGCCCCTCCATCGAGGGCCTAGACATGGACAACATCGTCACCTACGTCAAGCCCAACACCGACCAAAAGCACGACTGGGAGTCGGTGCCCGACGACATCAAGAACACCTTTGAGCGCCTGGGTATCCCCGAGGCCGAGCGCAGCTACCTGGCAGGCGTCGGCGCGCAGTACGACTCCGAGCTCGTCTACCACAACATGCAGGACACGGCGTCCAAGATGGGCATCGTCTACTCCGGCATTGAGGAGGCCCTGCACGACCCGCAGTGGGAGCCGCTCATCCACAAGAAGTTTATGACGCTCATCCCGCCCACCGACCACAAGTTTGCGGCCCTGCACGGCGCCGTGTGGTCGGGCGGCTCTTTTGTCTACGTGCCCAAGGGCACCAAGCTCGATTTTCCGCTGCAGAGCTACTTCCGCCTCAACGCCAAGGGCGCCGGCCAGTTTGAGCACACGCTCATCATCGTCGAGGACGATGCCGACCTGCACTTTATCGAGGGCTGCTCCGCGCCCAAGTACAACGTGGCCAACCTCCACGCCGGCGCCGTCGAGCTCTTTGTGGGCAAGCGTGCGCACCTGCGCTACTCGACCATCGAAAACTGGTCCAAGAACATGTACAACCTCAACACCAAGCGTGCGCGCGTGGACGAGGACGGCGACATCGAGTGGATCAGCGGCTCCTTCGGCAGCCACGTGGGTTACCTTTACCCCATGAGCGTGCTCAACGGCCGCCGCGCCCGCTCGAGCTTTACCGGCATCACCTTTGCCGGTGCCGGCCAGAACCTCGACACCGGCTGCAAGGTCGTACTTAACGCGCCAGAGACCTCGGCAACCGTCGAGACCAAGGGCATCTCCAAGAGCGGCGGCATCCAGACCTTCCGCAGCTCTATCGTGGCCACGCCCAAGGCCGAGGGCTCCAAGGCAACCGTGAGCTGCCAGTCACTGATGCTCGACGACCAAAGCCGCTCCGACACCATCCCCGCCATGGACATCCGCGCCAAGAACGTCGACGTCGGCCACGAGGCCACCATCGGCCGCATCGGCGACGATAAGGTGTTCTACCTGATGAGCCGCGGCATCTCGGAGGAAGAGGCCCGTACCATGATCGTCAACGGCTTTGCCAACCCGGTCTCCAAGGAGCTACCGCTGGAGTACGCCGTCGAGATGAACAACCTGATCAAGCTCGAGATGGAAGGAGCGATCGGATAATGAAACAGGAAACCAACACTGCTGCTACCACGCTCGAGCAGGTCAATGCGATGCCCGCAGCAACCTGGGGCTGGTTGAAAATGAACCAGACTAAGCTCGAGCTTTCGGACGAACTTGTCGCCGCTCCCGCCGAGGCCGTTGAGGTCGAGGGCCTGGACGAGCAGTTCGCCGGCTCGGCCGACGTCTTCGACGCTGCCATGGACGCCATGGCCGAGCGCTTCCCTGAGCGCCGTACCGCTGCCCCCGGCGATGCCGCCGATCGCGCCCGCATCACGCCCGAGACCGAGCTCGACGTGCCCGCCACCTCTGTCTACCAGGCCGGCGCTATCAAGCTCGAGGAGGAACTCTCCCCTGCCGAGGCCTTCGAGACCGGTATGGGCGAGGCTGCCTACACCTACCTGGCCGACCACGCCACCAAGCGCATCGTCATCGATGTGCCCGCGTACCAGCACGCCACGGTTACTGTACGCGTGAGCGGCGTCGACGCAGCGGCTGCGATTGCCGCCATCGACGTCGTCGCCCGCCCGCAGGCAACGCTCGACCTGCAGATCGCCCTGGACTCCCCCGTTGCCGGCGAGGGTGTCGTGGGCTCCGTGCTGCGCGCGTGTGCCCACGAGTACGCCACCGTCAACGTGACCTGCACGCAGACGCTCGACGATAGCTGGATCGCGCTTGACGACACCGGCCTGTTCTTGGACGAGGGCGCGCGCGTCAACGTGCAGCACACCGTCCTGGGTGCCGGCGCCAGCGCCACCGGCCTTGCCGGCGACCTGCTGGGCGACACTGCCAAGGTGGCGATCGATACCGACTACCTGGGCGCCCGCGAGCAGGTGCGCGACTTCAACTACGAGCTGCGCCACCGCGGCCGCAAGACCGAGTGCGAGATCGACGCCAACGGCGTACTGACCGGCACGTCCAAGAAGGTCTACCGCGGCACCATCGACCTCGTGCACGGCTGCAAGGGTGCCGTCGGCACCGAGCGCGAGACGGTGCTTTTGGCCAACAAGGGCGTCGACAACAAGACCGTTCCCGTCATTCTCTGTGACGAGGACGACGTCGCCGGCAACCACGGCGCCACGATCGGTCACGTCCGCGACGAGCAGCTGTTCTACCTCGCCTGCCGCGGCCTTGACCAAAACGCCGCCGAGGACCTGTTCATCCGCGCCAAGCTGGAGGACGCCGCGCTTTCCGCCACCGATGAGCGCACCCGCGCCGCCGTCGTCCGCCTGGGCAACAACCTGATCGATAACTTTGAAGAGGAGCTCGCATGATCGATACCGAGCACGTAAAATGCGATACCTGCACCGCCCCCGAGCCCATGGAGCTCGACGCCAGCGACGAGGCTTCGCGCGGCTGGCCCACCGTGGACATAGAGACTAATCCCTACAAGGCGCAGTTCCCGCTGTTCCAGCAGCATACCGAGATCGCCTTCCTCGATAGCGCCGCCACTGCGCAGCGCCCCGCCTGCGTGCTCGACGCCGAGCGCGACTTCTACCAGCGCATGAACGCCAACCCGCTGCGCGGCTTGTACTCGCTGTCCGTCGAGGCCACCGATGCCATCGCTAAGGTCCGCCAGCAGATTGCCGACCTCATCGGCGCCGCCCAGGCCAACGAAGTCGTCTTCACCCGCAACACCAGCGAGTCGCTCAACCTGGTCGCCAAGAGTTTTGCGCCCACGGTACTGGAGCCCGGTGACGAGGTCGTCATCACCATCATGGAGCACCACTCCAACCTAATCCCGTGGCAGCAGGTCTGCCGCGAGACCGGTGCCAAGCTCGTCTACCTCTACCCCACCAAGACCGGCCAGCTCACCACCGAGGAGGTTCTGGCCAAGGTGGGACCCAAGACCAAGATCCTGGCCGTGGGTCAGGTCTCCAACGTGTTAGGCGTCGAGAACCCGGTCAAGAACCTCGGCAAGCTCGTGCACAAGTACGGCGGCTATCTGGTTGTCGACGGCGCGCAGTCGCTGCCGCACATGCCGGTCAACGTGGCCGATCTGGGCGCCGACTTCTTTGCCTTTAGCGCGCACAAGGCCATGGGTCCCATGGGCATTGGCGTGCTGTGGGGCAAGATGGACCTGCTCAACGCCATGCCGCCCATGCTCACCGGCGGCGAGATGATCGATTCGGTCACCGAGCAGGACGCCGTCTGGGCGCCCGTCCCCGAGAAGTTCGAGGCAGGCACGCAGGACGCCGCCGGCATCTTCGCCACAGGCGCTGCCCTCGACTACCTCGTCAACACGGTTGGCTACGAAAACATCCAGGCCCGCGAGCAGGCACTCGTCCACTACCTTATGGGCGAGCTCATACAGCTCGACTTCGTCCAGATCATCGGCTCCATCTATTGGGACAACCATCATGGCGTCGTCAGCTTTAACGTCAAGGGCATCCACCCGCACGATGTCGCGAGCATCATGGACATGGACGGCGTGTGCATCCGCGCCGGCCACCACTGCGCGCAGCCGCTGCTTACCTGGCTGGGAGTCGAGAACCTCGCCTGCTGCCGCGCCAGCGTGGCCTTCTACAACGACAAGGCCGACATCGACAAGTTCATCGCCGGCCTGCATCACGTTTGGAGCACGTTCAATGGGTAATCTGTACACCTCCACCACGTTTATGGAGCACAACTCGCACCCCGACTATAAGTACGAGATGGACGCTCCCACGCACGAGCACGAAGGCATCAACCCCAGCTGCGGCGACGAGCTCACCTTGCAGCTGCGCGTCGAGAACAACGTGATCGAGGAGGCCTCGTTTACCGGTCACGGCTGCGCCATCAGCCAGGCCAGCGCCGACATCATGGCCGACCTCATCACTGGCGAGACGGTCGAGGAGGCACGCCGCCTGGCCGGGCTTTTCCTCGCCATGATTCGCGGCGAGCAGCTCTCCGATGAGGACCTGGAAGACCTGGACGAGGCCGCCCAGTTCCAGGACATCTCGCACATGCCCGCCCGCGTCAAGTGCGCCGAGCTCGCCTGGCGCACCCTCGACGGCATGCTCGAGGGGCAAGCTAACCAATAGCGGATGCCCCGAATCCTAGGATTTTGATTGCCGGGCCGCCCGATACGGGCGGCCCGGTTTTTTCATAACGAGCGCACACAGCCCACGCGTCCGGCGCCCCATCTGTCATTTATCGCACGGCCAACCGCGAACACGAGCGTTTTCCAACGTACTAAAGCTTGTGACAAGACCACGGGCACTCTAAGCAAGGTGCCAAGCCCCATCTTGCTGGTCTTCGGCACGCCTCGCGCCTGCCGCGGACAGGTCCCCTAGGGTGCGGCGTGCATTTTTGCGAGTATTCAGCACGCCAAGCCGTGTGTATACGCATTGGAAGCGTTAATCAACATCTCCAGTGGCCTTTATATTGCGTTTTAGAACAAGCATCGTGGTCTCAGGGGCGCAAACATGAGCTTCGGGAGCGCATCGGCAGGCATAAATAGCTTCAGAGCCCATATGTTGCAAAGTTGCGGCGGTGCCGACAGTACCACGATGCAGAAAACTCCGCTTTTTGCACGGCGCAGACGGGGGTAGGTACGGGCAAAACCGAGCTAAGGCGTTATTTTATGCATAACGGCGTCTGTTCTATGCAAATTAAGAAGTGCAGTTACCGTACCCGAGCTTTTAGAACAATAGCTGTGGCGTATGGGCGACCCCAGCTGCAGTGCACCGGCGGCCCTACACCACGTTTCCGCCAGTCCGCACCGCCGCTCGCGCACGGGCGCGCACAATACGAGAAACGGTACTTTTGCCAATCCCCGTATACCGCTCAATCTGACGCACCGTAAAACCAGCATCGTGCAATCCAAGAATAACGGCATTGCGTTGCGCCGACGGTGCGGCTTTAACCACATGGAGCGGAACCCCGAGCCCCTTCGCCAACTTTTCGGCAAAGGCGTGGCGTTCCCACTCCGTCTCTTTCATATCGCACAGCGCTGGCTCGCAGCCGTCGGGCGTCGAAAGCGAATGGGCAATAAAGCCCTCGGCAGAACCAAAAAGCTCAAGCACGCAAGAAGGGTCGGAAAATCCCCTCGTCATATCGTTGTCATAGGCCCATAGATACTCGTCAAAGCTGCTCCACGGATAGCGCTCGATCAGAGCAATACCCGCCTCCTGCGGATCGGCGTGTACGGAGCGAATAGCCTCCATCACCTGCCAGTCGGTATCGAGCGAGCGGCGCTCAAAACGCTCACGAAACAGGCAGCCCGCGCGCCCAGTGCGCTTATTGAACCGACGGGCATACGTCAGCAGCAACCGCTGCATCGCTGCGCTCATTTCGTCCTCATAATCCAAAAGCACCAGATCCACGTGGTCGTCCATAAGGCACCACGCCACGATTGTCACCCCCGCCTCCCGGCAGCAGTCGCGCATCAGCTCCAGAAACTCCCAGCGGTCACCATCGGTCTCAAAGATCAGTTGCTTGCCTGTACCGCGGGCACAGACATGGTAAAAGCCGGTAACCGTTCTCCAAACGCGCTGCATGACGCTCCCCTCGCCGGGATCTGCTTGCCATCCAATACAGCACGATTGAAGCGTGCCATCAAAACATTCACGCAAAACAACTACGCCACACGGCAAAAGGCAGTATACAGGCGGCGAACGGCATCATAGCTACAGGTCAGACAACGCGACATAGTCAAAAGCTTGAACAGAACTGACCCCCTTCAGCGAACCGCACAGCCGCAAACAGCTTTGTTAAATCGCTTCAATTGAAAGTTCCGCGCTTCTCGTTACGAAAACTGAGCCGTTCGCCGAATATTCCGTGCATTTCGCGGTATTATAGGGGCTGCATGTCATGTCCCTTTCGAAGGGTCGCCCGGCAATCGCCAGCCACGACCCCCAGACGGGACGCCAACACGATAGAGAGGAGAGGCATGCAGTACTCACAGGAAGTGGAGAACATGTGCCCCGTTGCCAAGGGTGCATACCACGGCCCCGCACCCATCCCCGAGGAGGGCAAGTGGGTCCAGGCTAAGGAGATTTCCGACATCTCCGGTCTTACGCACGGTGTGGGTTGGTGCGCACCTCAGCAGGGCGCCTGCAAGCTCACGCTGAACGTCAAGGACGGCATCATCGAGGAGGCCCTCGTTGAGACCATCGGCTGCTCGGGCATGACCCACTCTGCCGCCATGGCTTCCGAGATCCTTCCCGGTAAGACCATCCTCGAGGCCCTCAACACCGACCTCGTCTGCGACGCCATCAACGTTGCCATGCGCGAGATCTTCCTGCAGATCGTTTACGGCCGCAGCCAGACCGCGTTCTCCGAGGGCGGCCTGCCCGTGGGCGCCTCCCTCGACGACCTCGGCAAGGGCCTTCGCTCTCAGGTCGGCACCATGTTCGGCACCAAGGCCAAGGGCGCTCGTTACCTCGAGCTCGCCCAGGGCTACGTCACCCGCATGGCTCTCAACGACAAGAACGAGATCATCGCATTCGAGTTCCTGAACCTCGGCAAGTTCACCGACGCCGTCAAGGCCGGCAAGACCCCCGAGGAGGCCATCGCTGGCGCTATGGGCCACTATGGTCAGTGGGAGAACGCTGCCAAGTACATCGACCCGCGCACCGACGAGGAGACTCACTCCGTCGCCAGCGTGTTCCCGGTTCACGAGTAGAAAGGGAGGGAAATAACTATGACTGTTACGTTCGAAGGTTACGAGCGCCGCGCTGACAAGATCAACAAGTGCCTCGCCGACAACGGCATCGCCTCCCTCGAGGAAGCTCTGCAGATCTGCACCGACAAGGGCTTCAACCCGCGTGAGATCGTCAACAACACCCAGTCCATCGCCTTCCAGAACGCTGAGTGGGCCTACACCCTCGGCTGCGCTCTCGCTGTCAAGCGTGGCGCCAAGTCCGCTTCTGAGGCTGCTGCCATCATCGGCGAGGGCATCCAGGCCTTCACCGTTCCCGGCTCCGTCGCCGAGGACCGCAAGGTCGGTCTGGGCCACGGCAACCTGGGCGCTATGCTGCTCTCCGACGACACCGAGTGCTTCGCCTTCCTGGCCGGCCACGAGTCCTTCGCTGCCGCTGTGGGCGCTATCGGCCTGGCTCTGAACGCCAACAAGGCTCGCAAGAAGCCGCTGCGCGTCATCCTCAACGGTCTGGGCAAGGACGCTGCTCAGATCATCGCCCGCATCAACGGCTTCACCTACGTGAAGACCCAGTTCGACTACTACACGGGCGAGCTCAAGGTCGTCGAGACCATCCCCTACTCCGATGGTCCCCGCGCTGCCGTTAACTGCTACGGCTCCGACGACGTCCGCGAGGGCGTTGCCATCATGTGGCACGAGAACGTCGATATCTCGATCACCGGTAACTCCACCAACCCCACGCGCTTCCAGCACCCCGTCGCTGGCACCTACAAGAAGGAGCGCCTCGAGGCTGGCAAGAAGTACTTCTCCGTCGCTTCTGGTGGCGGCACTGGCCGTACCCTGCACCCGGACAACATGGGCGCCGGCCCTGCCTCTTACGGCATGACCGACACCATGGGCCGTATGCACTCCGACGCCCAGTTCGCCGGTTCTTCCTCCGTGCCTGCGCACGTCGACATGATGGGTCTCATCGGCATGGGCAACAACCCCATGGTCGGTGCCACCGTCGCCTGCGCTGTCGCCGTCGAGGAGGCCCTCAAGGCCTAATCGCGTCCGCGCGATACTCATATAGTTGAGCTTTAGAGCCGCTACCCACCCGGATAGCGGCTCTTTTTTGTCCCTCCCTCAGTTGCGGTGAAATAGTTCCTAAACAGCCGCCCCATCCTTCCAAACAGGAACTATTCCACCGCAACTTCTTGGCGGGCGTTAAGGTATCGGTGACACCCACCTTTCCATATTCGCCCTTTACCGATTTATCCAATCTTTGCGACACCTTTGCCGATCACCCATGCGACAATGCGCCGGACGAGAAAGGAATCCGATGGAATCGACTGATGTATTGGTAATTGGATCTGGCATTGCGGGCCTTTGTGCCGCCATCGAAGCGGCGCGCGCGGGCGCGACCGTTGCCATCGCAAGCGCCGGCAAGACCATGAGCGGATCAAGCTTCTTCCCGGGCACCTGGGGTCTCGGCCTTATTGGCCCCGTCGACGAAGACGACGAACAGGACCTCATCGACACTATCCAGGCCGTGGGCGGCGGCGTTGCCGACCCTACGCTCGTCCATACGTTTGTCCACGGTATTCCTCAGGCCATCCAATGGCTCGAGCAGGATCTAGGTGTTGAGCTTCAGCGTCCGCAAAGTGCCGAGAGCGCCCAGCAGAAGCAGTTTATCCCCTGCTTCGACCACAAGACGAGAATGTGGCGCGGCCTCACCCGTAAGCCCCTTGAGGACGCGTGTACGGCCCAAATCGAGTTGCTTGGCATTCGCCTGCTCCCCCGCCACGAACTTATCGACCTTGTTGAGGATGCGAACGGAAAGATTGTCGGCGCAGTGCTCTATGACCGTGCAAACGAGCATCTCGTGCCTATGGCAGCCAAGGCCACTATCATCGCCGCCGGAGGCACGGGCGGACTGTTCGAGCGCAGCCTCACTTCGGCAGACGTGCTCAGCTCCTCGCAGGCCATCGCACTGGCACACGGCGCAACGCTCACTAATATAGAGTTCATGCAGATGATGCCGGGCTTCATCGAGCCCAAGCGCAACCTTGTCTTTAACGAGAAGACCTGGCGCTACGTACATGTAGACCAGCCGGTCGATATCGCCGACGACAAGCTGGACGATCTGCTTGAGCAACGCTCCGGATATGGCCCCTTCACGTCACGCTTGGCCTCCCGCGCTATCGATCTCGTCATCGATCAAGCAGGCGCCGAAGGCCTCGCGCTCCACTACGACTTCCCCCGCGAGGACGTCCCTGAGTTTGTGCAGACCTTTGCCACCTGGCTACAAGACGAGCACGGCATCGCGCCGACCGCCGAGATGCGCGTGGCGATGTATGCCCACGCTGCTAATGGCGGTATCAAAATCGACAAGACAGCCTTCACGGGCGTCGAAGGCCTCTATGCCTGCGGCGAGGCGACAGGCGGCATGCACGGCGCCGATCGCATTGGTGGCCTGTCAAGTGCCAACGGCATCGTGTTTGGGCGCATCGCGGGCGCATCAGCGGCGCGAGCAGCACTGGACGCCCCCGAAGCGGCCGCTCTGGTGGATGCAGCGCTCCCCCAGTACGGCATTGCCACAACAGACGCCGAACGCCTGACACGTAGCCTCAAACACACAATGAGCACCTACTGCATGATCAACAGGACCAAAGCTGGCCTCTCTAAGGCGCTGCACGAGCTTGAAGGCCTGCAAGACGAGGCCACCGCGCTAAGCAAGTCGCATGCCAACGCCAGCGAAATCGCTGCCCTCGCCCGCCTGCAATCGCAGATTCAACTAGCACAGGAAATGGTCAAAGCCATGCGCAAGCGAACCGAAAGTCTCGGATCGCACTATCGAGCAGACTAAATCGATTCTCACTTTGAGTTTGATCACAATTTCTCAACATGCATCGAGCCCCGTAAGCAGGATTCCCGCAAGGAGAACACGATTACGGGGCTTTAAGCGTGTTTCCCCTAAGGGAATCACGGTGTAGATTACTCAAATCCGCGCCCTTTCGGGTTCGACCCCATGCAAGGTCAACAAAAAAGCGACCAGCCGAAGCCAGTCGCCTTAACATGCTTTGGTGGGCCGTCAGGGGGTCGAACCCTGGACCTTGGGATTAAGAGTCCCCTGCTCTACCAACTGAGCTAACGACCCAAAGCTAAAGCCCGTTGCGGCGGACTTTAGAGGAGATATCGTGTGGTGGGCCGTCAGGGGGTCGAACCCTGGACCTTGGGATTAAGAGTCCCCTGCTCTACCAACTGAGCTAACGACCC
>JAXKGF010000014.1:0-4762 GCA_036550515.1 Collinsella sp.
ACGTTGGCGTAGGAGCACAGCAGGAAGCCCAGGAAGTAGAAGGGCACGAGCTGCTTGGTGAGCACCAGGCGGCCGAGCATGGCGAAGCCCATGGCAGGCAGGATGTTGGCGGCAACGCCGCAACCGTCGATCACAAAGGTCGGGATGAAGTCGAGCAGGCCCTGGATGGCATCGGAGCCCAGGTAGAATGCGCCGCCGCACAGCAGGAAGTACTCAAGGCAGCCAAAGAGGCCCATGCTCCAATGTGCCGCGTAGATACCCTTGAGGTTGCCCTTGGCAGCGCACTTGTCAGCAATGTCAACAATGATCGAGAATCCAGCATCCGTAATGTTGCCGATCGTCAGCGAAAGGACGGCGATAGGCATGGCGAGCGCGATGGCCGTCTCGGTACCCTGACCGAGCTGAATGGCAAACGCGCAGGCGAGCACGCCGCCGACGGTTTCGTTAGGCGGTACGTAGGCGCCGATGGAGATCGAGCCCATGAACAGCAACTCCAGGCTGGCGCCAACGGCAAGGCCGGTCTGCAGGTCCCCCAGCACCAGGCCCACGAGCGGGCACAGGACGATGGGGCGGAACGCGTAGAGGGTGCCGAGCTGGTAGTCGAGACATCAAAACGCTCCGACTAAGCCGACGAGGATTGCTTGGACAAGCATAATTCCTCCCAATAAGGAATCTCGAACCGTCGTCACTCCCGTCGCGCGCGTTGTTGATATCAATTCCGGGAGTTCGATTCCACGGCTCGAAGCGTACCTGGTGTGCTGCTAACACCCATGCCAGGCACAAATGATTTGATACCAATTATAGGTATGCAGGTCCTCACTATTTAATACCACTCGCTCAGCGGGGTGTTTTTTACCGTAAACGGCAGACGTATCCCATCAGGCGCGCTCTTTGTTTCGATGGCGGACAAGCGCCACCAGAAAGCCATCGCCAAAGGCATCGTATGCCAAGTTGCCTACAATCACCAAAACGATAATCGCCGCGCCCAAAAACTCGTTCCAGCGAAAGACTTCGCCAAAGAGGAGCGCCGACCAGCAGGGAGCGAGCACGACCTCGCTCATGCAAACCAAGTTGGCCGCAAACGCGTTAGTGCGCGCAATCCCCTTGGCATATAGCACGCTCGCAAGGCCACTGCAAAAAAGGCCATGCACCAGCATGAGCCCCCACTCAAATGGTCTCACGGAGTCTAGGGCGCCAGCAAAATAGACGATCGGCAGCATCGAGATACCGCAGGAGATGAGCGAGGACACCATGGGCGACGCATCGGGGCGAGAGTTCAAAAAGAAACACAGCCCAAAGGTGGCGCCCGAAATGACGGCAAGCAGGTTGCCGAGCATGCCCTCGGCACTCAAATCGCCTAAAAAGAAAAGTCCCATACCCGTAAAAGCAACCACCACGGAGGCAATCTTCGCAGGCGAGGGCAATGTGCGAGCTGCGAGCGATTGATACACGATAACGAAAATCATCGAGGTGTACTGCAGGACGATCGCGTTGCCGACCGTCGTGAGCTGGTTGGCAAAGTTAAACGTGGTGCCCGTCACGAAGTTGCAGACGGCCACAAGGACAATAAGACGGCTGACGCGAAGGACGGGCCTGCCGACGAGCAGGATAAAGAGCGCCATAAATATTGCCGTGACGGCACCGATCAAAAGAGCTGACTGCGAATTGGCGCGAACGAGGATGCCGATAAAACTCCACAAGAGCGCCGTGCCAAATAGATACATCGCCCCGCTCACGCCATTATCGGGTGGATTGTCAGATCGAATCACGAAGCACCTCCAACTAGCTTTCGGTAATAAAAAACGGCGACCGCAATGGGTCGCCGTTTCCCTTTGGGGCAGATAATAGGCCGGGCCCTTACGCCAGCACGCCGAAGAACGCGCCGATGATGCCCACGACCATGGTGGCCACGATCAGCACCATGGGGTTGATCTTCTTGGACAGCAGCCAGTAGTACAGCCAGAAGGCGATCATGCCGAGCATGCCGGGCATGATGCCGTCCAGGATGTCCTGGAGGGTCTTGGCGTCCTCGCCCGAGCCGATGGCCACCGGGATGCTGGCCCAGAACATGTCCTTGCACATGGCGCCCACGACCATGACGCCCACGATGCCCACGCAGGTCATGATCTTCTGCATGAGGCCGGTCCTCTGGGCCTCGTCCAGGAAGCCAACGCCCAGCTCGTAGCCCTTGACGGCGCCCCAGACACGCAGCGCGAAGCCGGGGACGTTGTAGATGAGCAGGAAGGCGATGGGGCCGAAGGGGTTGCCGGCCTGGCACAGGCTGATGCCCACCGCGGCGGCGACCACGCGCAGCGTCGACAGGAAGATGGAGTCGCCGATGCCGGACAGCGGGCCCATGAGGGCGGCCTTGACGTCGTTGACGCTCTCGGGCTCGATCTCGCCGCGGGCGACCTTCTCCTCCATGGCCATCGCGATGCCGCCGACGAACGGGGCGAACTGGACGGTGATGTTGAAGAACGCGCAGTGGCGGTGCAGGGCCTCGGCGTAGTCGTCGGGGCGGCCGGCGTAGATCTTCTTGAGCATGTTGGCGACCATCAGGCAGAAGGCGATGTTCATCTGCTTGTAGTAGGTCCAGGAGAACTCCATGCCCAGGGCGCCGACGTTGACGGCGCTCTTGACGAGGTCGGAGCGCGTGATCTTGTTCTCGGGACTAGAAGTCATCGTCCTCATCCCCTTCCGCGGAGAGCTGGGGCTGGGCTCCGCCCAGGCCGAGCAGGTCGAACTTGTCGATGCCGATGATGATGGCGATCAGGGCGACGCCCAGGACGGGCACGTTGGCGTAGGAGCACAGCAGGAAGCCCAGGAAGTAGAAGGGCACGAGCTGCTTGGTGAGCACCAGGCGGCCGAGCATGGCGAAGCCCATGGCAGGCAGGATGTTGGCGGCAACGCCAAAGCCAGCAAGGACAAAGGGCGGGATGAAGTCGAGCATGCCCTGGATGGCGTCAGCACCCAGATAGAACGACAGCGAGCACAGCAGGAACGCCATGATGATACCGGTCAAACCGATCAGGAAGTGCATCGCATAGACACCCTTAAGGTTGCCCTGGCCGGAGAAGACATCAGCGCGGTCAACCAGGATCGGCAGGGCGGCGTTGAGGATGTTCTTGATGGCAAGGCACAGCGTGGCGATGGGCATGGCAAGCGCGATGGCTGCCTCGGTGCTCTGGCCCAGCTGGATAGCGAAGGCGCAGGCGAGCACGCCGCCGATCGTCTCATCAGGCGGCACGTAGGCGCCGATGGAGATCGAGCCCATGAACAGCAGCTCCAGGCTGGCGCCGATCGCGAGGCCGGACTGCAGGTCCCCCAGCACCAGTCCCACGAGCGGGCACAGGACGATGGGGCGGAACGCATAGAGCGTACCGAGCTGGCAGTCGAACTTACCAAATGCGGCGATAAGTCCGATGAGGATTGCTTGGGTAAGCATATATCCCCCTTTCCTAATAGGACACTACGAAGAGCTCAGACTCTTCGAAATTGAACGCCTAGAGCACGCTGGCGCAGTCAACCTTGGGGTCATCGGCCAGGGGTCGAATCTCGACCTCAACGCCACGATCCAGCATCTCGCGCACATCGGCTTCCTCGGCCGCGGTCAGGAAGATCTGACGAGAGACCTGACGAGCATCGGGACGCTTCTCGTCCTTGGGCTTGGTGTTGCCCAGGTTGACCGACTTGATCTGCGGGCAGCCCTCAACAAGCTGCTTTGCCTCAGCAATAGTGGCGACACAGATGATCATCTTGTACTTGTCGGTCACGCCCGATTTGATAGCTTCGATTGCATGCTCCATATCTTTGATGACGAGCTTGCAGCCGGCAGGCTTGCCCATCTTGAGCGTCGTCTTCCACACCGGGTCGTTAGCGACCTTATCGCCCACGCAGAAGATGCAGTTGGAGCCAAGGCCCTGAACCCAGGAAACTGCGACCTGGCCATGAAGCAGGCGATGGTCAACGCGAAGTAGCTGAATCATAATGTGACCCCCCAAAGGTCTTGTGCCGTCTTACGGCGTGTCAGTAGGTGCTGCGGATTAGAACTCTTCTTCCTCGTCGTCATCGACCAAAAGATCGTTGACAAACTTCACGCGCGTATCGTCCGCAGCGACGATGGCGCGAATCGTCTCCTCAACCGGCGCCGACTCGTCAGAGAACAGCAACTGGATGAGGAGAGGAAGGTTCATGTTGGTAACGAGGTACGTGCGGGGACGCGTCTGGACGATCTTGGTAAACTCGTTGTTGACGCTGCCGCCAAAGAGGTCGGTGCAGACAACGACATCATCGTCAGCAGACATGCCTGCCAGCAGTTTTTGGGCCTCCTCGGCCACGTCCATGCGGCCATCGACGAACATCGAAAGATCGTGGACGTTGTCGCGAGCGCCCGAGAGCAGCTCGACGCTCTCCTTGATGCCGGTAGCGAAGTGCGCATGGCTGGCGATGATGTACTGTCTCATTCTGTGTTCCTCTCAATAGCCCGGCACGTTCCCGCACCCGTTTTCTTTAGTAGTCGAACTGGTGATAGTAGCGACGATACTTGAGGTTGTGCTTGGTGACCGTCTCGTAGTAGCGAGCCAGGCGGTCGGTAACGAGCACCGTCAGAATCCACGGAGACACGATGACGCGGAACTCGTCGTCAAGGCCGGGGATCGCGAACTCGGCGGTGTCGATGATGTTGATGTCGGTGTCGCCGGTCACGCCGCGGGTCAGGAAGGCGCGGACGCGCTCGTCGAGCTTGCGGTTCTCGTCCTCGCCC
>JAXKGF010000015.1:0-127771 GCA_036550515.1 Collinsella sp.
CCCGTAGATGGGTGAATTGAACGCAATGGGGACGGAGAAGGCTGCGGCGAGAACGAGCGTAGAGATCCATACGGCCCTGTCTCTTAGGATTAGTTTGAGAAGAAGTCGACAGTACATTTGGAAGCACCTACGTTCCTCAAAGAATTGTTAGATTAAAAGTAACAGACCGGATGAAGATACGTGCGACGGGGGCGAGGCGAATGGCTGAGCGGTATCGATATGCGGGCTCAACGGCATATCGACCACATAGATTATTAACTTGCATTTCTAACAGTTAAGGAGATGGGTGCTTTCCAGCACACTCCTTCGATGATACCTTCCGCTAGCTGCTATGCCGGTTTCATCCAACAAAGAATGTGCCCCGGCGCTCAGGTTCACCGTTAGCGTTGGCAACATATGAGGTGATGCACACGTGCAACAAAAACGTGTACATCACCCTCCAAAACCGACATTTTTCGACATGTTTGGAGGTTGACGTACACAAATGCGAAGTTTCGCACCGTCCACAACACCCTCCATATGTCTGGACTCTCTATGCTTACGCTGGATAGACATCGCTAGAACGGGTATAGTATCGAAAGTTTTGTCGTTTACCAGCGGGGGAGTCCTGTGGGCATCAAGAAGAAGATCAAAAAGGAGCTTATCGGCACTTCCGATTACCCGTCGAATAAGATCTTTACGATCTCCAATTTCATCACCTTTACGCGCCTGATCCTCACGCTCGTCTTCCTGTACCTGTTTGTGACGGACAACAACCGTGTCGTCGCCATTGTCATCTATGCCATCGCGGCTTCCACCGACTGGATGGACGGCCAGATTGCCCGCATGACCAAAACGGTCTCGTGGCTCGGCAAGGTTATGGACCCCATCTGCGACCGTGCACTGCTGTTTACCGGCGTGTTGGGCCTGGTAGTCCGCGGCGAGCTTCCCATCTGGGTCTGCGTGCTCATTATCGGCCGCGATATCTACCTGGGCATCGGCACGCTCATCGTGCGCCACTACCACCGTCGCCCCATCGATGTCGTCTTTCCCGGCAAGATCGCCACGGCACTGCTCATGACCGGCTTCTCGCTCATGCTGCTGGGCTTTCCCGTCGTCGACGGCTGGCAACTGCTGCCCGCGACGTTCACGGCATTCCCGGGCCTCAACGGCTGCTCGGTGCCCCTCGGCATCTTCTTTGTGTACGGCGGCGTCATCTTCTCTATGCTCACCGCTGTCATCTATTCCATTAAGGGCGGGGCGGCCATTAAACAGGCCATCGCGCATCCCGAGGACGAGGACACCGACTTTCTCAACCCCGAAATCGAAGACTGATTCATTGGGGTATGATTACGTACGGTTCATTCTTTGCGGCGTGGCCGCGTTAGATAGGGGTTGTCATGGACAACAAGGTTAACAATATGCCTCAGAACGATAAGACCGCGGACGCTACCTGCGTTTTCCGCGTTCCTTCGAGCGATGTCACCGTTCCCGACCTTATGGCCAACGTGCGCATCACCGCTCCGGTTCTGTCCATCGTCAAGGGTCCGCAGACCGGCGCTGCCTTTGAGCTCGAGGACGACGTGACCACCATCGGCCGTGATCCCGCGAACGGTATCTTCCTCAACGACATGACCGTCTCGCGCAGCCACGCACGCATTATTCGCGAGGGCCTGGGCGCCCGTATTGAGGATCTAGGCTCGCTCAACGGCACCTGGGTCGACGGCGCCATCGTCAACGGTGCTCCGCTGCACGACGGCTCTTCCGTTCAGATCGGTACGTTCACGCTCATCTACCACGAGAGCACGCCGGAGCGCATCGAAACCGGTGAGTAGGTAATGGCCGAACGCAATTATCTGAGTATCGGCCAGGTCGTCAATCTACTTCGAGGCGCATACCCCGATCTATCGAACTCAAAAATTAGATTTCTAGAAGATGAGGGGCTCATCACCCCTCATCGTACGCCTAAGGGGTATCGCCAGTACTCCAAGGAAGACGTTGACCGTCTCGAGGTCATCCTGCACCTGCAGAAGACCCGCTATATGCCGCTCAACGTCATTAAGCAGCGCTTGGAAAACGCAACGGACCTGTCCACTTTGGCTTACGAGGTGGGTCTTCTGTCCGATGTTCCGCTTAAGACGGAGCCCAAGGAGACCAAGCAAAAGCTGCATCCCATCGAGACTATTCCCGACATGCTCGGTGTTGAGATTTCGTTTATCCGCTCCCTTGCCGAGAACGATCTTATCCGCATCATCAAGAGTCCACAGAACCGTGAACTCGTCGATGGCCGAGATTTCCCGATTATCCGTTACTGCTCGGAGCTGTCGCGCTTCCACATTGAGCCGCGCAACCTGCGTCAGTACGTATCGTCGGCAAACCGCGAGTCTTCGATGTTTGAGCAGGTTCTCGTGAGCATGCTCGGCATGGATACCTCTGATGACGAGCGTGACGCCAAGCTCGAGCGCGCTTTTAAGAAGCTGCACGACCTCACCGAGGGTGTGCACACCGCGCTCCTTAAGAACCGCGTCTTTGAGTCGCTCAACGCCGTGGTCGAGGACGCTGACATCGATGCTCTCGATGAGGAGATTGCGCGTTCCGAATCCACCAAGGCTAAAAGTGATGGGGCAAGTGTCCCTGCGGTTGCCGCGCACGACGAGTCGCTCGTGCAGCCGTCCAAGGTCGTCGTCCCCTCGCATAACCCGTCTGCTAACACGGGCAAATAACCGCCGTCCACCCGGCAATCCATGAAAGGTCACGCCATGTACGACTTCGAATCTCATATTGTCGATATCCCCGACTATCCCGAGCCCGGAGTCGTCTTTAAGGACATCACGCCGCTCTTTGGCAATCCCGAGGCCCTGAAGGCCATGGTGGATGCCCTGGCCGAGCATTTTGCCGACATGGGCATTACCAAGGTCGTAGGACCCGAGGCCCGCGGCTTTATGGTCGGTGTGCCCGTGGCCGTCGCCTTGGGTGCCGGCTTTGTTCCCGCACGTAAGCCGGGCAAACTGCCGCGCAAGACGGTAAGCGAGAGCTACGAGCTCGAGTATGGAACGGATTCTATCGAGATCCACGCCGATGCCATCAGCTCTAAAGATACCGTGTTGATTCTGGACGACTTGGTCGCGACGGGCGGAACCGTCGAGGCAACAGGTAAACTGGTGCGAGATATGGGCGCAAAGCTTGTGGGCTACGGTTGTATCCTTGAGCTTGCGTTTCTCAACCCGCGCAAGAAGCTCACGTCTTCTAACGAGGACGTTGAACTCTTTAGCCTGGTAACGGTGGACTAGCCGCTACCCTTAGATACCGGAAAGGAAGCTCCATGCGCACAGCAAACACGCACAGAAACATGGCACGCTGCGCTGCTACGGCAACCCTCGCTTGTGTTTTGGGCCTGGGCCTCGTGGCTCCGGCCTACGCCGATACCGCATCCGACCTTGCCGCTGCCCGTACCAAGCTCGAGCAGATTGGCACCCAAACCCAGCAAATTCATGAAGAACTCTCCGCACAGACGCAGGAGCTTGATCAGACTGCAGGCGAGATCACGCAAAAGCAGCAAGAGATTGCGGAGGGTCAGGCAAAACTTTCGAGCTACGTTGCCGGTGAGTACAAGACCGGCGGTCTGAGTCTCCTTCAGGTTCTGACGGGCGTCGACGATCTGGGCGACATGCTCAACCGTCTGTTCTACTACGGTAAGGTGTCCGACAAACAGGCCCAGACCATTCAGGAGGTCAAGGACCTTAAGCAGCAGCTCACCGATAAGCAGACCGAGCAGGAGAAGAACGTCGCCGCGACGCAGAAGAAGGTCGACGAGCTCAACGCCCAGCAGGCTGAGGCCCAGAGTGTCGTGAACTCCCTGGATTCACAGCTGCAGGCCGAGCTTGCTGCCGAGGCCGAGGCCAACGCCGCACTGCAGGCTGGCATCAATGCCAGCACCGCCGAAAAGGCCACGGTGAGCAACGACACCGCCGGTACGACCGAGAACACCAACAACGGTGGTGGCACGACCAACAATGGCGGCGACAACACCCCCGCGCCCGCTCCTGCCCCCACGCCGCAGCCCGTGACGCCCGCTCCGGCTCCGACGCCTTCCGCACCGAGCCAGTCCGTTGACGGTGGTACCGTTGTTTCGCGCGCCTACAGCAAGCTCGGTTATGCTTATTCTTGGGGCGGCATTGGACCGAACAGCTTTGACTGCTCCGGTTTTGTAAGCTACTGCCTCACCGGCCGTTATTGCCGCCTTGGCACCACGGGCACCTTTATGGGCTGGACCCGCGTGTCCGATCCTCAGCCTGGTGACGTCGTGGTTAACTCTTACCACACCGGCATCTACATTGGTAACGGCCAGATGATCCATGCTTCCGACTACAAGACGGGCGTTATCATCAGCTCCGTTGCCGCTGGCATGAACAACAATTACATTTTCGTTCGCTACTAATTTATTACTACAGCGAACGAACGTGGGCCTCGCGATCTTGAATCACGAGGCCCATTCTTTTTGCCCCTACCGTTTGTCATAAGATCAGTACGGCTATCTAGTATTCAAAACTAGATAGCCGTCCAATCAATCAAAAAGATGGCTATAATTGTTGAGGAACAATTAGAAAGGACCCTCAATGAGCTGGGCACTTATCTCCGATTCGAGCTGCAATCTTCGCGATTGGCAACCAACCGCACCTCATACCACCTTTGCATTTGCACCCCTTAAGATCCGAGTGGGGGAGCGCGAGTTTGTCGATGACCTCTCGCTCGATGTTCACGAGCTCAATTGCGCCGTGCAGGCGGAGTCGAGCGCTTCTTCGAGCGCCTGTCCAAGCGTAGGGGAGTGGGCTGAACTTTTTAAGCTTGCCGACAAGACGATCTGCATGCCCATCTCGGAGGGCGTATCGGGAAGCTACAATGCCGCGGCCACCGCACGTGACATGGTGCTTGCCGAGGAGCCCAACCGCCAGATTCATTTGGTTAACTCACGAGCCGCGGGTGGCAAAATGGATCTGATCTTCTTGCTGTTCGACCGCTATCTTGCGAGCAACCCAGATACCTCCTTTGAGGACGCCTGCGCCTACTTCGATAGCTTGGAGCAGAACAGCAAGATCCTCTTTAGTTTGTGCAATTACGAAAACCTTGCGAAGGCCGGACGTATCCCTAAGGCGGCCGGAGTTATTGCCAACAAGCTCAATATCCGCATTTTGGGCACGGCGAGCGAAGCGGGCAAAATTGAACTCGTTGGGCACACGCGCGGCGAAAAGAAGATGCTCACCAAGATTGTCGACACCATGGAGGCCGAGGGCTTCACGGGCGGCGAGGTCATCATCGATCACGTTGAGAACGAAGCTGGAGCCCAGGCGCTTGCTGACCGCATTGTCGAGCATTGGCCCGGCTCTAAGACGTTTGTCATGCCCTGCAACGGCCTAGATTCCTATTACGCCGAGATGCACGGTCTCATCATCGGCTACGGCATGGGCGTGGCTTCGGGCCGATAATGTCCAGCTTGACAAACGCACGGGCGGGATAAGGGGCCAGTGGCCCTTTATCCCGCCCGTCTTATACCTCGGTTAGCTATTAAACCCATTGAACTTGAGGTAGCTCATCAGGTACGCCTTCGAAACGAAGGACGATACCGCACTGCGTACGAGCAGCGATTCGCGCGTAACCTGATGTGCGGTATCGGGTACGGGAGTCTGCTCGACGGAAAACGCCGCACGAATCGATGCCTCAAGTTGATCGACTACATAATCGAAAGCCGTTGGAGCGTCGTAGCTCAAGCGCTGAATATTAAAAAGTGCCTGAACCGCAGCGATGGGCAGTACCTGCTTAAAGATACAAATGGCGATGAGACGCGCAATCTGCTCACGGCCATACTGCTTTTTAACCGGAGCAGGAACGAGGCCGACCTTCACGTAGTTATTAATCATTGAAGGCGTGATAACGGGCTGCTCTACGCAAATCGAAAGCGGCTCCATCCACAGCGCAACATATTCAATAACCTGATCGCGATAGAGCGTTACATTGGGCAGCTGTTCATAGCGTGGCAGGCTCAAAGCGTTGAGTTTACCCACCATATCGGACTGAATAAATGCATCCGGCAGCACCGTCGGTTGAATATCCTCCGGCTTAATGCAGACCGATGTATCGGACATCGGGATAACATGTTTGACGTGGTTCATCAGAGGCCTCCGTTCGTTTTCTATATTGTATTCTAGGTTATCTAGTTTTGCATACCACATAGCCGCTAAGTAAAAGTGGTTGGACAGCACGTTGAAGCACCGTCCAACCACTTTGTTTAAAGATAACAACCTTACATAAGATATATTATCGTACTTATCCGCGTAGGAAAGCGTATACGCTGGTTGCTGCTATGGCTCCGTCCGAAACGGCGGTCACAACCTGGCGTAAACGCTTGGAACGGATATCGCCGGCTGCGAATAAGCCGGGCGTACGGGTAGCCATCGAATCGTCGGTAAGGATGCCGCGGTCGGGAGCCAGATCGACTAGATGCTCAACAAGTTCGGTATGTGGCTGCGTGCCGGTAAAGACAAAAATGCCAAATGAGCCAGGTTCAAAGGTCTCGGCTTGCGTTTTGCCGCTCGCATTGTCCTTGAACGTAATTGTCATGGGCATCGCTTCACCAGAAAGCTGAACAATACTAGTTTGGTACCTAACTGAAATATTGTCCTTAGCGAGCACTTTATTCACAACGCCCTCGGGTGCACGGAACTGATCGCGACGCAGCACAATGGTCACGCTGCTGGCAATGTCGGACAGGAACAGCGCCTCCTCGCATGCCGAATTGCCGCCTCCAATAACAAAGACCTGCTTGCCGCGGAAGAACATGCCGTCACATGTTGCGCAATACGAAACGCCCCGACCGCGATACGTGTCCTCGCCAACAAAGCCCGCAGGACGCGGCGTGGCGCCCATGCACGCAATGACGCTCTTGGCCGCTGTGTCGCCCATATCATGATGGATGGTAAATTGAGCCGCATCGGCATCGTAGTCGACGCCTGTCACCATACTCCATTCAACCCGAGCCCCCAGGCCTTCAGCATGCTGTTGGAACCGCTCACCAAGTTCGGCACCGGTCAGCAGCGGAATGCCAGGATAATTCTCAATCTCGTTGGATGTGGCGATCTGTCCGCCAGACATGCCCTGCTCAAAGACGGTCGTCGTCAGGTTGGCGCGCGCTGCATAAATAGCGGCAGCATAGCCCGCGGGTCCGCCGCCGATAATCGCAACATCGATTGTCTGATCGGTAGTCATGAAGAGTCCTCTCATCGAAACGTTGTCGTTCTTTGCGCTCATACCCAAATTTACGTGAACGTGACACTCATGCACTACAATGATAAATCCGTATTACAACGTCGAAGGGGAGTTATCGATGGATCAGACGCAGACGAGCGACGACGCTCCCCTGCTCACGCACAGCACTCCCCAATCGGAGCAATCCACGCTCTTGGCTCAGCAAAAACCTCTCGTGACCATCGTGCACGCCTCGGTCGGCTCGGGCCACAAGGCCGCCGCAAATGCGATTGCGCAGGCATTCGACCTCATCCGCGGCACCAATGGCATCCCCGAAGATGTTGATATTGAAGTGCTCGATATCCTTGATTTTGGACGAATTGAATTCGACGGCAATAAGACCGCGGCTTCTTTTACGGGAGCCACGCGCCCCATTTACGACCTGACCTGGCGATATACGCTTACGGGACATCTTCTCTGGGGTGGCGGCACGGCATGGTCGCGAATTATGTTCCCCGCCTTCAATGAATATATTCGTAGCCGCAGGCCCATAGCCGTGGTCGCAACGCACATCACAGCAGCCAATGTTGCCGTGGGCGCCCGCGTTATTACGGGTATCGATTATCCGGTCATCTGCGTACCGACCGACTACGAAGTCGAGGGCTGGTGGCCCCACAAGGACACCGACCTCTTCTGTGTTGCCAACGAATTTATGGCCGAAACGCTGCGTCCACGCAAGGTGCCCGAGACAAAGATTCGCATTACCGGCATTCCTATTCGCGCCGGATTCGACACGGATTACGATCGCGAGGAAGAGCTAGCCAAGTTCAACCTCCCCATCGACAAGACCGTCGTACTGGTAATGGCCGGTGCCAGTTTGCCTCAGCCTTACGTCCGCTTTCGCGCGGCGATGGACCACACCCTCCCCTTCCTGCGCAGCTTCGAAGACATGCACTTTGTCTTTTTGCCCGGCAAAGACGTGGAGTATGCCACCCGGCTGAAGACGCTCTTCGATGCCATGAAGCTCGAGAACGTCACGGTGTTGGACTATGTCGACGACATGGCGGCCCTCATGCACGGCTGCGACCTGGCAATCCTCAAATCGGGCGGACTCACGGTCACCGAGTGCCTATGCGCACATCTGCCGATGATCCTGCTGGGCAAGTCCTATGGCCAGGAAAAGGCCAACACCACCATGCTCACCGGCATGGGCGCCAGCATGCACGTCACCACGGCACGAGAGCTCATCGTAACCCTGCGTCATCTGCACGACCATCCCGAATCACTCAAAGCCCTACTCATCAACGGCGAAGTACTACGCCGCCCCCGCGCAGCCGAAGACATCGCCATCGCCACCATGGAACTCGCAGGCAAACCCCAAAAGCGCAAACGAGCCTTCTGCCGCTTCTACTGGGGCGGAAAACCTGCGCATATCCGCTAGCGTCTTAATGTCCGCTGCTCGGCGGGAGCCGCCCATATATCATTCCATGCTCAAACATTCTCGCTGCGCTGCGAAACTGCGCGTGGAACGATATATGGGCGGCTCCCGCCGAGCAGCTACGTTTACGTGCTAGCAGTTACACCAGGTTCCCCACCACTAGAACCTGCAAAGGCGAAAACGGAAATCATAAATATAGTAAGCCGATGCAAGAAAGGAGGTTTTCCTTTATCGCATCGGCTTACTAGAAAGAAAGGCTTTTATTTTTCAAGCGAGTAACCGCCCGACCGCCTCTCACACATATCGTTCCACGCGCAGTTTCGCAGCGAGCGAAGCGAAGCGAGAATGTTTGAGCATGGAATGATATGTGTGAGAGGCGGGCGGGAGGGATACGAGCACCCCTAAGCTACGCCGCTGGAGCCGAAGCCTCCTTTGCCTCGGTCGGTTTCGTCTAGTTCTTCTGCTTCTACGAGGTTGACCGTGGGGACTTCTTGGATGACGAGCTGGGCGATGCGGTCGCCTTTGTTGATTTGGATGTTGTTCGTGGGGTCTAGGTTGATGAGGATGACTTTGAGCTCTCCTCGGTAGTGGGCATCGATAAGACCAGGAGTGTTGACTATGGACAGGCCTTGCTTAATGGCTAGACCGCTGCGGGGCTGGACGAAGCCGGCATAGCCGTCGGGCAGGGCGATAGCTAGGCCCGTGGAGACCAGACGACGCTCAAAGGGCTTCAGAATGCAATCCTCGTTGGAACGCAGGTCCAGGCCAGCATCCGTAGGATGGGCATATTTGGGAAGTTCGACGGTTGAGTCGAGACGTTTAATGTTAACGGTAATGTTGGACATGAAATCACCTTAGCTTGTCGAGCTCTTGCAGAAACTCATCGACGTCTTTGAAATCGCGATAGACCGAGGCAAAGCGGATGTAGGCCACTTTATCGATCTTGGCCAACCGCTTAAGAACCATATCGCCCAGCTCATGGGAAGTAACGGCCGTAAGCGTACGGGAGCGAAGCTCGACCTCTATATCGTCAATGATCTCGTTGAGCTTTTTAGTGTCGATATCTCGCTTGATCGTGGCGCGCATCAAACCGACCAGCAGCTTATTGCGATCGAACCGTTGCTTGCTTCCGTCTGACTTAATGACCTCGATAGGGTCTTCACAACGCTCAAATGTCGTAAAGCGATAATTACATGAGCAGCATTCGCGACGGCGCTTGATGGTGTTATTAGATTCCTGCATGCGGGAATCAACGACGCGGGTATGTGCCTTGCCGCATTTGGGACAGCGCATGGTACCTCCTCTAAAACGATTACAAGGGTACCATGCGACAGTACTGAAATCTTAGGAACGTGCGGGAACTTTAAGATGTGCACCGGCATCGAGCGAGCCATGCTCCAGGTGATTGACGTTGCGGATCATATCAGAGGTCTCCTGTGTGGAAAGACCCTCAATCGGATGCTCCTGGGCAAGCGACCACAAGGAATCGCCAGACTGAACACGGACGGTCTCGTAGGTAACGTTAGATGCCGACTCGGCATATGCGGCGTGACGAGCGCCGAAAATCGAGGTAGCAAGTACAAAGAAGAGCGTGAACGCAACGGCCAGGGCGACAATCGTCGAGGCCTTCAGGGCAACGGGGGCCGAAGTCGTGGCGACGCACTGGCTGCGGACGGGCTTGCCAGGCAGTGTTTGGAAACCAGATCGGCCGCCTTTAACAACCGTGAAAGCCGGCGCCGCAGGCGTCTCGAGCTTAAGGGCAAGGTTACCCTGGACCATATCCGTTGCGTTCATCATGTTCTCCTCTCGCGTGTTTTGCTGAGAACAGTTTTATCAAGCCGCGCGGACAAAAATGTCTAGCGCGAGAACGAATGTTCGGTTATTATTATCTTCGAACAGTTGTTCCTGTCAAGCAATAATCGAACATTTGTTTGACATTGGCAGAGAGGATCCCCTGATGGCTCGCAAAATTACCAAGCGTCAGCAGCAGATTTACGACTTCATCAAGGAATATCAGCAGGAGAAGGGCTATCCGCCCAGTGTGCGCGAGATGGCATCGGCCGTAGGCCTCTCCTCCCCCAGCACGGTTCATGCTCATCTCTCTGCCCTGGAGGCTCGAGGGCTGCTCAAGCGCGATGCCACCAAACCGCGCGCCCTAGAGCTCTTTGATGAGGACGGATCCTCAGTCTCGATTTCCAAATCCGATGAACCCACAGCGCCCCGCGGAACGGTCTCGCTGCCGCTCGTCGGTCGCGTCGCGGCTGGGATTCCCATTCTGGCCGAGCAAAATATCGAGGACACCTTTACCATCCCGACCGAAATCGCCACAGACCAGGGCTCCTTTATCCTTGAAGTGCACGGCAGCTCAATGATCAATGTCGGCATCTACAACGGCGACTACATTATCGTTCGCGAGCAAAAGAGCGCCATGAACGGCGAAATCGTCGTGGCCATGATCGATGGCTCGGCGACCGTCAAGACGTTCTACAAGGAGCAGGGGCGCGTGCGCCTGCAGCCCGAGAACGACACCATGGAGCCCATCTATGCAACGAACCCCGTTATTTTGGGTAAGGTTGTCGGTTTAATGCGCCGGTTCTCGTAATGCAAAAACGCATCACCATATTTGATACCGTCCGCGGGTTTACGATGCTTTCGATGGCAGGTTTCCACGCTTGCTACGATTTGGCCTACCTATATGGATGGGATATGCCATGGTTTACCGAAACGGTTTTCCAGGATATCTGGCGCGCTAGTATCAGCTGGGTATTTTTGTTTATCGCCGGTTGGATGTGCACGCTCTCGCGTAATAACGGTAAGCGCGCCCTCAAATACGCAGCCGCAGCCTTGATCGTATGGATGGCAACTACACTGGTATCAGTCGACGATTCGGTAAACTTTGGCATCATCTATTGCATGGCAGCATGCACCGCGGTGGTTGCATTCACCCGTCCGTTACTCCAAAAATTACCGGGCTCATGGGGCATCGCAGTGTGCCTTGTTCTTTTTGCCCTAACTTGGGGCATTCCAAAGGCGGTATACCCACTCCCCTACCTGGCATGGCTTGGATTCCCGGGCCCGGGCTTTGTTTCGGGAGATTACTATCCGCTCATTCCGTTTGTCTTTATGTACCTTACCGGCTTTTTTGCTGCCCAGGTGGCACAAGCATCAAGCCTCGAAGCGCCAGCATGGGCATACGCCAATCCCATCCCGGCGCTCGCAGTCCTCGGTCGGCATGCCTTACCGTTCTACCTGCTTCATCAGCCTGTCATTCTAGGCGTGCTAGAGCTCATTTATTCCGTACGATAGCGCTCAAGACGCGGCGCGATTCGGGCCGGCAACTTCGCCACAATGCGAACGCCGTCCTCAAGATATTCCTCATGCAGAAGGGTTCCCTGCTCATGCACCAGCGTGATGAGGGCGCCCTCGCGATACGGGATATCAGCGGAAAGCAACACATCGGTGGCAGCTGCCTCACGAGCAATGCGGTCGACGAGTTCGTCGAGTCCCTCGCCCGTCTGGGCCGAGAACAGCACGGCCTCGGGATAGCGACGATGGAAACTCAATCGATCGACGCTATCGAGTAGGTCGATTTTATTGAACACCGTAAGCGTCAAACGCTCGCCGGCACCGATCTCGTCAAGAACGCGATCGACTGCCTCGAGCTGGCGCTCGTAGTCCTCGTCAGAGGCATCCACAACTTTAAGGATCAGATCGGCACCAAGGACCTCAGACAGCGTGGACTTAAAGGCGTCAACGAGACCATGCGGTAACTTTTGAATAAAACCAACGGTATCGGTAATGGTCATGCCACGACCACCGGGCAAGCGATACGAGCGCGTCGTCGGATCGAGCGTGGCAAACAACTTGTCCTGTGAAAGCACCGTAGACCCGGTCAGGCGATTGAGCAACGTCGACTTACCGGCATTGGTATAACCGGCTAAGGCAACGCGAAACGCCGGCGACTCGATACGACTCTTTGACTGGACATCGCGGCGCTGTTCAACCTGCTTAAGCTCGCGACGAAGTGCGGCAATCTTGTTGCGAATCAAACGTCGGTCAACCTCGAGCTGGCTTTCGCCCTGACCAAAGCGCGAACCAATGCCGCCGCGTGTCTGCTCTTTAGCAAGATGGCTCCACATACCGCGCAAGCGGGGCAACAGATACTGCAATTGGGCTAGCTGCACCTGCAGACGGCCCTCACGGGTCTGAGCGTGCAGGCCAAAAATATCGAGAATCAACGCCGTACGGTCGATAATCTTAACCGGTTCGCCCACGGCCTTCTCAAGATATGACTGCTGCGAGGGCGTTAAATCGTCGTCGAAGATAACAACATCGGCATCCATACGATGCACGAGTCCGCAAAGCTCCTCAACCTTACCGGAGCCGATAAACGATTTTGGATAGGGCTTAACCAGACGCTGTGACAAACGCGCCACGCACTGAGCGCCAGCCGTATGGGCCAGACGCTCAAGCTCGTCAAGCGAGCGATCGAGCGGCCAGGCGTTATCGCGCCACTCAACTCCGACAAGAACGGCACGTTCGGGCGCAGGAGCCGTTGGAACGAGGGGAAACCGAGCCATTAGACCGCCTCGATACGGTGAAGGATATCTTCAACGACCTCATCGATCGTAAACTCGTCCATATCGAACCACATGATACGGTCATCGCGTTTAAACCACGAAAGCTGGCGCTTGGCATAGCGACGCGAACGCGTCTTGATGAGTTCGCGAGCCTCATCCATAGAAATCACGCCGTTAAGGGCATCGATAATCTCTTTATAGCCAATCGCCTGCATCGAAGTCAGGGCATCTTCCAGCCCCTGGTCCATAAGACCGCGAACCTCATCAACAAGACCCTGCTCAAACATCAGATCGACGCGTAGGTTAATACGCTCGTAAAGCGCCTCACGATTACGCATCAACCCAAACCACAAAGCGTGATAATGCTCGCGCGGAACACTAAACTGCGACTTTTGCTGCGCGTAGGACACACCATCATCGTGCATTTCGAGCGCGCGAATCACGCGACGAACATTATGGGGGTGGATGACCGCAGCAGACTCGGGGTCACGCTCGGCAAGCAGCGCGTGCAGCGCTTCCTCGCCAATGCGCTCGGCAAGCTCCTGATACCCCGCGCGGCGATCGTCCTCAAGCTCGCCTGAGGGAAAATCCATCTCATCCAGGGCGGCCTTGAGATATAAGCCCGTGCCCCCGCAAAACACCGGTAGGCGGCCCTCGCCCAGCAAACGCTCAACATGTACACGAGCGTCTGCCTGATACAGCGCTGCAGAATATGCAACGCCCGGCTCAACAATATCGACCAGGCGTAGCGGCGCCGTGCACTCCTCGGGTGCCATCTTGGCAGTGCCGATATCCATACCTCGATAGATTTGCATCGCGTCACACGACAGCACTTCGGACGAAAGACGAGCCGCCAAACGATCCGCGACATCACTTTTGCCAACCGCGGTCGGACCGACAATCGCAACGGCGGAAAGGCCTGCCCCGGGAGAAATCATTAGCGCGGCTCGCCCACAACGGATCCGGACAGATACCAGGTCTTGGCAACGTCGACGTCAACATCGACAATCTTGCCAATCAACTGATCGATGGTGTAGCCCGCGGGAATCGGTGCATGAACGGTCTGATTCTTAGGACTCTTACCCAGCAGCACCGCGTCATTCTTTTTGCTCGTACCCTCAATAAGCGCCGGCACAACGGTGTGCAGCTCACCTTGGTTATACTCATGCGCCGTGGTCTCGATAACCTTCACCAGACGGTTGAAGCGCTCAAGAATCACCTCATGCGGCGTGGGATCGTCAATCTCGGCTGCCGGAGTACCGGCGCGCTTGGAATAGATAAACGTATAGGCCTGAGCATAACGGACCGTCTCGGCGAGCGAGAGCGTCTGCTCAAAGTCTTCCTCGGTCTCGCCGGGGAAACCCACAATGATATCGGTCGAAAGCGCAATATTGGGCATGCGATTGCGGATGCGATCAACGAGCCCCAGATAATCCTCGCGCGTATAGCGACGATTCATCTCTTTAAGGATGCGCGTCGAGCCCGACTGAACTGCCAGGTGCAGCTGCGGCATGACGGCAGGCGTCTCGGCCATAGCGTCGATAGTCTCGGGCAGCAGGTCCTTGGGATGCGAGGAAGTAAAGAAGATGCGCTCTACACCCGTATCACCCACGGCACGCAACAGGTCGGCAAAACGCGGCTTGCCAAACAGATCGCGACCATAGGAGTTGACGTTTTGACCCAAAAGCGTGACCTCACGCACGCCCTGGCGTACGAGACCGGTCACTTCGTCGACAATCTCCTCGAAAGGACGGCTTTTTTCGCGACCGCGCACATACGGCACGATGCAATAGGTGCAGAAGTTATTACAGCCCGTCATAATGGGGAGCCAGGCGTGATACTGGGTCTCACGATGCCACGGCATGCTCATAGCATCCGTGTCCTCGTGTTCATTGGTGCGAATATGACGCTTGCCGTCCAAGAACGACTCGGCAATGAGCTCGGCAACATGCGCGATGGAATGCGTGCCAAAGATAACATTGACGTTATCGACATTGGTGAGTAAACCCTCGCCGTCGCGCTGCGCGATGCAGCCGCCCACGGCGACCACACGCTTGCCCGAGGGCGAAGGCGGAAGGCTCTTACAAGAGTTGCACTGACCGTACAGACGGGTGTCAGCGGCCTCACGAACGCAGCACGTCATGAACACGACAATGTCAGCATGCTCCGGATCAAGCGCCATGAGGCAGCCATACGAGTCGAGCAGGCCGCTCACGCGCTCGGAGTCGTGCTGATTCATCTGACAGCCAAAGGTGCGGATAAAGTAGGTTTTACCGGCAAGAATATCGCGTACGGAACCCTGGTCCATGTGTATAAGTCCTAACGATGGGGAGCAAAACGAGGCAAGCAAAAGCTATGCCACAGGCTTAACGTCGTCCATCACAACGTTATCCATAGCAGCTCGATTAATCTGATGAACGTAAATAGAAAGACGGATGGCCGTGCGCGACTCCCCGTTGATGAGGATGTCGGAGAACACCGGCGCGCAGGAAATATCAAACCCGGTCGGAATCAAAAATCCGCGTGCAATGGCCACAGCCTTAATAGCCTGGTTGACGGCACCCGCACCGACACACTGAATATTGACGGGAACGCCATCTTTGACCATGCCGGCAATGGCGCCGGCAACGGACGCGGGCGAAGATTTGCTTGATACCTTCAGGCAATCCATGAAGAAACTCCTGCGTTTAAAAGTACGTTTTAACTGCAATAACTGTATCGTACCGAACGGACTCGGTAAAGATGCTATTCCTCTTTGGCAAGATCGAACGTCACAGTGATGCGATCACGCGAAACACGAATCTTGGGGTCGCCGCAAAGGTTGAGATAGTACCGCGATGCAAGATCGTTAAAGTCGCGCTCCACTGCTCGCGAGAACTGCGCCATGTCGTCCTTGGCGATACGCAGCCCGCGACGATCTTTGGCGAGATCAACCGGAGCAGACGCGTGTGAGGACGAATCGCGCTCGCGTAGCAGACGTGCGGTCACACCGCGAACGGGCTTAATCTGGCCCGCCAAGATACGATGCGCCGTACGCTCGGACATCTCAAGGCCCAAACCCGAACAGATACGGATAAAGTCTTCCGCATCCGAAGCAAGACCCAGGCGATCGACCACCGGAAGCTCGGCTTCGTCGTCGATAAACAAAAGACGAGAAGCATCGAGACGGCTGGAGGCCTGCGCATGCAGCGTCGCGGCGATCTCGGACGGAGACCCCAGATAGACATCACAGGCGCGCAGCTCCTCGAGGGCAAACTCGCAGGCGGCGCGAATGATGTTGTGAGGGCCACGGGCGCAGACATAGTGACCGTCCTCGTCCTTCACGGCCTGAGGCCAGCTGGACTGATCGGCGCGCTCGCCAAGGCGGTCGGTAGCGACGCTCACTTTAAAGACCGAGCCAAGGTCAACATCCGACGCGACAACGCGTGCCTCGTCGGTGTTTTGCTTAATCGAGAACAATGCCATGCCTCGACCGTGAACGCCCCAACGATCCATCTTCATGCTCTCGAGCTTGGAGGTAACGCGGGCATCGAAGATGCGCTCCTGCATATCCTGCGGCACACCCGAGCCGTTATCCAGAAAGACGAGCGTACGGACGCCATCTTCCTTGGACGTGGCGAGATAGACCTTGTCGGCGCCGGCATCACGAGCGTTGCGCAGCATTTCGATGACAATATCCTCGACATGCTGAATGTCGTGCTTTGCCTGGCGCCGTTCGGCCTCCGAAACGCGGAGGCGGACATACCCCTCGCCAAGGTTCTCCTCGACGCGAAGGTTGCCCTCCCCCGACGTCGACGCGATAAATGAGATGAGCTCGTTCGCGTCGTTCATGTTATTTAGCGATATCGACAGCGCGGCTCTCGCGAATCACGACGACGCGCACCTGACCGGGATATTCCATCTCTTCCTCGATCTGATGGGCGATGTCATGAGCCAAGACCGTGGACTGAGCATCGGAGATCTTGTCCGGCTGAACCATGACGTGGACCTCGCGACCAGCCTGCATGGCATAGGTACGCTCGACGCCGTCATGGGAGTTGGCGATCTCCTCGAGCTTCTCAAGGCGCTTGATGTAGTTCTCGGCCGATTCGCGACGGGCACCGGGGCGAGAGGCAGAAACGGCATCGGCAGCCTGGACCAGAACATCGAGCACCGTGTTGGGGTCGACGTCGGCGTGGTGAGCCTCGATAGCGTGAACGATAACGGGCTTCTCGCCATAGCGACGGGCGAGCTCGGCGCCGATAACGGCATGCGGGCCCTCGACGTCATGGTCGATAGCCTTGCCAAGATCGTGCAGCAGGCCGGCACGCTTGGCGGTCACAACGTCCAGGCCAAGCTCAGAAGCCATCACGCCGCACAGGTCGGAAACCTCAAGGGAATGCTGGAGCACGTTCTGACCAAACGAGGTGCGGTAGCGCAGAGCGCCCAGGGTCTTAACGATCTCGGGGTGCAGGTCGTGGATACCGGTATCGAAGGCAGCCTGTTCGCCAGCCTCGCGCACGCGCTGCTGAACCAAGTCGGCGGCCTTGTGATACATCTCCTCGATACGGGCAGGGTGAATGCGGCCGTCAGCAATAAGGTTCTCGAGGGCGACGCGCGCGGTCTCGCGACGGACCGGATCGAAGCTCGAAAGCACGACGGTCTCGGGCGTATCATCGATCACGAGGTTGACGCCGGAAACCTGCTCGAAGGTGCGGATGTTGCGACCCTCGCGGCCGATGATGCGACCCTTCAGGTCGTCAGACGGAATATGCACGGAGGTAACGGTAACCTCGGCGGTGTGGTCGGCGGCACAGCGCTGAATAGCCAGGGACAAGATCTCCTGAGCGGTCTTGTGGCACTCGGCGCGAACCTGCTGCTCGGACTCGCGGATAATCGTGGCAGCCTCGTGGGTAACCTCGCCGCGAACCTTGTCGAGAAGCTCCTTGTGAGCGTCCTCGCGGGTCAGGTCGGCGATGCGCTCGAGCTCCGAGGTCTGCTTGGCGCAGAGCTCCTCAAGTTCGCGGGAGCGCTTCTCGACCTGGCCAGCCTGGCTGGACAGCTGATGCTCACGCTTGTCGAGGGCATCGTTGCGGCGATCGAGAGACTCCTCGCGCTGCATCACACGGTTCTCGAGCGTACGAATCTCGTTCTTACGCTGCTTGTCCTCGGCCTCGGCAGCCTGCTTGTTCTTGATAATCTCTTCCTTGGCCTCAAGCAGAGCCTCTTTTTTGAGGGTCTCGGCCTGACGCTTTGCATCACCGATGAGGGACTCAGCCTGTGCGTGAGCCGACTGGATCTTTTCGTCGGCCTCGTGAAGACTACCCTGCTTGGCGGTGCGCATGTAGGCAATGGCGGCGATGGCACCCAAAACAATGCCAACGAGCGCTGCGATGATAGGCATGCTCACTCCTTTTTATGGATTCGTTACACAACAAAGCGAACCGTCCTTGCGAACGGCTCGCGACATTTGAGTAATATGGGCGCAGCTTATGCGGGTCGGATACAGATAAACATATAACAAACTCATCAAAGATGAGCACATATCACAAAGCAAATGACAGTGTTTATCGTACGTTGAACCGCAACAACTGTCAAATAAATGGACCCAGCAAGGCATCTAAAACGCGGTGAACGGCAGGAACACAAAACGCATGTGTCTAAACTGCGCATTCCTCACGTTCGGCATCCAGACGCGCCTTAACGGCATCGGCGGCGATGTGGTACGAAAAGCCCTTGCCCATCAAAAACCGGACGAGCTTTTCGAATCCACGCGTCTCGGGAACACGACGCTTCGCGAGTAAAGCCGATGCGCGAGCTAAGTCGTCCTCCACGGCAAAATAATCCTCGGGATAGCCGGGGATATCATCGAGTACGACATGGCGGCGCTTGAGCTCGGTCTCAATCTTGCGCTGTCCCCAGCCGCGTCGTTTGCGTTCCTCGATAAAGTACGAACAAAAGCGGTTCTCATCTAAAAAGCGGTACTCAGTGGCACGCTGGACGGCGAAATCAATTGCGGGCTGGCGAAATCCGTAACGAGCCAGCTTGTCACGGACCTCACCCGTGGCATGGTCGCGGCGCGACAGCATCTCAGTCACCATGGTAAGCGCGCATTTACGCTCAATGAGCTGCACCGCCTCGCGAAACTCATCCCAATCGCAGGGAAGATCGGGGCGATTTTTAAGGAACAGGCGCGCGACACGAACAGGAATCCAGATGGATCGTTCAAAACCGCCCTCGAGCTCACAGTCGATATGTGCACAAGGCTTTTTTGATGCATACCCACTCGAGAACGAGGAGGCCGCCTTCTTATCGGGAAAGACGACCGTAGCCTCGGTCACTGTATACGACATGAGGGCATCCGCTACTCGTCGTCATCATCGAGCATCGCGGAGCCATCGATGGCGTAAAGCTCATCGAACTCGTCAGTTTCGGGCTGATCGGTCAGCTCGACCTCGGACGGAGCATCGTCATCGAATTCAAGGCCGCAGGCGAGGCGAACCTTATGCTCGATCTCGTCTGCACAATCGGGGTGTTCGCGCAGGAAGGCCTTAGCGGCCTCGCGACCATTACCGAGCTTGTCCTCACCGTAAGCAAACCAAGAACCCATCTTTTTGCAGATACCGCACTCGACGGCCATGTCAAGAATCGAGCCCTCCTTAGAGATGCCCGTGCCGTACATGATGTCAAACTCGGCCGAGCGGAACGGAGCGGCCACCTTATTCTTAACGACTTTGGCACGCACACGATTGCCGATAACCTCGTCCTTGAGCTTAATGCTGTCAATGCGGCGAATATCGATACGCACCGACGAGAAGAACTTGAGGGCGCGGCCGCCCGTCGTAGTCTCGGGGTTGCCGAACATGACGCCGATCTTCTCGCGCAGCTGGTTAATGAAGATGCAGGTCGTTTTAGATTTGGCGAGCGAGCCGGCGAGCTTACGGAGCGCCTGGCTCATCAGACGGGCTTGAAGGCCGACCGTAGTATCACCGATCTCGCCCTCGATCTCGGCACGCGGAGTCAAAGCGGCGACAGAGTCGACGACGATGGCGTCGATGGCGCCAGAGCGCACGAGCATGTCGACGATCTCGAGCGCCTGCTCGCCCGTATCGGGCTGGGAAATGAGGACCTCATCGATGTCCACGCCGATACGCGCGGCATACGTTGGGTCGAGCGCGTGCTCGGCATCAATAAATGCCACGACGCCGCCCATAGCCTGGGCCTCTGCCAAAATCTCGAGCGAAAGCGTTGTCTTACCGGAGGACTCGGGACCGTAAATCTCAACGATACGGCCGCGCGGCACGCCGCCGATGCCCAGCGCGGCATCGAGGGCCAGGGCGCCAGTGGGAATGGCCTCGACCTCGAGCTCGGGACCACCGTCGCCGTACCTCATGATTGAACCCTGGCCGAATTTCTTCTCAATCTCGGCCTTGGTGGTGGCGATCATCTCATCGCGCTCTTTACCCGTCGTGCGAGCATGAACGGTACGTACGGGACCTGAATTCTTGGCCATGAATAGCCCTCCTCTTAACAACCTGCATCGATAATAAACGAACGGCTGTTCGTGGTCAACCGTTCAGATAAATCATATGCAGCCGACCTTTCCAAAACCCAACCAAACGCCGACCAAACACTGACCAAAAACTTGACCGCAGGCAAACCAAACAAGGCAAGACAAACATGAATACGCCAACTACCTGCACGAAGAGAAAATTCGCCAGAGACCCCTATCTCCACAATTAAGGGGCCCGGAGGCCCCTTAAAACACGTCTATTCCATAGAATCGAGCACGTAGACAATGCGACCCAGTGCCTCAGCGACCGCATGGGCACGGACGCATGAACGATCGCCCTCATAGTGGCAACGAATGGAGTCCACGACCGGCGCTCCCCCATCGGCCGAGCGATACGCCCAGCCAATATAAAAGGTTCCAGCCGGATCGTCCTCGGTGCCTCCACCGGGGCCGGCATAGCCCGTCGCGCTCACGGCAATATCGCTCTGGTACAGCTCCAGCGAACCGGCAGCCATCTCGCGCGCCGTCTGATACGACACCGCGGTATAGCGGTCGAGCGTCTCCTGCTCAACGCCGAGCACGCGATGCTTAATTTCGTCGCAGTACGTCACCGCACCGCCACGAAGCACTGCCGAGGCGCCAGGGATATCGGCAATCGTCGAGGCAATCATGCCCGCTGTCAGAGATTCAGCCGTCGAAACCGTCGCACCACGAACGCTTGCACGCTCGACAATATCGCGTGCGAGCTCTTCATTGTCCGCGGTAATTTGCTCAAATGATTCCGTCATGCCCACCAGGACCTAGACCGAAAAAACGATCTTGCGGCAGTTCCAGAAGTACTGAGCGCCCGAGATAACGGTCAAGACAACGGCCACGGCGTACAGGAAACGCGACACAGAGTAGATACCAAGCGTCAGAGCCACCGGGCCAAGGTGCAAGCCGGCCATCGCAAAGACGCACAGATAGCCGCAGATGGAGACCATCGTGGTCGCCGTCTTGTACTTGCCGAGCTTATCGGCGGCAACGACCACACCGGCCGCACTCGCGACCATGCGCAGGGCGCTCACCAGCAGCTCGCGGAACAGGATGATGAACACGGACCACACGGTCACCGCACCAAAGTCCAAGAACAGCAGCAGGGCCGAGAACACGAGCAACTTATCGGCGATGGGATCCAGGAACTTACCGAAGTCGGTGATCTCGTTGCGCGAACGAGCCAGGTAGCCATCAACCTTATCGGTGCACGACAGGATGACGTACAGAATAAAGGCGGCGGCGGCGAGCGGTCCGTCGAAGGTGCTCCAATCCGTACCGGCAACGCTTGTGTGAGACAGCGCCGACACGATCATGAACACCGGAATAAAGACGATACGCACGCACGTCACGATGTTGGCGGGCGTCCAAACACTCGTCAGTTCCTTATTGCTCTCGTTAGCCACGACGCTCTCCTACTCCACAACATGACCGATAAGCTCGTAGCAGAAGCTATCGGTAAACTCGACCGTAAGAATATCGCCCACAGATGCCTCGCTGGCATCCAGATGCACCGCGCCATCGGAATCGGGCGCCTGGAACCAGGCATGTCCGATGAGCTCGGCACCGTCCTCGGTCTCCTCGATGCCGTCGACAATCACCTGGGCGCGCTCGCCCACATGAGCGGCAGTCGCGGCAAAGCCGAGCGACTCGGCCAGATCCATGGCCTCCTGGGCGCGCTCGAGCTTAACCTCTTCGTCAACCTGGCCTTCCATCTTGGCGGCCAGGCTACCCTCCTCCTGCGAGTAGGCAAAGACACTCGTGTAGTCGAAGCCCACAGCGTCCATAAAGTCAATGAGATCGCGGAACTCGTCGTCGGTCTCGGTCGGGAAGCCTACCATGGCCGTGGAGCGGATCACGATACCGGGGATGCGCTCGCGCAGGTCGCGGAACAGGTCCTCGAGTTCCTGGCGCGAACCGGAGCGGCGCATGGCCTTGAGGATGCGCGCGTCGCAATGCTGCACGGGGATATCGATATAGGGCAGCACCTCGGGCGTATCGCGAATGGTCTCGATAAGCTCGTCAGTCATACCCTCGGGCTGCAGGTAGAGTACGCGGACCCAGACGTTATGAGGACGCACCGACTCAGCAACGGCCTGCAGCAGCTGCGCCAGATTGCGCGGCGCGCCCTCGGCGAAGTCCTCGTCGGCAAAGTCGGTACCCCAGATGCCCGTGTCCTGACCGATCAAAACGATCTCGCGCACGCCACCGGCGACCAGGTCGCGCACCTCGGAGATAATGCTCTCGGCATTGCGCGAGTGATAACGACCGCGGATATACGGGATCATGCAGAAGCTACAGAAGCGGTTACAGCCATCGGAGATCTTGACGTAGGCGACAGCGCCCTCGACGGTGCGCTTGACCTGCGGAATATAGGCGGCAATCTCGCGTTCCACGCCCAGAACGTCATCGATGACCGCCACGATGCCGTCTTCCTCGTCAGCCTTCACAAAGGCCGCGACCTCGGGCAGCTCGTCGGGCAGGTCATCGCCGTAGCGTGACGGCACGCAGCCGCACATGACGATCGGGCAGGAACGAACGCCGTCCTGCACCTCGTTGGCAAGCTCGAGCGTGGTCTCGATGCTCTCGGACGTTGCAGAGGCAAGGAACGAGCACGTATTGACGATGGCGATATCGGCATCCTGTGGATCGAATGCCTCCTCGTAGCCTGCGGCGGACAGCAGAGAACGCATACGGTCGGTATCGACCTCGTTCTTGGCGCACCCGAGGGTGATATAGAGCACGGAGCCCAACGGAGTATCCATGTTGGAGAGCGGTCCTTTCGAATGAATTAGCGGTAGTTGGTGAACTGCAGCGGCTGACCGTAGTCCTGGTCGCGCAGGAACTGGATCACGGTCTGCAGCGCATCCTTGGAAGCAGAGGAAACACGCAGTTTGTCAGCCTCAATCGTCACCTTGACCTTGAGCTTCTGATCCTTGATGTCCTTATTAATCTTCTTGGCAGTCGTCTGGTCGATACCCTCGACGATATGACCGAGCACGCGCACGGTACCGCCCGATGCAGCCTGGGGCGCATCCCAGGACACGGCCTTAAGATCGATGCCGCGCTTGATGAGCTTGGAGCTCAGGACGTCGATGATCTGCTTGGAGACAAAGTCGGCCGGGGCGTTGATCGTAAAGAGCTTATCGCCCTTCGAAAGCTCGATGGTGGCGCCGGAGTCCTTCAGGTCATAGCGCTGGGAAATCTCGCGCGTGGTCTGCTGGAAGGCATTGTCGACCTCCTGCATATTGACCTCGGACACGACGTCGAAGCTGGAATCTTTAGCCATGGTTAATCCTTTCGCTTACGAGCGGCTTAGTAGCTGTCGTAAGAATAGTCGTCTGAATAGGGCGTAGTCTGCCCGTCGGTGGCGGCATCAGTGCCGTCCGTGGACTGGGCATCGGTTTCATCAGTTCCGTCGGTACTTTCGGTGCCGTCAGTGCTCTCGCCGTCCTTGGACTCAGTCGTCTCCTTCTTGGGAACGGTGATCGTCACGCGTGCCACGCCCGACGTCTTAGTGTCGTAGCGGACCTTTTCGCCGTTCTTGGTAACGGTGACATCGGAAGGCTTGGACGTGGTGATCTCGATCGAGGACTCAGGCGTGTATTCCTGCTCAAAGGGGCCGGTCGCCTGGGCGCCATAGACCGACTTGCCATCAACCTTGACCTCAATCCAAGCAGTCTTGCCCTTGGCAACGGAGATCTTGACCTTTGTGACCTCGTTCTCCTCCTTCTTGGCCGTCGTCTTGGCGGCGTCCGAATCGGTGGACTCGTCCGTCGTCTCATCGGTATCTTCGTCCTCATCGACGGATTCGGTCTTCTTGGAAGACTTCTTTGTCGTTGTCTTGGTGGCAACGGGTGTCTCGGGCGTCGACTCGGGCGCCGAGGAGCCGCAGCCACGCAGGAGCACCACGATGAGCACGATCAGAAGCAGCGCCACGGCGCCGATACCGGCGTAAACGATACGAGGATCGAGACCGTTGTTCTGGGGAGCGCGCCCACCGCCGCGTCCACGATTGGAACCACCGCGACCGGTGCCTTGGGGCATACGACCGCGGTTATTGTCGAAACGTCCGCGATAACTGCCCTGGCGCTGCATATTGCGCTGGCCCGAGCCGGGGGCGAGCTCGCCGCGACCCTGGTAGTTGCGCTGACCCGAGCGAGGCGCTGAGGAGCGCTGGCTATAAGGCTGTGACTGAGATCGAAGGCGAGGCGTCACCTGCGTAGTATCGGCGTCTGCATAGCCGCCGCGCGGACGACCGGAAGAAACGCCGCGGTACCCGCGATCGGAATAACCACCATCCCCGTAGCCGGCACGAGGGTCTCGTGCGACACCGCGGGCAGCGGGGAGTGCGCGCTCCTCGGGCGCCGGCGTGCTGCGAAAACGATCGCGCTGGGAACGAATCTCCTCGCTCGAGCCCGTTTCGGTAACATAGCCAGCCTGCTGAGGGCGCTGGCCATAACGCGTCGAACGCCCGCCCTGAACCATCAGGAAGCGGCCGTTGTCGACCGAGGAACGCGAATTGACGTAGCCGGCGGCGTCCTGAAAACGACCGCCCTGCTGCGACGTCTCGCGCTCATATGCCATCAAATCGTCAAAATAAGCGTTGACGACCTCCCGCGGATTGAGGCCCAAAAAGCGCGCATAGCTCGAAATCATGCCCTGCGCATAGCCGCGCGGAGGCATCGATGCAAAATTGCCATTCTCGAAAAACTCGATGATCTGCGGCCTGATTTTGATGGTGTTGGCGACCTGCTGAATGGAAAGGCCCATTCGGCGACGCTGCTCGAGCAGCATGTCACCAAAGCGTGCAGCCATCAGAATCCTCCAAACTCACGATCTTCACGTGCCATCTCGGCGTCGACGGATTCCAGCGCAACAAGGCCTTCTTCATCCAGCAGGACCTCGCGCGGCTTGGAACCATCGGGCGGTCCGACGACACCCTTTTCTTCCAGCATGTCCATAATACGCCCGGCGCGCGCATAACCAACCTTCAGGCGGCGCTGCAGGCCAGATGTGGAGCCCAGCTGCGATTCCACCACAATATGGGCGGCTTCCCAGATAAGCGGATCGTCGTCCTGAGGCTCGGCAACGCCGGTGCGAACAATGCCGCCGCCACCTGCCATGGACATGGAGGCAGGTGCCACAGCCGACAGGATCTCCTCATGGTAGTCGGGCTCGCTTTGCGACTTGACGAACTCGACAATCTCGTTGATCTCGTCATCCGAAACAAAGCAGCCCTGGATACGGCGGGGCTTGCCCCAGTCGACCTTTGAGAACAGCATGTCACCCAAGCCGGTGAGCTTTTCGGCACCCATCTGGTCGATGATGACGCGGGAGTCGATGCCCGTTGCGACGTTGAAGGCGATGCGGTTGGTAATGTTTGCCTTGATGAGACCCGTTACCACGTTGGAGCTCGGACGCTGAGTCGCCACGATAAGGTGGATACCGGCGGCACGGCCCAGCTGGGCGATACGCACAATCGATGCCTCGACGTCCTTGCCGGCAACCATCATCAGGTCCGAAAGCTCGTCGATGATGATGACCAGGTAGGGCATCTTTTGCGGCGGGTTATCGTAATGCTCAAACTCGCCGGCGGCCTGCTTTTCGTTATAGGTCGAGATCTTGCGCACGTTCAGGCGCTCGAAGACCTTCAGGCGGCGCTCCATTTCGGATACCGCCCACTGCAAGGCGCTCGCGGCCTGCTTGGGCTCGGTCACCACGGGCACGTAAAGATGCGGCAGGCCGTTATAGCCTGCAAGCTCGACGCGCTTGGGGTCGACCATGATCAAGCGAACGTCCTCGGGGAGCGCGCGCATGAGCAGGGTCGTGATGATGGAGTTGATCATGACCGACTTACCGGAACCCGTGGTACCGGCGATCAGCAGGTGGGGCATCTTGGCAAGGTCAGCGACGACCGGCGTGCCCTCTGCATCGCGGCCGATGGCAAGCTCGAGCGGACCGCCTTTAACATAAGGCAGCACGTCGCCCAAGTTGACGTTCTGACGCTTTCGATTGGGGATCTCGATACCCACGAGCGAGGTGCCGGGAATCGGCGCAAAGATACGCACGGACTGAGCAGCAAGCGAAAGCGCGATGTCGTCCTCAAGGCTCGAAATCTTGCTCACGCGCTCGCCCTCGCCGGGCTGCAGCTTAAAAGTCGTCACCGTGGGGCCGGCAATCCAGCCGACAACGCGAGCGCTACGGCCAAACTCAAGCAGCGTGGACTGCAGCGACTCGGCGGTCTGTTCCAGCTCCTTGTCCGAAGACGCGGCAGAAGCGGACTGAGGGTTTGCATGCAGGATTTCGAGCGGCGGAAGCTTAAGGCCGTCCTCTTCTTCGCCCTCGTTATCCGCGGGGGCATTGTCCGCTCCCCCATCGCTCGAAGTAGACGCCTCGACAGCGCCCGCGACAGCCGTATCGGCAACCTTGGGATGCTTGAGGAAATCAGGAATTTGAGGGGCGGCCGAGACGGGATTCACGGCGAACGGCAGCTCGGACTCGTCGACCTTGTCCGGATCGTCCTCCATCGAAAGCTGACCGGTCACTTGGCCGCGCTTGGCATGGCGGCGCGGCAGCAAGGTGGTTTTAGCAGTCTCGAGCGGGGACTCGTCATCATCGTCATCACCCTCGGTAAGCTCAATCTCGCTCTCGGACCAAGACGGGTCGGGCTCACTCGTATTGAGCTTGGGAGCCGTCTTACCTTTCTTAGCGTGACGGCGCGGGAGCAGCGTGGTCTTAGCGCGCTCGGCCTCCACGGCATCGGACACGTCGACAAACGGATCCTCGTCTTCGTCGTCATCGTCCAGAACCTGGTCCGCATCGTTGCCCATGACCGTGGTCACGGCAGCATCGGAGGCCTTTTGACGAAGAATGCTCAGGTGCGGACGGGCGACGCCGGGCACCGACAGGGCTTCGTCGTCACCCCACGGACTCGCGTTGACGTCGGCACGACGGCGTTCGGCAAAATCGGCCGCACGGTCGCGGGCAGAGCGCAAAACACCGCCCACCGAAAAGCCGATGATGACAAAGCCAACAACGGCCAGACCCAACAGGACCACCATCGCGATAGGCTTACCCAGGGCATTCTGCAGCGCACTCGCAATAAACGCACCGATGTAACCACCCGAGGCGGACAGGTTATGCGGCGTGAACATAAGGTCGCACGAGTCGCTCGTCCCCGGTACCATCAGCGAAAGAATGGAGACGACGGCGATAAAGACCACGGCGCCACCCGCAACAGAGCGCACGTTGAGCGGCGAGTCCTCGCCTAAAAAGAGCGTGGCGGCAAAGAGCAAAATGACGATCGGCAGCACGTAGGCGCCCAGGCCAAAGCCCAGGTGGTAGAAACCGGCAACCGCAGCCGTAACGGGTGCGGTCGCCGGCGAAATCACGGCAATGAAGGACGCAATCGCCAAAACGGCAATGACTACGCCGGCGATATCGCGGTTGGCCGAAGGCTCGACCAGGGGCTCAAAATCGTCGAACTCGGCCTCATGGCCCTTATTGGCACGAAGAAGGGAACCGGCACCCTTAGCAGATGCCGGTTGGTTGTTGGCTTTATTGCCTTTGGCGTTTTGTGCAGATCCGCGCGCCAAACTAAACCTCCATGACGACCGGGATGATCATCGGACGAGTGCGCGTACGACTCCAAATAAAGTTAGAGAGCGAGTCGCGCACAGCCTTGCGAATGGCATCGGAACCGCTGCTCGTAAAGCTGAACTTGCCCTTCTCGATCGTCTTCATGATGGACGCCGAGGCGTCCTCGGAGAACTGGTCATCGATGGCAAAGGAGACGCCGCGGCCCGAGAACTCGATGGCCTCGATCTTCTTGTGCTTGAGCGAAACGATGGCGACGGCCGTGACCATACCGTCGTTGGCGAGCTTCTGACGATCGCGTAGAACGATGGGGTCGGTATCGCCGATGCGCAGTCCGTCGACGTAGACGACGCCAGACTCGACGGGCGTACCGCGCTTGACGATACCGCCACGCATCTCGAGCGTGTCACCGTTATCGAGAATAAAGATATGATCTTCCTTGAGGCCCATCTTGCGTGCAAGTTGAGCATGGGCGCGCAGATGCACGGCCTCGCCGTGGACCGGCATAAAGTACGTAGGCTTGGCCATGGCCATCAGGAGCTTGAGCTCCTCCTGGCTACCGTGACCCGAGACGTGAACGAGGGCGCGGTTCTTATCCCACACGTCGCAGCCAAGCTTGGCGAGGCTGTTGACGACCTGCTGGACGGCCTTCTCGTTACCGGGGACCGGCGTTGCCGAGAGGATGACGGTATCGCCCTCGTGGATGGAGAGCGTCTTGTGTTCGCCGTTGGCCATGCGCGAAAGGGCCGACAGGGGCTCGCCCTGCGAACCGGTGCACATGACGACAATCTTGTCGTCGGGCAGGTTGTCAATGTCGAAAGCATCAATGATATCGGCATCATCGATGTTGAGATAACCGAGCTCGCGCGCAACGCGAGTGTTGGTGAGCATGGAACGACCGGTCACGACGACCTTGCGGCCGCACTTGCGGGCGGCGTCGCAGATCTGCTGCAGACGATGAATGTGGCTCGAGAACGACGCGACGAACACGCGGCCCGGAGCATTCTTGATGGCATGCAGCAGATTGGGGCCAACCTCGGCCTCGGACTTGGTAAAACCGGGGACCGTGGCGTTAGTGGAGTCGGACAGCAGCAAGTCGATGCCCTGCTTGGCAAAGCGGCTGATAGCGGCATAGTCGGGCGTGACGCCGTCGATGGGCGTCTGGTCGAGCTTAAAGTCGCCGGTGTGCATAACGGTGCCCTGGTTGGTGCGGATAAACACACCCAGAGCGCCCGGGATGGAGTGCGTCATCGAAAAGAAGTCGAGCGAGATGCCACCCAAATTGACGTGGCTGCCGCCCTTGACCTCACGGAACTTGGGTGCACGAATGCGGAACTCGGAGAGCTTACCCTCGATAAAGCCGAGCGTCAGCTTGCTCGAGAAGATGGGCACCTTGTTGTTGAGATCCTGCAGCAGATACGGAAGCGAACCGGTGTGGTCCTCGTGACCGTGAGTAACGACGATGCCGCGGAGCTTCTCCTCGTTCTCCAGAACGTAGGTGTAGTCGGGAAGTACCAGGTCGATACCGGGCTGGGAGTCGTCGGGGAACATGAGGCCAGCGTCGACGAGCACCATGTCGTCGCCGCACTCGAAGACCGTCATGTTCTTGCCGATGCCATCAAGGCCGCCGAGCGGAATGATCTTCAAGGGAGATGATTTTTTAGCTGCCATAGGTGAGTGTTGTTTCCTTTCTTCGAAACGGGTCTGGAACAACCGGCGGGGCGCTTCTGGCAAACCGACCGTCGGGAACGTACAACAATGCATCGCAGAGTCGATGCAATAACCACAGTATGATACCCATTTGCACAACAACAGACCACCCATGCATCAAAGCCCCATCTGAACCGGTCTATCCCGCCGGGAATAGCAAAAGGGCGACCCCTGTACGGAGTCGCCCTTGTTGAGCTGCTTATGTGTAGCTGTTACTCGGCGTCGTGGTGGCGGCGGGGCTTGCGGCCTCCGTTGTCGCCGGGACGGCGCGGGCGGTCGCTGCGCTCGGAGCGCTCGCGACGCGGACGCTCACGACGCTGGAAGTGCTCTCCGTCGCCCTCGGAGGCACCCTCGGCGCGAGCCGGGGCCTCAGGCTTGTCGAGACGATCGAGCGAGATCTTGCCGCGATCGTCGACCTCGATGACGACGACCTTGACCTCGTCGCCCACGTTGAGGACGTCCTCGACCTTCTCCACGCGGCCCTTGGCGACGCGGGAGATGTGCAGCAGGCCGTCCTTACCGGGCAGCAGGTTCACGAAGGCGCCGAAGGGCTGGATGGAGACCACGCGACCGGTGTACTCCTCGCCCGGCTCGGGAACCTTGATGATGAGCTTGATGCGCTCGACGGCCTGATCGACGGACTCGCCGGTACCGCCGACAAAGACGGTGCCGTCCTCCTGGATGTCGACCGAAGCACCGGTCTCGTCCTGGATGCCGCGGATGACCTTGCCGCCGGAACCGATGACGTCGCGGATCTTATCGGTCGGGACCTGGATGGAGACGATGCGCGGAGCGGTGCTGCGCGTGGTGTGGCGCGGCTCGGGGATCACATCGAGCATCTTCTGCAGGATGAAGGCACGACCCTCCTTGGCCTGCTGCAGGGCGCGAGCCAGGATGTCGAAGGTAAGGCCGGTGGCCTTGTTGTCCATCTGCAGGGCGGTGATGCCCTCGGTGGTGCCAGTGACCTTAAAGTCCATGTCGCCCAGGAAGTCCTCAAGACCCTGAATGTCGGACAGGACCACGGTCTTGCCCTCCTCCTGGATCAGGCCCATGGCGATGCCGGAGACCGGGCGCTTAATGGGCACGCCGCCGTCCATAAGGGCGAGCGTGGAACCGCAGGTCGAAGCCATCGAAGAGGAGCCGTTGGACTCCATGACCTCGGAGACCACGCGGATGGCGTAGGGGAACTCGTTCTCGTCGGGGAGCACCGGAAGCAGAGCGCGCTCGGCCAGGTTGCCGTGACCGATCTCGCGGCGCTTGGGGCTGCCCATGCGGCCGGTCTCGCCAGTGCAGAACGGCGGGAAGTTGTAGTGGTGCATGTAGCGCTTGCCCTCGGTGGGCTCGATGGTATCAAGACGCTGACCCTCGTTGAGCATACCGAGCGAAAGCACGGAGAGCACCTGAGTCTGACCGCGCTGGAACAGGCCGGAGCCATGAACGAGCGGCAGGTAGTTGTCCTTCACCATGATGGGACGAATCTCGTCGGCGGCACGACCGTCGACGCGCTCGCCGGTCTCGACGACCATGGTGCGCATGGCCTTCTTCTCGAGCTTCTTGAGCGCCACGGGGATCTCGCGCTCCCAGGCGGCCTGCTCCTCGTCGGTGAACTCGGCACGGATGGACTCCTTCAGAGCCTCGACCTTGCCGATACGGGAGAGCTTGTCGGCGTCGCGCAGGGCAGCGGCCATCTCGTCGTAGTGGGCGAAGATGCGCTCCTGGACCTCCTCGACGGGCTGGTCAAGCGGGTACTCCTTCTTGACGATAGCGCCGTTGACCTGCTCCCACTCGGCGACGAACTCGTCTTGGGCCTGGCAGAAGGCAGCGAGGGCCTCTTGACCAAACTTCATAGCGGCGAGCATGTCGTCCTCGGAGATCTCCTCGGCGCCGGCCTCGACCATCGAGATGAAGTCGGCAGAGCCGCCCAGCTCCAGGTCCAGGTCGGAGTTCTCGCGCTCCTCATAGGTGGGGTTGACGATAAACTCGCCGGTCTCAACGTTGCGGCCGATACGCACGCAGGCAAGCGGGCCCTCGAAGGGCACGCCGCCGAGCGTCATAGCCAAAGAGGCGCCCATGACGTTGATGACATCGAAGGGGTTAACCTGGTCGGCGACGAGCGAGGTGGCGACGATGTGCACCTCGTTGCGGAAGCCGTCCGGGAAGCTCGGGCGGATCGGGCGGTCGATCATACGAGCCGTGAGCGTGGCCTTCTCGCTGGGACGGCCCTCGCGCTTGAGGTAGCCACCCGGGATACGGCCGGCAGCGTACATCTTCTCGTTGAAGTCGACGGTCAGCGGGAAGAAGTCGTAATTCTTGCGCTCCTTGGAGACGACCACGGTGTCGAGCATCGTGGTGTCGCCCTGCTTGACCAGACAAGCGCCGGTGGCCTGCTTGGCAAGCTCGCCGGACTCAAAGGTGTAGGTCTTGCCGTACAGCTCAAAGGTCTTGGATACGAGTGTCATTGTTCTCCTTTACCCCACAGGCCCCTTGCCTGCGGGCTTCTCATGTGACGCGGGCCCCCTGCCCCCGCCACGCTTCAGAGCGTGATGGTTCACGCCCTTACACAAAAAGAGCGCCCCGCTGCGCAGGACGCTCTTAGCATGTACAAATCCTTACTGGATGTTGTCGCGGATGCCCAGAGCCTTGATGAGCTCACGGTACTCGACGATGTCGTTCTTCTTGATGTAGGAGAGAAGACGACGACGACGGCCAACGAGCATGAGCAGGCCACGACGGGTGTGGAAGTCCTTCTGGTGGGACTTCATGTGCTCGGTCAGCTCCTTGATGCGCTCGGACAGGATGGCGACCTGAACCTTGGGGTTACCGGTGTCGACCGGGGAGTTACCGAACTGGGCGGTCAGCTCCGCCTTGCGCTCTTTGGAAACAGTCATTGTTTCACCTTTCGTTTCGCGTCGCCCGTGGGCGACTCTATTCGCCTCGGACTGGGAAGCCGCCGGTGGAGCGAACATCCAAGGTCGAGGTACCAACAGGCGGTATGTTACCACAAGCGGCGTGCGCCTGCGCATCATCACCGACCCAACATGAATTCCATAGCACGGAGCCGCTGATCGGTATGCGTCGCCGCCCACACATGCGAAAGCCCGAGCAAAAAAGCTGCGGTATGGGGATCGACCCTCTCGACCATAAGGGCATCGAACGTCATGGACATCAGGGCACGCAGCCATGCGACCTCGCCGGTCGACACCAGCTCGGCGCCCGGAACGCTCGACGCGCACGACCCGCACAAGAGGCCGCCCGCCTGGGGCGAAAAATATGACAGCATGGGGTCTCCGCACGAGACGCAAGCCGAGAAATCGGGTCGATAGCCAACGTGCGACAGCAATTTAAAGACAAAAGCCGCCACGAGCAGGTCCATATGTGCCGAGTCGAGCCCGCTGCCGACAAGCGTGAGCGCCCGCTGCGTGATGGCAAAGGTAAATGGATCCTCGGCATCCTCGAACGAGCACACACGCGCAACCTCGGCAATCGCGCTGGCGGCACAGGTCGTCTCGTAGTCAGGAGCGGCACCGAGCGGTGCCTCCATAAGCTCCGCCTGAGAAACCACGTCGAGCGAACGACCATGCGCGAGCAGCATATCAACGGTGCAGAAGAGCTCACAGCGGGCAGCAAGGCGACCGCCAGGCTTACGTGCGCCCTTGGCCACGGCACGCACCTGCCGCCCCCGTTCGTCGAGCATCGTCAAGATCAGGTCGGTTTCCTTGAGCTTAGTCTTATCGAGGACGAGCACCTTTGTGCGATATGTGCGAGAGCCTGCCATGAACGCCGAGGCTTAATCTTCGGCGTTATAGCCAAAGCGGCGGATCTGCGCCTCGTCATCGCGCCAGCCGGCCTTGACCTTCACGTCGAGCTCCAAAAAGACCTGAGTGCCAAAGATACGCTCAAGGTCACGACGGGCATCGATGCCGATATGCTTGATCATCTCGCCGCCTTTGCCGATGATGATGCCCTTCTGCCCTTCGCGCTCGACGTAAATCGTGGCGTGCACGCGCAGGACCTTCTTAGTCTGCTCGAGCGCGTCACAGATGACGCCCACGGAGTGAGGGATCTCGTCGCGGGTGCGACGTAGGACCTTCTCGCGCACAAACTCGGCAACGAGGGCCTCATCGGACGCGTCGGTACCCATGTCCTCGGGGAACCAGCGCGGACCCTCGGGCAAAAAGTGAGCGACGGTCTCGATAAACGCATCGACGTTGAAGTTCTTGACCGACGACGTCACGATCTCATCGTCGTATTCCATAAGCTCGTGAGCGGCCTTGAGCTGCTCCATAACCTGGACGGGATCGGCCTCGTCGGCCTTCGTGAGCACCAGGACCTTTTTGGAGCGGGCATTCTTGACGCGCTCGGCGACCCAGGCGTCTCCCCTGCCAATCGGCTTGGTGGCGTCAATCAAAAACGCGACAACATCGACATCGTTCAGTTCAAACAACGCGCTCTTGTTGAGCTCGGAGCCCAGGCCGTCCTTAGGCTTGTGAATACCCGGCGTATCAACGAAGACCAGCTGGTAACCGGAGCGGTTGACCACGGCGCGCATACGGCGGCGGGTCGTCTGAGCCACCGGAGAGGTAATAGCAACCTTCTTGCCGTAACAGGCGTTGAGCAGCGTGGACTTGCCGGCATTAGGGCGACCGACCAGGGCCACAAAGCCGCTGCGGAAACCGGGTTCCACGTCACCAAAGCCCGCGAGGGTCTCGCCCTCGTCGCACAGGGCATCGAGTTCCTCGTCGCTCATACCCTCAAACGGGTCGAACTCCTCGACCTCGTCAAACGAATCGGCACCTTCAGCCTCGTCCAGGACCTCGTCATCCAAAACCTCATCGGTAGGCTGCATATTGTCGGACATGGGAATCCCTTTCTAAATAAAGTCGAGCGCGTGGGCAAAGACAAGCAAGCCCACGATCGCGGCGGTAATGGAAAGAACGTATACAGACGCAGCGGCAATATCTTTCGCGCGCTTGGCCAGCGGATGCAGCTCCTGGGTCGCCAGGTCGACAATCGCCTCCATGGCGGTATTGCACAGCTCGCCGTGAATCACCAGGCCGCAGCAGATGATGACCGTAGCCCACTCGGCAATATCGAGCCCCACGATGCAGCCGGCAATGACGGTGCACACGCCCGCCACGAGCATGACCTTGATATTGCGCTCGGTCTTGACGGCGGTGACGAAGCCCTCCATAGCGTATGAGAACGACTTTAAAAAGGACGGATGGTCCTTGTTCGATCCGGGAATCATAGACGGCTCCTAGTCGTGGGCATGATTGGTTATGGGGCCGACGTGGACCAGCTTGGGGTCCTCGCCGCGCTCGAGCGCCAGGTCGCTCAGAATGGCATCCTCACGTGCCTCCATGACCTCGGCCTCGTCGTCCTCGATGTGGTCATAGCCCAGCAGGTGCAGCATGCCGTGAACAAGCATCAGCCGGCACTCGTCGGCGGGACTGTTACCAAAGCCGGGGGCCTGGCGGGTAATGACCTGCGGGGCCAGGATAATATCGCCGAGCTCGAGCGTCTCGTCGGCGGGAATGTCCTCGTCAAAGGCTGAGTCGCATTCAAACGAGAGGACATCGGTGGTGCGGTCGATACCGCGCCACTTGTGGTTGAGCTCGTGCATCTCGTCCTCATCGACATACGAAAGGGAAATCTCGACCTCACGCTCAACACCCTCGGCGGCAAGCACAACTCCGCAGATGTGCTCCACCTCCTGGGCATCGAGCAGCGTATCGAGCTCGGCATCGTTGCTGATCAATACACTCAACGGGACTCCTTTCGGTCGCGCGAGCGCTGCTCGCGCGCATCGTCGTATGCATCGTATGCCTCGACGATACGCCCCACCAAGGCATGGCGCACCACGTCGGCACGCTCGAGGTGAGAAAATGCGACATCGTCGACACGACCCAAAATCTGCTCAACGTCGGCAAGACCGCCACGACGACCCACCAGGTCGCGCTGGCTCAGGTCGCCGGTAATCACGAACTTGGAATTAAAACCCAGGCGCGTCAGGAACATCTTCATCTGCTCGGGCGTCGTGTTTTGTGCCTCATCGAGCACCACAAAGGCATCACTCAGCGTTCGACCGCGCATGTAGGCAAGCGGGGCGATCTCGATCACGCCACGCTCCATAAGCTCATCAGTGCGTTCGCGATCCATCATGTCAAAGAGGGCATCATAGAGCGGACGCATATACGGGTCGATCTTTTCCTCGAGGGTGCCGGGCAAAAAGCCCAGGTTCTCCCCTGCCTCGACAACCGGGCGCGTCAGGATCAGGCGGCCCACCTCATGGCGCTTGAGCGCGGCGACGGCAAGCGCCATGGCCAGATAGGTTTTACCGGTACCGGCGGGACCGAGGCCAAACGTGATGGTATGCGAGCGGATGGCATCCACATAGCGCTTTTGACCGAGCGTCTTGGGGCGGATGACGCGACCGCGATAGGATAGCAGCAAGTCATCGCGCAGCGACGAGGCATCATGCTCGCCGTCGCGCAGAACGGCCAGACAGCGCGAGACATCATCGGCAGAAAGCGTGCGCCCGGCAGCAGCCTCACGAAAGGCGTGTTCGAAAAAACGCGCGACCAGCTCAACCTCGTCCGGATCGCCGCTCACGGCAACGCTGTCACCGCGGGCAACCACATGGGCGCGCACCAAGTTCTCGAGTGCACGAAGGACGCCGTCGCCGGCGCCCAAAACGCGCGAGGGATCGATACCCTCGGGAACGGTAAGTCTAATCTTCGAGGCTTCCATGAACCTCCCTGCGTGCATGGACCAAGCCAGAATCATCGACTCCGATGATAGCAACATCGAGCAGGCACGGGGCTGTGAGTCCACAGGTATCATCGAGACGGGCATGATGGAACGAGCCGAGCGTCAGGTTGTCGCCATACTCGAGCACCGCACGCTCGACCGTGCCCACGCGACGGCGGGCATCGGCGATCGCAAGCTCCTGTGCGGCGGCGCGCATGCGACGGCTGCGTTCGGCCATAATCTCGGGCGGCACCTGATCGGGCATATCGGCCGCAAGAGTACCGGGACGCTTGCTATAGCGAAACACGTGCATGCGCGAAAAGCCCGCGCGACGGCACAGCGCCAGCGACTCCTCGAACTCCTCGTCCGTCTCGCCAGGAAAACCGACGATGACATCGCATGAAAGAGACGCCTGGGGCAGGTTAGCGCGAATCATGCGCACCGTGTCCTCGAACGCCTCGGCGCTATAGGGACGGCCCATGCGATGCAGCGTCGCCGTGCAGCCGGACTGCACAGGCAGGTGCAAAAACGGCGCGATACGCTTCGGATAGCGAGCCATCACCTTGAGCAAGCGCTCGGAAATATCCATGGGCTCCACCGAGGAGATGCGCACGTGGGCGATCTCGGTGCGCTCCATGATGGCCTGGAGCAGCTCATCGATCTCGACATGTTCGTCGGTCGCGCTCTTGCCGTCATAGGCACCCAGATTCACGCCGGTCAGCACGACCTCGGGCACGCCGGCCTCCTGAGCTTCACGCACCTGTTCGAGCACGGACTCGACGGGCACGGAACGCTCGGGGCCGCGGGCCTTCCACACGATGCAATAGGTACAGCGGTGGTTGCAGCCATCCTGGATCTTCACGCCCAGCCGCGAACGACCGAGCGCATCGACCACGTCGCCATCGCTGCAGGCGGGCACGCTATCGGATTCGACGCCCAGCACCTCGCAGACGCGCTCGGCGACGTCAATCTTGGACGGTTCGGCGATCACGCGATCGGAAAGCTCCAGCAGCTCCTCGGGATGCAGGTTGACGACGCAGCCGGTTACGACCACGTAAGGCTCGCCCGGATAGGCCAGGGCGTGACGGACGGCCTTGCGGGTCTTGGCCTCGGCCTCCCCCGTCACGGCACAGGTATTGATAACGATCAGAGCGGCGTCCTGGGGCTCCACCATCGCAAAGCCCAAGCGCATAAGATCGGCAGTGATACGGTCGGACTCAACCCGGTTGACACGACAACCGAGGTTGACAACAGAGATATGAGGTGCGAGCACACGGGCTCCTTAATCGAGGATGTCGTCGAGGGCACTCTTGATACGGTCGGTCACAGACTTCTTGCCGGATGCGACGTCATCGCCCATCTCATCGGCAAAGGCGCGAAGCAGCTCGCGCTGCTTGTTGGAGAGATTGGTGGGGACGACCACGCGCAGCTGCACGACCAGACGACCGCGCGAACCGCCACCGCCGATACGCGGCATGCCGTAATTGTTGACGCTCACGGTGTCACCGTACTGTGTGCCGGCGGGAACCGACACCTTGACGACCTCGTCAGGCATAATGCCCTCGACCTCAATCTCGCAACCGAGCGTGGCCTGCGCAATCGAGATATCGCTCACCAAATACAGGTCATCGCCATTACGCTTAAAACGCTCGTGGTCGGCGACACGCACGTTGACGATCAGGTCGCCCGACGGCTCGCCACGAAGGCCGGCTTCTCCAAAACCGCTCACGCGCAGCTGGCGGCCGGTCGAAACACCAGCGGGAATATCGATGTCAATCTTTTCGTGCGAAGGCGTGCGGCCCTGACCGTCGCAGGTCTCGCAGGGATGGTCGATGACCGTGCCTTCGCCGTGGCAGTCGGGACAGGGCGAAGAGGACTGAACCTGGCCCAGGAAAGAACGCTGGACCGTCGTCACATAGCCTGTGCCGTGACAGCGGCTGCACTGCTTTTCGGTCGCGCCCTCGGCCTTGCCGGTACCATTGCAGTCCTCGCACGGGGCAAGACGGTCATAGCTGATCGTCTTTTTGCAGCCGAGCGCCGCCTCCTCGAGCGTCACCGAAAGGGAGATGGCCATATCGCGACCGCGACGGCGCTCGCGACGGCTGCGAGCGCCACCGCCGGCGCCACCGCCAAAGAACGACGAGAACAGGTCGTCCATGCCCATGCCGCCAAAGATGTCGTTGATGTCGACATAGCCAGAGCCACCGGGGCCGTCCGCGGTGCCGTAACGATCGTAGTTAGCACGCTTCTGCTCGTCGGAAAGAACAGAATAGGCCTCGTTGAGCTCTTTGAACTTGGCCTCGGCCTCGGGGTCGTCCGAAACATCCGGGTGTACCGTACGGGCTTTCTTTAGAAACGCGCGCTTAATCGTCCGCGCGTCGGCATCCTTGTCAACGCCAAGTACCTCGTAGTAATCCCTATTTTCCGACACGACCGAATCCTTCCAACTTTCATTATTGTCACAGTGCGTCCTATACCCAAGCCGGGCCGGGCGCAAACAGAGGGTTTGATGTTATTGCATTCCGTACGGCGAAAGCACGGCCCGCTGCGAGCAGCTCGCGAACCAAACCGACACGAGCGCGAACATAAAACCGTTGGCAAATCCATTGGCAAACTGCATCGCACCGCGTTTCCACCACAGCAGGCTGCGATGAAGCACGCCGTCCGACAGCACCATGAACAAGCCCATGGCAAACGGAATGAAGCACATCATGGCAAAGGCGGAAAACACGCCCGAGATGGCCGACAGCACCAAAAACGGCGCGATGATACCCATGAGGTAGAAGCCGGTGCGAGCCTTACCCTCCAGGCGCTCGGCCTCAACGTGTGCACGACCGACCAGGTCACCGCCCGAAGCGCCGTTCGTGCCGGCGTGGCCCATGTTGGGGATGCGCACCTCGTCGCCATCATGCGTGCCGGCGGGAAACTCAATCGTCTGCTCGGAGGTTACGCGGGTACGGCCGCTGCCACCGCAATCGGGGCACGGGTCGGCAACGACCTTGCCGGAACCGCCGCACTCGGGACAAACCGACTGGAACGTACCCGCACCAAACAGGAAGGACAGGTCGACATCGATATGGCCGCGACCACCGCAGCTCGGGCAGGTATGGGCGTGATCGGATGATACAGAACCCGAGCCGCCGCAGTGACCACAGGTATCGAAGCGCGTGTAGCGCACGGTCTTGCGGGCGCCCTCCTTGGCCTCTTTGGCGTCAAGCTTGATATCGACGACCACGTTGGCGCCGTTCTCGGGATTATAGGCAGCCTGGCCGCGACGGGGCTGGCCCCAGGCGCCCCCAAAGGGGAAACCGCCCTCAAAGGGATTGCCATAGCCCGCGCTGCCGGCATAGCCGCCGCCATAGGGCGAAGCCGTCGGCGCACCGGCAAAGGGATTGCCCGAGCGCATGGCGTCATAGCGAGCACGCTTCTGCTCGTCCGAAAGCACGGCGTAGGCTTCGGAAACCTCTTTGAACTTTTCCTCGGCATCTGGCTCTTTATTGACGTCCGGATGGAGCTTGCGGGCCTTTTGCTGGAAGGCCTTTTGAATATCACGCGAGGTGGCGTCCTTGGAGACACCCAGAATCTCGTAGTAATCTTTTTCGTTCATTGTCGCCATGCGCGGCAACCTCCTGCTCACAGCAGCGTATATATTCCGGTAATTCTACCCGAGCGGCCTAAGCTAGACCCCAAAACAGCTCGAACAGAACATTTCCATCGAGCCAGCCCAGGTGGGTGGGCGCTAAACGGGCGCGGGCGCGACCTGCGATAACGTCTTTTGAGGTGACGCGCCCCGCCTGTCCTTCAACATGATCGGGCGCCCAGGTGGCAAGGCCCAACTCGAGCGCACGGTCGCAGGCCGCCGCCAGCTCGTCTGCAGCAATCACGCTTGCCGAGTGAACCAACAGTTCGGACCCAATGCCACGTGTCATGCGGCAGGCAAGCATCAAATCCTCGGCCACCGCCTCGCGCTGCGACAGATACTCGGCATCAAAGGTCGTCGCGGCATCGTCGCGTTGTACCAGACGCACGCGATGCGCTTCGCCGCGAGCAGGCACGTCGGGATACAGCCCGGCCAAGCGATCGAAATCCTCGGCGTCGAGCATACCGGCGGCAGAACGACCCAAACCCAAATAGCCCTGTCCGGTCCAATAGGCAATGTTGTGGGCGCATTCATGCCCATCGAGCGCGTAGCTCGCCACCTCATACGGATGGTAGCCCGCCGAACTCAGCCGCTCGCGCGCAACGTCCATGCATGCGGCTTGGAAATCCTCATCGGGCTCGAGCGACTCATCGCGGCACGCCATGCGATAGAGGGGCGTCCCCTCCTCGAGCGTGAGCGGGTAAACCGACACATGATGCGGAGCCGCCGTCAGCACGCCATCGAGCGTGCTCTTCCAACTCGCTGCGGTCTGTCCGGGAAGCCCACACATAAGATCGCACGACACGTCAAGCCCAGCGTTCTTGACCGTCGCGATGGCAGCGAGCGCCCGATCGGCATCGTGAATACGGCCAATCGCAGCAAGCTCGTCGTTGTCGAGGGTTTGGACTCCCAGAGAAATGCGCGTGACGCCCACCCCGGCAAGCGCCGCGGTGAGCTGCGAAGTCAACGACTCAGGATTAGCCTCGCAAGTAAACTCAACGGGCTTACGCCACATGGAGATACGACGGGCAAGTTTCACCAGGCGCTCCCCCGCCAGCGACGGCGTGCCGCCGCCTACGTAGACAGTGCGAATCTGCCCGAGTGCCCCAGCGTTGCCAAAAGCATCGAGGCGTGCATACAGTTGCTCAAAATAGGCATCAAGCGCAGCGTCCAGGTCGCACGGAGCGAAGCTGCGCGAATCAAAGTCGCAATAACGGCATTTTTGAGCGCAAAACGGCACGTGCACATACAGCGCGGTAACGGCCACCCTTAAGCCTCCAGCGGATGAGCGGGCACCGACTCACCGGCGGCAAGTGCGGCCTCGCAGGCCACCACGTCGCACTCGATATCATCGACCAGCGCCATAAACTCCTCGTAGGTGGAGCAGCGCACCACCTGGGCGCGCCAGGCGGCGGCATGGGGCATGCCCTTTAAGTACCAGCTTGCATACGTACGGGCTCGTGACATGAGCGGCAACAGCTCGTGTGTGAGCGTCAGGTGCTCGCGCAGGGCATCCAGGCGCTTGACCGAGGAGCGAGAAGGAACCGGCGTGCCATCGAATGCAAGGGCTCGGGCATCGCCGAACACCCACGGATTGCCGTAGATGCCGCGCGCGATAAACACTGCGCTGGCACCCGAGCCTCGCAGATGCTCAGCAGCGTCCTCGGCCGAGAACACATCGCCCGAACCAATCACGGGAATCTCGACAGCGTCGGCAACCTCATCGACGACAGACCAATCGGCCTGGCCCGTATAAAGTTGCGTGGCACAACGACCGTGCACGGCAACTGCGGAGGCGCCCGCCCCTTCGAGCATCTGGGCAAACGTTGCAGCGTTGCGATCCTCGGCATAAAAACCCTTGCGGATCTTCACGGTCACGGGAACATGAGCCGCGCCCACCGTCGCCTCGACAATCTTCTCGGCCAGGTCGGGCGTGCGCATGAGCGCCGAGCCCTCGCCCTTGGTAACGACCTTGCGAGCCGGACAGGCCATGTTGATATCAATCAATGACAGGCGATCGCCCACGCGTTCCTCGACGGCAGCGACGGCACTCGCAAACTGATCGGGCTTGGAACCAAAGAGCTGCACGCAAATCTGCTGCTCCTCGTCGGCCGGCAACACCAGGCGCCAGGTCTTGTTGCTAGCGTAGGCAAGGCCTGCAACGCTCACCATCTCGCTGTAGGCAAGGTTGGCACCGCGGCGGCGACACATGATGCGATAGGCAGGGTCGGTTACGCCCGCCATGGGAGCCATAAGGAACGGCTGCTCGGCATAGAAACCCAGCAGACGCATGCTGTATTCAGAAAGCGCCATGGACCTACTCGTCCACCTTGAGAATCGCCATAAAGGCCTCCTGCGGAACCTCGACCGAACCGATGGCCTTCATGCGCTTTTTGCCCTCTTTCTGCTTCTCGAGCAGCTTGCGCTTTCGTGAGATATCGCCGCCATAACACTTGGCCAGCACGTCCTTGCGGCGCGCCTTAACGGTGGAGCGGGCGATGATCTTGTTGCCGATGGCGCCCTGGATAGGCACCTCGAACAGCTGTCGCGGGATGATCTCCTTGAGCTTGTCGCACAGGCCGCGGGCAAGACCGTAGGCCTTATCCTTGTGCACGATAAACGACAGCGCGTCCACCTCGTCGCCCGAAAGCAGAATGTCGAGCTTGACGAGCTCGGAGGGGCGATATTCGTTGAACTCGTAGTCGAGCGAGGCGTAACCCTTGGTGCGGCTCTTGAGCTGATCGAAGAAGTCCAAGATGAGCTCGGCGAGCGGCATATCAAAGCGCATCTCGACCGATTTGCTCGTCAGGTGGATCATATCGGTCGTGACGCCACGGTGCTCGATAGCGAGCTGCATGACGGCACCCGTGTACTCGGGCGGGCAGATGATCTTGGCCTTAAGGTAGGGCTCCTCGATACGCTCGATGCGCGTGGCCTCGGGCAGATCCTGCGGGCTGCGGACATCGATCATCTCGCCGTCAGTCTTGTACACGTGGTAGTCGACCGAGGGGCTCGTGGCGATCAGGTCCAGATTGAACTCGCGCTCCAGACGCTCCTTGACGACCTCCATGTGTAGCAGGCCCAGGAAGCCCACGCGGAAGCCAAAGCCCAGCGCCACCGACGTCTCGGGCTCCCACACCAACGACGGATCGTTGACGTGCAGCTTATCGAGCGCGTCGCGCAGGTTCTCATAGTCCTTGTTGTCGATGGGGAACAGGCCCGTGTAGACCATGGGCTTGGCCTCACGGTAGCCCGGTAGCGGCTCGGGGCAGGGGTTCGAAGCCCACGTAAGGGTATCGCCCACGCGCACAGCCTCGGGGTCCTTCAGACCCGTGACCACATAACCGACCTCGCCGACGGTCAGAGCATCGACCGGCGTCTCGGCAGGGCGCTTGACGCCCACGCCGTCGACCAAGAAGTCGCCCTTGGCCTGCATCATGCGCAGGGTATCGCCCTTTTTGATGGAACCGTCAAAGACACGCACCGTGGCGACGACGCCGCGGTACTCATCGAAGTACGAATCCAGAATCAGTGCCTTGAGAGGGCCATTTGCATCGCCCTTGGGAGGCGAGATCAAAAAGACGATGGACTCCAGCAGATCGTGGATGCCCTCGCCGGTCTTGCCCGACACGCACACGGCATCGTCAGCGGGAATGGCCAGATCGTCTTCGATCTCGGTCTTAACCTCGTCGGGGTGCGCCGAGGGAAGGTCGATCTTGTTGATGGCCGGAACAATGTCCAAGTTGGCGTTCATGGCGAGCGTCGCATTGGAAACGGTCTGCGCCTCGACGCCCTGAGTGGCGTCCACGACGAGTACCGCACCCTCGCATGCGGCCAGCGAACGCGAGACCTCATAGGTGAAGTCAACGTGGCCCGGCGTATCGATCAGGTTGAACTGATACGTCTCGCCGTCGTCGGCGTCATAGGACACGCGGACGGCATTGGACTTGATCGTGATGCCGCGCTCGCGCTCGATGTCCATCGTGTCAAGCAGCTGCGACTCCATGTCGCGCTCATCGACAGTATGGGTGAGCTCGAGGATGCGGTCACTGATCGTGGACTTGCCATGGTCGATATGCGCAACGATCGAGAAGTTGCGGATGTGGGAAATGTCAATTGAAGTATTCATGCGGACTATCTTACCCGAGCGGTACAAAAAATGGAGCCTGTTCCATAAAACAGGCTCCATTTATGCGCGTAATCTGTGTGGTGTGAAATTTACAACTTAGGCGTTGATGCTGTTCACGAGCTTGGCAAGACCGGACTTGCGGTTGGAAGCCTGGTTCTTGTGGATGACATGCTTAGCGGCAGCCATGTCGAGACGCTTGGTGACGGTCTTGAGGGCAGCCTGGGCCTTCTCGGCGTCGCCCTCGGCGACGGCGGACTGGACGTGCTTGGTCAGCGTCTTGAGCTCGGACTTGACAGCCTTGTTACGCATGCGAGCTGCCTCATTGGTGCGGATACGCTTCTTCTGAGACTTGATGTTTGCCACTTCTGGAGTTCCTTTCGAGTTCCTTGCAAAAAATGTATGACACCTCTGAGACACGGTGAGGTCATGCAAGCGCCTACTATAGCACGCTCCCCTTCAAAGGGATAGAACGAATTTGTCAAATAGGCAGGTATCATCACGATTTTCTCAAGATGTTCGTAATCCAGAGCAAAAGCGCAGTCTGAGAATCGGCCGAGCCCTTGAGCGCGAGCTCCACATCGACGGCGCCCTCGAGCGCGGCAACGAGCTCGGTCATAGAAAAACGACGAGCCCAGGTAAGGTGATTCTTGACCTGCCAGGCCTGAAGCTTGAGCGTCGCGGCGAGCTCACGCGCCTGCCCACGCCCATCGAGCGCCTTGGCGACGATCAGCTCACGGATGCGACCGCATAGCAGCGTGTAGGTCCACACGTAGCTCTTGGAGGGCAGAAGCTTAAAGAGCTCGAGCGAACGCCGCATATCGCGAGCCGAGACGGCGTTGAGGAAGTCCCAAGGCTGAACCTCGGCCGTACGCACAATCCAACGCTCAACGTCTGTAAGCTCAATCTGGGGCACCTCGACCATCTGGGCGAGCTTTGCCAAGTCGTTATCGAGCATGCGCGTGTTTTCGCCCGAACGCGAGACGAGCTCCTCGGCAGCAGCCGTCGAGATGGACTTACCGTGCTGCGTAGCCATCTGCTGAACGCGGCGCGGCAGTTCCCAGCGCTTGGTACCCGAGCAGTCGACGATAGCCTTCTTGTCGATCTTGGCGATTGCCTTATACAGACGCGTATTCTTGGCAAGTGAGTCGGCGATAATGAGACAGACCGTCGTGGGGCTAGGACTTGCGAGGTACTCAACGAGCGGTTCCGAGACCGCCTTGGCAAGCTTGGAGCAGCCGTCGAGGATCACCAGGCGAAACTCGCTACCCATGGGAAAGGTATTGAGCGAACCGATGATCGACTCGATATCGGGATCTTTCGTCATGTCGCGTTCGTCGAGGTTGAACTCAACCATACCCGACTTTTCCAAGCGAGCTTTCATACGCGAGACGGCGTGGTCGCGCTTGACCCCATCGGTACCGACGATCAGATATGCCGGCAGCAGACCGGTTTCGGACATTGCGCTCCCCTCTCGCAGGCTCCCGTGTTCGTACCGTGCCATTTTAGCCCAGGGGCCCACCGCGCGCCAACGGCAGCATCACGGTCGCTGGCATCGCATCGCAAAGCCCTTCGCAGTCGGCGTGACGGTAATGTCGCCGTGTTCGATGGTGCATGCGAACGCACCACCCGCTTCCTTAACGGCATCGATGCAGGCATCGGATGGATGGCCGTAGCGGTTGCCCTCGCCCGCACTCGCGATAGAGAGCTCGGGCTTAAGCGTGCCCAGCAGGTCTGTGTCGACGGAAACTTTTGAGCCGTGATGCCCTAGCTTGAGCACATCGATATCACCCACCTCCTGTACTAACTCGCGCTCTTGATCGAGTTCGGCATCACCAGTGAGGAGCACGCGCAAGCTCTTGCCTTCCTGAGCATAGGAAAGCAGCAAAACAAGAGAGTCCTCATTGCCCTCGCCATCCACCGTGTCAAACGGCCACATCACACGTGTCCGAAACGCGCCGATATCGACCGTGTCTCCGCAAGCCACCTGCCGATACGTTACGCCGGGGCGATTCAGGACCTCAGCAGGCGCGCCGTCAAGCGCATCGGCCGCGACCACAATGGTTCCAACCGAAAACTGATCGAGCACATCAGGAAGGCCACCCCAATGATCCTCATCCCAATGTGTCACGAAGACGGCGTCGATATGGTGGACGTTATTGCGAACCAACGCCGACACCACGCGCTCATCGAGCCCACAGTCAACGAGCACCACTGCGCCACCCTGGCGTATAAGAATGGCATCGGCCTGCCCCACATCGAGCACCGTTACCGAAGGCGGAGCGAAGCGATCCCAGTAGATGTACGGAATCCCCACCAGGAGCGCCAAGCAGACAAGCCCAGCAGCCATAGGTCGTGCCTGCGGGCGCGGCCACCAGACTAGAAGGATCCCCAGAAAACACGGCACAAGGTATATCCACATGCTATCGGGCGGCACGCTCACGGATGCACCCGGAACGGCGGCAAAGAGCTGTTCGAAGAACAGTGCGCAACGCGCGGCAATCATGGGCACAACGAGCGCCCAAACCTGCAACGGCGCCACGAGCGAAAAGGGAACCAGCACGATCGACACAGCGAGCAGTAGACTCACCACCGGACCGATGACCGCATTCGCCAACGGAGCAATGAGCGAGAACGCACCAAAGGCAGGAATGGTGATAGGCAGCGTCGCCAACTGCGAGCACAGCGTGACGGAAAGCATGCTGGCAATGCCCGGCGGCACACCCAACTCACTCAAAGCGTAGGTCGCATAGGGGCAAAAGCACAGAATGGCAAAGACGCTGGCACATGAAAGCTGAAAGCCCATCTCGAACAGCACCGTCGGCCGCAGTAGCACAAAGATGGACATAGATACGAAGAGTGCCGAAAGGCCGTGCCGGCGACGCCCCACACCGTTTACGACAAGCGTCGCGAAGACCATGCAGCACGCGCGCACGGCCGAGGGAGACGCACCCGTAAAGGCAGCGTAGCCCACAAGCGTTATCGCCAATATCGCCCGCTGAAGACCACGTGAACACCGAGTCTTTTGCAAGACACCCTCGATTACAAACCCCACGATAGCCAAATGGCTGCCCGAGACGGCGATAAGATGCGCCGTTCCCGTCACCGAAAACCAGTCGCCCGCCGGCTGGGCACGCAGCTCGGCCGAACGACCGCAAACGACACCGGCTATGAGCGAACGCGCCGGGTCGGTCGCAGGCGCGATGGACGCAAGCAGCCCATTTCGCAGCCGAAGCAGCGGCCCCGGAGAGCCCTCATCGACCGACACAATCCGAACGGCTTTAACCTTGCGCACCTCGCCTCGGAGTACGCGCGAGCGCCCATACGCATCGTTCTCAAAGCGCGAAACGCGGCCGATAGCACGTACATGCGAACCGACGCCGAGCTCGCGATCACACGACAGCCGCACCTGACCTAAACACTTTTCGCCCGCATACGCATCGCAGGTATAGGAGTACGCACCGTCATTGATGGACGGGTCACCGCGCACAACAAATTCAAGACTGCTCGCAGCCCGATTATCCAGCGCCCTCGAAGCACGCAGCGCCCCAATCGCCCAACCCGCGGATACGACCGCCCCCGCCACGAGGCCGAGAGCCGCGGCATACAGCCATCGCCTCCACCGTGCAGGGCGCATACGGAACCGAGCCAACACGATGCAAGCCGCAGCCGCAACGGGGATGGCCATAAGCAATGTGACGGGTGTCGTCCGCTCACCCAGCAGCAAATCGGCCGCCATGTTAAGTACCAAGCCACAGCTCACACACAAGCCGGCACAAAGTGCCATCGTCCACGGCATCAATGGCCGTGGTGGCATCACTTGCTCGCGCTCGGTCGCACTCATACGCAAATGCAATCTTTGATTTTGGCGAGCTTCTTCTCACCGATTCCCGATACGCGCATCAGGTCATCGACTGAGGCAAAAGCACCGTTCTTTGTCCGCTCGTCGATAATCGACTGAGCCATAGAAGGCCCAATGCCCGAAAGCGTCTGCAGCTCCGCCGCACTTGCCGTATTGATGTTCACGAGCCCCGAAGAAGACCCCGCGCCAGGTGTCGTGGCAGCACCGCTTTCGGCCCCGCCGACCGCCGCAGCCGCTTGTTGCTCCCCCACCGTCGGAACATAGATCTTTTGCCCATCTGTGATCTTAGACGCACGATTAAGCCCTGTCACATCCGCCTCGGCCGTAAGCCCTCCGGCGGCATCGATCGCTTGGGACACCCGTGCTCCATCTTTGAGCCGATACACACCAGGCCTCACAACGGCGCCATCCACATCGACGTACACCTCGGCAGCAGAGGAGCTCTTGGCCGAAGACTCATCGAAATCATCAGAAGAATCATCCCCAGCGGAGCGCACATCCGAGGCGCTCGACTCATCACTACGCTCAAACGACACGCCGCTGGAGCGGCTATTAAAACTCGCCATCGCTAAGCCGCTCGCGGCGGCAATGACAACCAGAATCGCCACGACCACCGCCTTATGGCCGAGCAGCTTATCTGCCCAGCGGTCCATCCGTTTAACCCGTTCGTGTTGCTCGCGCTGCGCCATAGCAAACACCTCCCAACACCATCGTGTCAGGAAACGAACGCCGAAGCTTCCGCACGTCCATACCAGTTTTCGCGGTCAAACCAAAAGCTGACCAAAACCTTGCGAAAAAATGTCCATTTATTCAGGCACACGTCGATAAATGAACCGTTTATCGCCAAAAACCCAGATACAAAAAGACCGACGATACAGGCGCATCGTCGGTCTATGCAGGCAATTACTCGTGATCTTGGTAAATCTCACGCGGAGCAAGCTCCGAATGTTTGCGTTTTAAGGTCTTAGGGGCCTTATACGTGTTGCTGGAAAAGTCGATGTACTCGGTCTGCTTAAGCAAGCGCTCAATCATCTCCTCGTGGTCGAACAACTCCCAGGCCTCGTGCACGGCATCGAGTTTGGCGTGCGTCTCGGGACGACGCGGCATAAACAGCGTGCAGCAGTCGGGCGCCGCCTCGGTGGAAATATCGAACGTGCCGATCTCCTGAGCGCGCGCAATGATCTCCTGCTTGTCGGACCCGATGAGCGGACGGAACACGGGAATCTTCACGGCCTCGTTGACGGCCATGATGTTCTCGAGCGTCTGGGAGGCAACCTGACCGAGCGACTCGCCGGTCACGATGGCCTTGGCACCCTCGATATGCGCAATGCGCTCGGCAACCGAATACATAATGCGGCGATACATGATCACGCGCAGGTTGCTGGGGCAGGTGACGGAAATCTCGCGCTGGCAGTCGCCAAACGGCACCACGTACAGGCGGCCGATTTGCACACCCGGCTCAAGCGCACGGATGATGTCCTGCACCAAATACTCGCTCGTATCGGGCGTCTGCGGACGACCGGAGAAATGTACCGGCACGCACACCGCGCCGCGCCGCGCGAGCATCCAGGTCGCCACCGGAGAATCGATGCCCGACGACAGAAGCGTCACGACCTTGCCGGCAGAACCCACCGGCAGACCGCCCACGCCGCGCTCGGAGCGCGCGTACACGTAAACGCTACCCTGGACCACCAGTACGTGCACCATCGCATCGGGGTCGTGCATTTGAACCTTTTTATCGGGGAAGGCCTCACACAGCACCTCGCCCACCTGACGATTGATATCAATCGAGGTGAGCTCATAGTCGGTATTGGAGCGTTTGGCGTGAACCTTAAACGAATCGAAGGGGCCAAACTCTCGCAGCGCCTTGACGGCGGCGGCGCAGTACTCCTGCGGGTCGCGGTTGGTGTGGTACGCCAGGGACACACGGGCAACGCCGGGGACGGTGCGGATGACACGCGCCGCCTCGTCGGCCTGATGCTCGTTAAAGGTCACGAGGATATAACCGGAAATTCGAGACACGGCATTCACGGAAAAGGCGGCCAAAGCCGCCTTAATGTTATCCATGAGGATATGCTCAAAATGTGCGCGGTTCTTGCCCTTCAGTCCAACCTCGTGATAGTGGACCAGGCAGACGCGAGCTGCCATTTAGGCTTCAGCAACCTTATGGCCGAGCGCCTTCTCGTAACGGGCCTCGTCGTAGGAGATATCGCCGTCGACGATCTCGTCCATAGCCATCGAGATGGTGTCGGCGCCGGAGAGCGCGATGGTGATGTCGTCGACATCCTGAACGGCAAGCACGCGGTTATGCTGGCCACGCAGCATGCTATTGATGTCGCAAGCACGCTTGGAGGCAAGCGAAGCGAGCAGGAAGCGGTTGTGATCGGTCTTCTCCAGAAGATCGTCAATGCAAGGCTTTACAACGGACACGGACCTCAGATCCTTTCATGCATATCGAGAACGCGAACGAGCTCATCGGTCGCGCGGTCGAGATCATCATTCACCACGACGTCGTCGTAGCGGTCGGCAAGGGCAAGCTCATGGGCGGCGTTTGCCATACGCAGCTCAATCGTCTCGGGCGTCTCGGTGCCGCGACCGACCAGACGCTCGCGGAGCACCTCGAGCGAGGGTGGCTTGATAAAGATCAGCACGGCCTCGGGAAAACGCTCCTTGACCTGCAAGGCACCCTGGACATCGATCTCCAAGATGAGAGACGATCCAGAGGCGAGCTTGGACTGGACCTCGCTCACCAACGTGCCGTAGCAGTTACCGTGGACCTCGGCCCACTCAACAAACTCACCGTTTGCCACGCGGCGGTCGAACTCCTCGCGCGTCAGGAAAAAGTAATTGACGCCGTCGACCTCGCCTTTGCGTGGGGCTCGCGTGGTAGCCGAAACCGTCAGGCCCAGGTTAGAGCGACGCTCGCGCACACGAGTGACGAGCGTGCCCTTGCCCGCGCCTGACGGTCCAGAAATCACAAAGAGCTTTGAATCCTGAGCGCTCACTTATTTGGTCAGCTGCTCGAGGAGCTGCTCGCGCTGACGGACGCCAAGGCCCTGGACGCGACGGGTAGCGGAGATGCCGAGCTCCTCCATGATCTTGGCGGCCTTAGCCTTGCCATAACCGGGAAGAGACTCGATGAGGGTGGAAACCTTCATGCGAGAAGCAATGGGGTCATCGGAGTTGAGCACGGACTCGAGGGACTTCTCGCCCTTCTTGATCTGCTCACGGAGCTCTGCGCGAGCGTGACGCGCGGCGGCAGCCTTCTCAAGAGCCTGCTTGCGCTGCTCATCGGTAAGCTGAGGGAGTGCCATTCGTACCTCCAAATAGTTGGGTTATATCTGATTCAATATTTGGCATTTTAGCACGTAAAACGTACAAAATGGCCAATCGCGGCTCCATAGGTTAGACGATACCCGCAAAAAGTGCAATATATCGCGCTAAAAGATGAGCCCCTGACCTGCGATTCCACACAAAGGATGGGAAAGTTTTCGCAGGCACAGGGGCTAATTTGTGCTAATGAGACCCAAAAGTGGTGACTTAAGGGAATCTTTTATGCGACGTTTTCGACCAGCTCGGCAACGATGGCGTCAAACGCGGCAACCGGATCATCGGCGCCGGTAATGGGGCGGCCAACCACGATATGGCTCGCGCCGCGCTCGATAGCCTGGGAAGGCGTGGCCACGCGGGACTGATCGCCCAGCGCAGCACCAACAGGACGCACGCCCGGGGTCACAATCAGCGCATCGGGGCCCAGCAGCTCACGCATGTCATGAGCCTCCATCGGCGAGCACACGATGCCGTCGATACCGTTGGCCTGGGCGAGTTTTGCCAGACGGGCGGCCTCCTCGGCAACGGGCAACTCGACGCCGATCTCGCTCAACGCATCCTGATTCATACTCGTAAGCACGGTGATGGCGACGAGCTTGGCTCGATCCTCGCGCGCCTCCTCGGCACCCTCACGGCAGGCGGCGAGCATAGCACCCGAACCCAAGCCGTGAACCGAAAGCAGGTCGGCGCCGGCAAGCGAGGCCGAGCGAGCGGCACCGCGCACCTGATGCGGAATGTCGTGGAACTTAAGGTCGAGGAAGACCTTAAAGCCCAGGTCTTTAAAGGTCTTGACGATCTCGGGACCCTCAGCGTAATAGAGCGTCATGCCCACTTTAAGCCAAGCGGCATGGCCCGAAAGCTCATGGGCGAGCTCGAGCGCACGCTCACGGTCGCAGTCGAGGGCGACGATAACGCGGTCGCGGGCATCGGTCTCTAGCATTCGAAAGCACCTACCAGCTCGTTGATGTCCTTCACGCCCTGGGACTCGGCCCAGGCCTCGAGCTCGCGCGCGATCTTAATCGAGGCGCACGGATCGACGAAATTGGCCATACCGACCGATACGCAGGTGGCGCCGGCCAGGATAAACTCGGCCGCGTCCTCACCGGTCATGACGCCGCCGACGCCGTTGATGGGGATATCGACGGCCTGGGCAACCTCCCAGACCATACGAACGGCGATGTGGTGGCACAGCGGACCCGAAAGGCCGCCCTTAGGCTTGGCCACACGGGACTTGCGGGTATGAACGTCAATGGCCATACCCTGGATGGAGTTGATGACCGAAAGGCCATCGGCTCCCGCGGCCTCGAGGGCCTTGGCGATCTCGGCGACGTTGACCGGGGCCATCTTTACGAACAGCGGCTTGTCGGTCACCTTGCGGCAGGCGGCCATGACGCCAGAGGCGCCCTCGGGCGTGGAGCCCATGGCGGCACCGCCGGCGGCAATGTTGGGGCAGCTCACGTTGATCTCATAGCCGGCAGCCCAGGGGCACAGCTCGACATACATCTCGAGCGCACGAACAAACTCGTCCACGGAATGACCGGCGACCTGGCAGATGACCTGGCAACCGTCCTTGGAGAGCTGCTCGAGCCACGGACCGGACTCGCGGGCGAAAGCGGCCACACCAGGGTTCTGCAGGCCCACGGAATTGATCATGCCGCCGGGGATCTCGGCCATGCGGGGTGCGGGATTGCCGGGCCAGGGCTCGGCAGCGCAACCCTTGGTGGTGATGGCACCCAGCTGGGAGACATCGAAGAAGTTCTGGAACTGCCAACCGTAGCCAAAGGTACCGGCTGCGGTGTTGATGGGGTTCTGCATCTTGACGCCGCCGAAATCGACGGCCATGTTCACGGTACCCACTAGAAGACCACCACCTTGGAAGCATCGAACACGGGGCCGCACATGCAGGCGCCCTTCATACCGTCGACCGTCTCGACATTGCAGGTGTTGCAGGCACCAAAGCCGCAGCTCATCATGCGCTCGAGCGACACCTCGCAGTACGCGCCGGCCTCGGCGGCAGCGGCGGCAACCTTCTTCATCATGACGGCGGGACCACAGCTGGCGACGTAGTCGTAACCGCCCTCGCCGAGCAGCTCGGCGGCAGGATCGGTGCAGAAGCCGTGCGTGCCCAACGAGCCGTCATCGGTGCACACGTTGACCGTGGCTCCCAGCGCGCGAAACTCATCGACGCCCACGGCCTTGGAAGCGGTGCCAAAGCCCAGGCATACGTCAACGTCCACGCCCTGCTCGGCAAGCATGCCAGCCAGGCAGAGCACGGGCGGAACGCCAATGCCGCCGGCGACGAGCAGTGCTTTCCTGGTACCCTCGGGCACGAACCAGCCGCGGCCGCCAGGGCCCAGCAGGTTGGAGGTGGAGCCAGGGGCCATCTGCGACAGACGACGGGTATCATCGCCCACGACGGCGTACCACAGCTCGACGGTGCCGGCCTCGGCGTCGGCACGATAGAAGCTCAGGGGCACGCGAAGCAGCGAGGAAGCATCGCCCGGCACGGCAATATTCACGAACTGACCGGGCTTGAGCGCACTTGCAAGCTTGGGGGCCGAGATAACGAGCGAGAAGATGCCGTCGGCGATCTCCTGGTTCGAGACGACCTCGAAGTCGTGCATGCGTGCAGTGGAAGGTGTGGGCATAGACGCTCCAATCCCCCATGCGGTTGCATGGTTCAGGCGAACAGAAAGCGCGGCACCGCAAGGGCGCCGCGCACAAAAGCGATAAGGCTATGCTAGCAGATGCAGCCGTCGGCAAGCGTCTGCTTACCGCCGACAAACACATCGGTGGCACGACCGGTGAGCGTGCGGCCGGCAAAACCGGAGTTCTCGGCGCGCGACTCGTAGCCGCCCTCGCCGACCGTCCAGGTGGCGGTGGGATCGAACACGGTCAGGTCGGCAACGGAGCCTGCCCTGACCTGAACCTGGTCGAGGCCCAAGATCTCACGCGGCTTGATGGCCATAAGCTCGACCATGCGTCCCATGCCCATCTTGCCGGTGTTGACCAGCTCGGTAAGCACGAGAGCCAGCGAGGTCTCGAGGCCGATCATGCCGAAGGGCGCAAGCTCGAACTCACGGGCCTTCTCCCACGGGGTGTGGGGAGCGTGGTCGGTGACGATGACGTCTACGGTGCCGTCGATGACGCCCTGACGGATTGCCTCGGCATCCTTCTCGGTACGCAGCGGCGGGTTGACCTTGAGCGAGGTGTTGTAGGTCTCGTCCAGGTCGTTCTCGGTCAGGAACATGTGGTGCGGGGTGGCCTCGCAAGTGACCTGCACGCCAGCTGCCTTACCGGCACGCACGAGCTCCAGGCCATGGGCGGTGGAGATGTGCTGGATGTGCAGCATGGCACCGGTCAGCTTGGCGATCTCGATATCGCGAGCGATCTGCAGCTCCTCGCCAGCCGCCGGCCAGCCCTCGAGGGCCAGACGGGTAGAGACCTTGCCCTCGTTGACCTGGCCGTGACCGACCAGGTCCTCGTCCTGGCAATGGCTCATAAAGACCTTGCCGAACATCTTGCCGTAGTCCATGCAGCGACGGAGCATGCCTGCCCCCTGCACGCCGTGACCGTCGTCGGTGAAGGCGACGGCGCCGTGGGCGACCATATCGCCCATCTCGGACATAGCCTCGCCCTTAAGACCGCGGGTCATGGCGCCAGAAGGATAGACGCGGCAGTGGCCGACCTCGGCAGCGCGGGACTTGACGAACTCAACGACGGTACCGTTATCGGTAACGGGGTCGGTGTTGGGCATGGCGCACACGCCGGTGAAGCCGCCCTTGGCAGCTGCGCGGGTGCCGCTCTCGATGTCCTCTTTGACCTCGTAGCCGGGCTCGCGCAGGTGGACGTGCATGTCCACCAGGCCAGGGACGAGGTACTTACCGGAAAGGTCGCGGACCTCGGCTCCCTCGGCGGCGAGGTTCTCGCCGACCTCGGCGATCTTGTCGCCGTCAATCAGGACGTCAACGACACCGTCAAGCTCGACAGACGGGTCGACGACGTGGGCATTCTTAAGAAGCAAGGCCATTATCGGCACCTCCAAGCAGCAGATACAGGATAGCCATACGCACGCAGATACCGGCGTAGACCTGCTCCAGGATGACGGAGCGTTGCGGGTGGTCGGCCATATAGGAGTCGAACTCGACACCGCGGTTGATGGGGCCCGGGTGGCAGATGATCGCGTCGGGCTTCATGAGCTTCTCGCGGTCCTTGGTCAGACCGAAGAGCTTGTGGTACTCGCGAATCGTGGGGAACGGGGCACCCTCGAGGCGCTCCTGCTGCACGCGCAGCATGTAGACGACGTCCAGCTCGGGCAGGACGGAATCGAGGTCGCTCGTCACGTGGTCGCAGCCCAGAACCTCGGGCGCCGGCGGCAGCAGCGTGCCGGGGGCGACGGCGTAGGTCTCGCAGCCCATGATTTTAAGGGCGGGGATCAGCGAGCCGCAAACGCGGGAGTGGGCGATGTCGCCGACGACAGCGACCTTCAGACCGTGGAAGTCACCCTTGTGCTCCCAGATGGTGTACAGGTCGAGCAGAGCCTGTGTGGGGTGGTTGTGCTTACCGTCACCGGCGCAGATAACACTCGCGGGCGAATTCTGCGTGACGATGTAGGGAGCACCGGCATGCTTGTCGCGCACGACGATGCAGTCGATCTTGTAGGCGTTGAGGGTCTCGACGGTATCGACGAGGCTCTCGCCCTTGACCGTGGAGGTCGAGGAGCCACCGAAATTGAGGCTGTCGGCCGAAAGACGCTTCTCGGCGAGCTCGAAGGAGCTGCGGGTACGCGTCGAAGGCTCGTTGAACATGTTGACAATGGTCTTGCCCTTGAGCGTGGGGACCTTCTTGATAGCACGCTCGTTGACCTCGGAGAACGCCTTGGCGGTCTCGAGGATGAGCTTGATGTCCTCTTCGGAGTACTCGGTAATGTCGATCAGATGCTTATGATTGAACGCCACGGTACTACTCACCTCCCAGCGGCGCGGAGCCCACGTGGGAACCCGGCGCGACGTCGTTGATTTCGACAGCGGTGCGGCCGTCGACTTCCTTCATATATAGGTGCACGTTCTCCTCGTGCGACGAGGGAACGTTCTTGCCGACAAAGTCCGGCGAGATAGGGAGCTCGCGGTGACCGCGGTCAACGAGAACTGCCAGCTCGACACGGCTCGGACGGCCCAGGTCCATAACGGCGTCCAGAGCGGCGCGGATGGTGCGACCCGTGTACAGGATGTCGTCCACCAGCACGACGCGCTTGCCGTCGACGCTGAAGGGAATGTTGGTAGCGTGGATCGCGGGAGCGAAATTGGTCGCATAGTCATCGCGATAGAAGCTGATGTCCAGGCTGCCGAGCGGAACGTCGACACCCTCGATCTCCTTGATCGCCTCGGCGAGCTTCTTTGCCAGAAGGTCGCCGCGCGTGACGATGCCGACCAGAGCGAGGTCTTCACAGCCCTCGTTGCGCTCGAGGATCTCGTGCGCGATGCGGGTCATCGCTCGGTTGACGGCGGTCTCGTCCATGATGACCGCCTTGGGGGAAGTCGTGCCCATCGATCTCCTTCCTCACATGTCTTGACTGCTGACACAGTCAAAAAAATAGATGCCCGACCGCTCAAAGCGGACCAGACACCCACAGGAAGTACTGCTCATTGACAGCTATGTAATTCCATGTGGGTATCTCGTACCCCTTTAATGGTCAAGGCATAGTGTAGCCAACCTCGGGCTCAAATGCGAGCATAAATACTAGTCAATCCGTAAACGGAGCCAATAGCTCCATAAACCTATATATATTTGTGGGACGCGCTTGAAAACCTTGTTGCGAGCTGGCATAATCCCCTCTGCTGCACGCTAATCGGATCTACGTCCAGGGCCGTAGCGTGGGCACTATCGCCAAAAGAGGAATATCTCTGTGTAGATTGCGCACAGAGACATGCTTCTGTGCTATAGTTCAGGCTTGTTTGTTAACGCGACATGTTCGTTTGTCGCCCAAGGAGGGTCAGTTATGTCCAAAGTTTGCGAAGTTTGCGGTAAGCACCCCGTTGCCGGTCGCTCCATCAGCCACTCTCACCGCGTCACCAACCGTAAGTTCCGCCCCAACATCCAGCGCGTCTACGTCGTCGTCGATGGTCACCGTCGCAAGATGAACGTTTGCTCCACCTGCCTCAAGTCCGGCAAGGTTGCGCGCTCCTAAATAAGGTCTTACCAACAAGTACCTCGGACTCTCCGGGTCAAAGACCTCGCGTTCACATAGAACTTACCAAAGGCGTCCTCCCTTCTGGAGGGCGCCTTTTTGCACTCATTGGGGACAGACTTACATGAGTGTTTTCACGCATTTGGGACAGACGTGACGCATGCCGGCAGCGATTCGGCCCCTGCCTCACGCAGCCTCCTTCCAGCCTGCAGTGGCCTTGGTCACGCTTGTAGCGCCGATACCGGTGATACGGGCAATTTGCTTGACCGTGAGATGCGCCCGCCTTAGCCTCAGCAGACAGGCATCGCGCTCGGGTCGCGGCAGGGCCTTGAGCAGCGCAGGATCTATGCTCGGCAGGACTTCGTGCGCGACGGCAAGGGCGTCCTCATCGGAGATCCGCCGGCGTGGAAGAACCTCCACTGACCAGATGTGCCCGGCAACTTCCTCGAGATGCTCACAATAGCAACGGGAGCCTCCGACAATATCGAGCATGGGGGCCGCATCACAGATGTCAAAGGGATCGTAGCCCAGCTGGTATGCCTTATAGCTTGACCAACGGTACGCCTCGAGCGAGTCGAGCGCGCCTTTCACGGGATTGAGATGAATATAGTCGAGCAGCTGCACCGCCTGCGTGTCCGACTCAACCGCGACCCGCGAATAGCGATTATCAAACAGATGCCCCGTTCTTCCCGTTTTCCCATTGAAATACTTAGCATATGCCGTCAATGCACACTGCATTGCCTTTGAAAGGTTGTCATATGGGTCATCAACCATCAAATGGAAGTGGTTATCCATAAGGCACCAAGCCAACACCGCCACTTCATGGCGTGCAAACCTGTCCGCGATGTCCGATAAGAAACGATAGCGGTCGGAGTCATCTTCAAAAATAATCTGCTTGGAGTTGCCACGGTCAAAAACGTGGTAGTAGCCGGTGAGCGAAACGGCGCGGGCGCATCGAGGCATATTCTCTCCTTTCAAAACTGAACAGGCAACACCTAAAAGGAGAGAAGGAACGCGAAATGCTGAGCCTGTAACCTATTTATATCCAATGAGCGGCAAAAACAGGTCCAGAACGACAAAATGGCAAAACGATGTCTGTCCCAAATGAGTGAAAGCACTCATGTAAGTCTGTCCCCAATGAGCGAGGCAATGCAGCATTAGTTGAATCGCTTCATTTAGTTGAAGCGTTTTAGTGTGCCTTTTACGGGAATCTTACCGTTCGCCGAATAATTTCTTGCTATCATGCAAGGCGTAGGGTAAATCTCCGATCGCAAGGAGACACAAATGGTGAAAAAGTCACCGGAAAACACTACTCCCGCAATTGTGGACAACGTAGAGGCGCTTGAGGCTAAGCTCGCTCAGATGCGAGAGGCCCAGGCGCTTTTTGCTACGTACACGCAGGAGCAGGTCGACAAGATCTTCTATGAGGCCGCCATGGCCGCCAACAAGGCTCGTATCCCGTTGGCGAAGATGGCCATCGAGGAGACCGGCCGCGGCGTTCTTGAGGACAAGGTCATCAAGAACCACTACGCCGCAGAGTACATCTACAACGCTTACAAGAACACCAAGACCTGTGGTGTCCTGGAGCGCGACGAGGCTTACGGCATCACCAAGATCGCCGAGCCCATCGGCATCGTGGGCGCCGTCATCCCGACGACCAACCCCACCTCCACCGCGATCTTCAAGACGCTGATCAGCCTGAAGACCCGCAACGGCATCATCATCTCCCCGCACCCGGCAGCCGCCAAGTGCACCATCGCCGCCGCCAAGCTCGTGCTTGACGCCGCCGTCAAGGCCGGCGCCCCCGAGGGCATCATCGGCTGGGTCGATGTCCCCTCCATCGAGCTGACCAACATGGTCATGCGCGACGTCGACATCATCCTCGCCACCGGTGGCCCGGGCATGGTCAAGGCCGCCTACTCCTCGGGCAAGCCCGCCCTGGGCGTTGGCGCCGGTAACACCCCGGTCATCATCGACGACACCGCCGACGTGCTGCTCGCCGTCAACTCCATCATCCACTCCAAGACCTTCGACAACGGCATGATCTGCGCTTCCGAGCAGTCCGTGACCGTCATCGACAGCATCTATGACCAGGTCAAGGCCGAGTTCCAGAAGCGCGGCTGCTACTTCGTCAAGCAGGGTGCCGAGATGGAGGCCCTGCGTGCCGCTATGTTCAAGAACGGCGCCCTCGACCACCGCATCCCCGGCATGGCTGCCGCCAAGATCGCCGAGCTCGCCGGCATCGAGGTTCCCGCCAAGACCAAGATCCTGATCGCCGAGGTCACCTCCACCGACCCCGCCAAGGAGGAGTTCTCCCACGAGAAGCTCTCCCCGGTCCTGGCCATGTACCACGCCAAGGACTTCCAGGAGGCCGTCGACAAGGCCGAGCACCTGGTGCTCGCCGGTGGCCCGGGCCACACCGCCTCTCTGTACGTGCACCCCGCCCAGGCCGAGAAGATCAGCCTGTTCGAGCACGTCATGAAGGCCTGCCGTATCGTCATCAACACCCCGTCTTCGCACGGCGGCATCGGTGACCTGTACAACTTTGGCATGAAGCCGTCTCTGACCCTGGGCTGCGGCTCCTGGGGCGGCAACTCCGTCTCCGAGAACGTTGGGGTGAAGCACTTGATCAACGTTAAGACTGTGGCCGAGCGCCGTGAGAACATGCTGTGGTTCCGCGCTCCCGAGAAGGTCTACTTCAAGAAGGGTTCCACGCCCGTCGCCCTCGACGAGCTGGGCAACGTCATGGGCAAGAAGCGCGCCTTCATCGTCACCGACCAGTTCCTCTTCAAGAATGGCAACACCCGCGCCATCGAGGCCAAGCTCGACGAGATGGGCATCGCCCACGACTGCTTCTACGACGTCGAGCCCGATCCGTCGCTGCAGTGCGCACGTCGCGGCGCCAAGCAGATGGCTCTCTTTGAGCCGGACGTCATCATCGCCGTCGGCGGTGGCTCCGCTATGGACGCCGGCAAGATCATGTGGATGATGTACGAGCACCCCGAGTGCAAGTTTGAGGACATGGCCATGGACTTCATGGACATCCGCAAGCGTATCTTCACCTTCCCCGAGATGGGCAAGAAGGCCTACTTCGTCGCCGTCCCGACCTCCTCGGGTACCGGCTCCGAGTGCACGCCGTTCGCCATCATCACCGACAAGGAGACCGGCATCAAGTGGCCGCTCGCCGACTACGCGCTGCTCCCCAACATGGCTATCGTCGACGCCGACAACTGCATGACCGCCCCGCGCGGCCTGACCGCTGCCTCCGGCATCGACGTCATGACCCACGCCATCGAGTCCTACGTCTCCATCATGGCTTCCGACTACACCAAGGGCCTCTCCGAGCGCGCTGCTAAGCTCGTCTTTGAGAACCTGCCCTCCAGCTTCACGAACGGCGCCAAGGACCCGCACGCCCGCGAGGAGATGCACAACGCCTCCTGCATGGCCGGTATGGCCTTCGCCAACGCCTTCCTGGGCCTCAACCACTCCATGGCCCACAAGCTCGGCGCTTTCCATCACCTGCCCCACGGCCTCGCCAACGCCGTCATCCTGACTCGCGTCATGCGCTACAACGCCGCCGAGGCTCCCGTCAAGATGGGCACCTTCTCCCAGTATCCTTACCCCAACGCGCTGCACAACTACGCCGAGATGGCCAAGTACTGCGGCATCGAGGGCAAGGACGACAAGGAGGTCTTCGAGAACTTCATCACGAAGCTCGAGGAGCTCAAGGACTTCATCGGCGTCAAGAAGACCATCGCCGACTACGGTGTCGACGAGCAGTACTTCCTCGACACCCTCGATGAGATGACCGAGCAGGCATTCAACGACCAGTGCACCGGCGCTAACCCGCGCTACCCGCTCATGAGCGAGATCAAGGAGCTCTACCTGGACGCCTACTACGGCCGCGAGCCTCAGGATTACGCCGTCTGCTAGTTCTAGCACGGTTTTAACGGCGGGGGTGCACGGGTGTTTCACACACCCCCGCCGTCGCTTCTATCGCATCGTTGAAAGGATGCAACCATGCTGCTACCCGATTCCAAGACCGAGCTCGTCCGTCGCGGCAACAAGGTCGTTTACGACCTGGGCGACAAGATCGTCAAGGTCTTTAACGAGACCAAGCCCGTCTCCGACGTGTTCAACGAGGCTTTGAATCTTGCCCGCATCAATGAGTGCGGCATCCGCAGCCCCAAGGCTCTCGAGGTTTCCCAGCTCGAGAACGCCAACGGCTGGGCGCTCGTGACCGAGAAGGTTCCGGGCACCACCCTTGCCGAGAAGATGACTGCCGAGCCCCAGCGCTTTGGTGAGTACCTCGAGATGTTCGTCGACCTCCAGATCGAGATCCACGGCTACACCTCCCCGCTGCTCAACCGTCAGCGCGACAAGTTCGCCCGCATGATCGACAGCCTTGATCAGCTCAATGCCACCACGCGCTACAACCTTCAGGAGCGTCTGGACGGTATGACCAAGGAGTTCAAGGTCTGCCACGGCGACTTCAACCCCTCCAACGTCATCGTCGGCGACGACGGCCAGCTCTATGTGTGCGACTGGGCACACGCTACCCAGGGCTCCCCTGCTGCCGACGTTGCCACCACCTACCTGCTCTTTGCCCTCAACAGCAAGGACCAGGCCGAGGCTTATCTGGAGCTCTACTGCGACCGCGCCGACATGCCCATGCAGGTCGTACGTCAGTGGACGAGCATCGTCGCCGCTTCCGAGCTTGCTCGTAAGCGCAACGTGAACGATGAGTTCCTTAAGAACTGGATCGACGTCGTCGATTATCAGTAATATCTGAGCGATTTATTTCGCATCGGAGGCACAAAGGAAACCCCGCAGCTCGCATGGGCTGTGGGGTTTCCTTTTAGCGATTGAGTACGTCGAGAAGATAAAAGGACGGCCCCGCATCTCCCCGATCTGGAGAAATGCGGGGCCGTCCCGTATATCGAACTACAAGCGAAATCGCCGATTAACGGCGTGCCGCCTTCACAAGCTCGGCGACCTTGGCGACGACCTCGTCGATCGCCACGTCCTCGCGCTCACCCGTGGCACGGTCCTTGAGCTCGACGGTGCCGTTCTTGAGGCCACGCTTACCCAGAACGACCTGATACGGGAAGCCCATAAGGTCGTTGTCGGCAAACTTAAAGCCGGGACGCTCGTCACGGTCGTCGACGACGACCTCGATACCCTCGGCGCATAGACCATCAACGATCTGCTCGCAGACGGTAGCGCACTCCTCCTTCTTGGGGTCGAGCGGAATCACCGCAACCTCGTACGGAGCGACGGAGACCGGCCAGACGATACCGTGCTCGTCGTTGTGCTGCTCCACGACGGCAGCGAGCGAGCGAGACACGCCCACGCCGTAGCAACCCATGATAAGCGGCTTCTCCTTGCCGTCCTCGTCCATAAAGGTGGCACCCATGGCCTCGGAATACTTGGTGCCCAGCTGGAAGACCTGGGAAACCTCGATGCCGCGAGCAGCAGAGAGCGGCTTGCCGCAGTGCGGGCAGGGATCGCCGGCAACGACGGTAACCAGGTCGGCCCACTCGTCGACGGTAAAGTCGCGCTCGGGGCAGGCACCGGTAAAGTGATAATCGACCTCGTTGGCACCGCAGGCCCACTGCTTGGACTCGCGCAGGCTCTCGTCGCACACCAGACGGATGCCCTCGGGCAGGTTGACCGGTCCGATAAAGCCCTTGTGCAGACCGTTCGCCTGAAGCTCCTCGTCGGTCATCATACGATAGCCCTTGCCAAAGACATGCTCGGCCTTGCAGTCGTTGAGCTCATGATCGCCCGGGACAATGGCCACGACCGGCTTGCCCTCGGAGTCAATCAACGCCAGCGACTTGCGCGTGCCGTTCTCGGGGAAGCCGAAGAACTTGGCGACGGCCTCGATGGTGCCCATACCCGGAGTCTCGACCTTGGTGAGCGTGCCGTCGCCGGGACCCTCGGTCACAACGACCTTGGTGCTTGCAGCCTCGTCATCGGCAGCAAAGCCGCAATCGTCGCAGTAGACGAGCGAAGCCTCGCCGGCGTCGGCCAGCGCCATGTACTCGACGGAGGTGTCGCCGCCGATTTCGCCGGAGTCGGCGACAACGGGCAGAGCATTGATGTAGCAGCGCTCGCAGATGTTGGCGTAGGCCTGCTTCATCTTGTCGTACTCCTCCTGCAGGCTCTCCTGCGTGGCAGAGAAGCTGTAGGCGTCCTTCATGATGAACTCACGGCCGCGCATCAGGCCAAAGCGGGGACGGAACTCATCGCGGAACTTGTCCTGAATGTGGTACAGGTTGACGGGCAGCTGCTTATAGGAGCGCAGCTCGTTGCGCACCAGGGCCGTGACGGTCTCCTCGTGCGTGGGACCCAGCACAAACTCGCGACCATGACGGTCGTCAAAGCGCACGAGCTCCTTACCATAGGCATCGATGCGGCCGGACTCACGCCACAGCTCGGCATCGACCATAATGGGCATCATGAGCTCCTGGGCGCCGGCGGCATCCATCTCGTCGCGCACGATGTTCTCGATCTTACGAATCGAGCGCCAAGCGAGCGGCAGATAGGAATAGAGACCGGCGGCCTCCTTGCGGATCATACCGGCACGAAGCAGCAGACGATGGCTTGCAAGCTCGGCGTCGGCCGGATCCTCTTTAAGCGTCGGCGCATAGAGCTTAGACATATACATTGCTCGAGTCATTTATTTCTCCTCAATAAGCTTGTCGACCTCGGCCATAAGCGCGTCGACAATTTGATCCTCAGCTACTTTACCAATGATCTGGCCATGCGAAAAGAGCAGGGCCTGACCACGTCCGCAAGCAACGCCCAGGTCGGCATCAGAAGCCTCACCGGGGCCATTAACGGCACATCCCATGACGGCAATCGAAAGCGGCGCGGCATAGTTCTTAAGCCGCTCGGTTACTTCCTCGGCAATAGGAATCAGGTTAACCTGGCAGCGGGCGCACGTGGGGCACGAGACAATCTCGGGGCCACGGCGACGCAGGCCCAGGGACTGCAGGATACCCCAGGCGACCGGCGGCTCCTCGACCGGATCGGCCGTGAGCGAGACGCGCATGGTGTCACCGATACCCTCAGACAGCAGGATACCAAGGCCCACCGAGCTTTTGATGGTGCCCTGCAGCTTGGTTCCGGCCTCCGTCACGCCCAGGTGAAGCGGAACGTGGGGAATCTCGCGCGACAGGGCTCGATAGGTATCGAGCGTCGTTTGCACGCTATGGGCCTTGGCCGAAAGCACAATGTTCGTAAAGCCGCGGTCTTCAAAATGCTTAACGAAACGCTCGCTCGACATCACGAGCTTTTCGGGCTGCGTAAGGTCGTCGCGCTCGGCGATATCCTGCTCAAGCGAACCGGCATTGACGCCGATACGAATCGCACAGCCAGCGGCACCCGCAGCATCGATCACCGCGTCAACCTTGGCCCAATCGCCGATATTGCCGGGATTGATGCGCAGCTTGGCAGCACCGGCCTCAACGGCACCAATGGCGAGCTTATGGTTAAAGTGGATATCGGCGACAATCGGCACCGGAGACTCGGCGCAGATGGTGCGGAAACCCTCAAGCGCAGCCTCGGTGGGCACGCTCACGCGCACGATATCGCAGCCAGCCTGCGCCAAAGCACGCACTTGCGCAAGCGTTGCCTGGGCATCAGCGGTATCGGTGCAGGTCATGGATTGGACCACCACCGGCGCACCGCCACCGATCTGCACGCCGCCCACATGCACGGAGCGCGTCAGCTCGCGAGGCAAAGGATGGGATAAAGACAATCCAAACACTCCCCTACAGAATAAATCGAAGGATGTCGGAACGAAGCATATAGACAAACAGCAGCGCAAAAAGCGCGATGCCCACATAGCTCACGATCGACTGGACCTTGAGCGGAAGCTCGCGGCCCGCGATCTTTTGAATGATCTCGATGACCAGCTTGCCGCCATCGAGCGGTGGGATGGGCAGCAGATTCATAAAGCCAAGCGAGAACGAAATGAGGGCGGCAAACGAAAGGAACGTGGCAGGGCCGGCAGCAGCAGCCTGCGAGGACATAACGCTAATACCCACGATCGAAGAGGACTGATCGAGAATCTCCATCGTATGCTGCGGCTGGAGCAGACGCATCACACCCTCCGCTGTCTGCACGACATAGGAGAAGGACAGACGAGCCGACGTGATGGGGTCCAAGCGGACCACCTGCGTAGAGGCATACACACCTAGGCGCTCGTCCTCTTTGAGTGCAACCGTGGTCGAATGCCGCTTGCCGTCACGCTCGTACTCGATGGCGATATCGTCCTTACCGGCAGCCTTGCCAATGGCATCGTAAACGTCCATCCAGGTAGAGCACGATACTCCGTCGACCGAAAGGATCGCGTCGCCGCCCTCGATTCCCGCCGCGGCGGCAATCGAGCCTTCGTCAACCTGGCCAATCACATTGGTATCCACCGGTACCGTGACACCTGCGATGGAATAGATGCTCATAAGGAGCAAAAAGCCCGTCAGGATATTGACGATAATGCCCGCAAGCAGCATAAAGGCACGCTTAACAAAGCCCTGGCCCAAATAGGTGTGCGAGCGCTCACGTGCAAGGAATTCGGCCTCGCCGCACGGCAGTTCCCATACATCGCCCTCGGCAGTCGCATGCTCTCGATCGAATTTGCGACCGTCAAAGGTGGTATATCCTGCAGCATCGCGCGGCAGGGTCTGGTACTTGGTGGGATAGTAACTGGGCGAAGGCTTTTCCCCTTCTTCATACCAGGGGGCGATGGAGCCCCAGCCCAACAGCAAAGCACAGGCCTCGAGAACATCCTCCTCGGACAGCTCGAGCTCGACAGCAAGATCGGCCACCGTCACACGGCCGTGGCGATAGATGGCCGCGAGCACGCGATCGGCACAAGAGACATCGGTCGGATCCATGCCGCAGATGGCAGCATACCCACCCAGCAACAGCGGGGTCACGCCAAACTTGGTGCCGATACGACGAGACGTGTGGTGGATATCAAAGCGACACGGCAGGCCCAAGAAGAACTCGGTCACCCGGACGCCACAGGCACGCGCCGCCAAAAAGTGGCCGCCCTCGTGCAAAAACACAAGGACGGAAAGCATCAGCAGGCCCCAAAAGACCGATGAGAGAACGCTCAGAACAGTATCCATAAAACGAAAAAGCAATCCTTATGGGTTAAGAACGGGTTGCGGCGAGCACCTGCGCGGCCTTTTCACGCGCCCACGCATCGATGTCGCGAAGTTGTTCAAACGAATCGACCGTCTGGACATCGTGAGCATCCATGCAGGATTCCACAATGCGGTCGATATCGGTAAAACTGCAGTCATCATGCAAGAAGGCATCGACGGCGACCTCGTTGGCGGCATTGAGCACGCACGGCATGGTGCCGCCCGTCTTGCCGGCACGCTCGGCCAGCGCAAGGCAGCGGAAGGTATCCATATCGGCCGCGTCAAAGGTAAGCTGCCCCAACTCGCGGAAATCGATACGCGGAGCCGGCGTATCCCAACGCTCGGGATACGAGAAGGCAAACTGGATGGGAATGCGCATGTCGGAAGCGCCGAGATGCGCCATCACAGAACCGTCGGCAAACTCGACCATGGAGTGAATCTTAGACTGGCGCTGCACGACCACGTTAATGAAATCGAGATCACAGCCAAACAGATGCATGGCCTCGATACGCTCCAGACCTTTGTTCATGAGGGTGGCGGAGTCAATCGTGATCTTGGCACCCATAGCCCACGTAGGATGCGCCAGGGCATCGGCGCGCGTCACGCGATCGAGCTCGTCACGCGTGCGGCCAAAGAACGGGCCGCCCGAGCAGGTAAGCCAAATGCAGTGAGCCTCGCGCGGATTCTCGCCCAGATAGCACTGGTAGATGGCAGAATGCTCGGAGTCGACCGGGATAAGCTGGCCCGGCTGCGCCAACGGCATAAGCAGATCGCCACCGACAACGAGCGATTCCTTGTTGGCCAGGGCAAGACGCTTGTTCGAGGTCAGGGCAGCATGGCTCGCCTCGAGACCGGCAGCGCCCACGATGGCCACGAGCACGCAGTCGACATCATCGCGGCATGCGAGCTCGCACACGGCCTGCGCGCCAATTCCGAGCTCCGTGCCCTCGGGCAGTTCCTGCAGCACGGCGTCGGCGCCATGGGAGGCGTCCGCCACGGCAACCGCCGGAACCGAGAACTCACGGGCAGCGGCAACGAGCTCGGAGGTGCTGGAATTAACAGACAGCGCCGTCACCTGCAGGCGATCGGCATGCTGACGGCACACGTCGAGCGCCTGAGTGCCGATAGAGCCCGTACAGCCTAGGATGGCAACGCGAAGACGCCCGTCGGGACCGTAGGTGGTCTGATACGCCATTACAGCACGCCTCCGATCATCAAAAGCAGCTGCGCAGTAATGCAGCCAAAGATAAGCGAGTCGCTACGGTCGAGCATGCCGCCATGGCCGGGGATGAGATTGCCGGAATCTTTGACGCCCACGCCGCGCTTGATGCGCGACTCGATGAGGTCGCCGATAACGCCCAGAATGGAGACGACCACGCCGCACAGCAGTGCATAGGGCAGGCTCAGCTTATAGAAGTGCGTTGCCCACAGGATGAGCCAGATCAAAACAGAGCCCAAAATGCCGCCGACAAAGCCCTCCCAGCTCTTTTTGGGAGAGATCTTGGGAACCATCTTATGCTTACCGATGCGGCTGCCCACGATGTAGGCAAACGAGTCGGAGACCCAAAGGGACGCGCAAACGCCCACCGAAAGCAGGGTGCCGGCAAAACCGGGCACGGCATCGCGCAGCAGCACGATAGCAGACAGCATAAAGCCAGTATAGATCGGGCCCATGAGCGTCACGGCAACGTCAGAGATGCGAGTTCGCGGAGACCAGACATACCAGATACCAACCGCAAGCATCAAAGCGAACAGCAGGGCGTTCAACAGCAGCGAATCGCCCAGAGCCGAGAGCGGAAAGAGCACGGCGGCAGCGATACCAAGGCGCTCGTTGGCAACCTTGCCGTCGAGCCTCGTCATGCGGAAGAACTCATAGCAGCACAGACCGCTCATGACGGACACGAAGATGGCCGTGGGCACAATACCCAAAACCAGGCACAGGATAAAGACAACGGCATAGACGATACCGGCGGCGGCACGGGTGATAAAGCCCGCCAGCCACGAACCGGAGCCGCTCTTCGCTGCAGGCGCCCCTGCAGCGGAAGCCTTACGCGCGGGCTTCGCGGAAGTAGGCGCCTTGGGAGCGGATGCCTTGGGACGTTCGGACACGATTAAGCCTCCTCGGTCTTGCTCAGTCCACCAAACCTACGGTCGCGACCCTGGTAGGCCAAAATGGCGTCGACAAGGCCCCAGCGGTCAAAGTCGGGCCAATAGGTATCGGTGACATAGAACTCGGAATAGGCAACCTGCCACAGCAGATAGTTCGAAAGACGAAGCTCGCCAGAGGTGCGAATCACGAGCTCCGGATCGGGAAGGCCGGCGGTGTACAGGTGCGAAGCAACCATATTGTCGTCAACCGCGGCGGGATCGATCTTGCCGGCGGCCGCATCAAGCGCGATCTGGCGGACAGCGCGGGTGATCTCAGCACGGGCACCGTAGTTAACGGCCAGCGCCAGCGTCATACCGGTATGGTCGGCGCACTCGGCAAGGCCGCGCTCAAAGACGTCGCGGGTCTTCTTGGGCAGCGCGGAAATATCGCCCAAAAAGACAACGCGGACGTTCTCACGCTTAAGCAGCGGCAGCTCATCGATAAACGTCTTGGCAAACAGGTGCATCAGAACGTTGACTTCGTGCTGCGGGCGATTCCAGTTTTCGGTCGAGAACGCATAGGCCGAAAGCACGTCGACGCCCAGGCGCACGCAGGCGGTAATGATCTCGCGCAGCGAGACGATGCCGGCCTTGTGGCCTTCGGTGCGGGCAAGACCGCGCGACGTGGCCCAACGGCCGTTGCCGTCCATGATGCACGAAATATGGTGCGGAATGTTATTGAGGTCAAGGTCGGAAAAACCGACGCCCGCAGGGGCGTCGGCAAAGTACTCGACCAGTTTATGCTCGTCGTATTGCACCTTAGATCTCCATGACCTCGGCTTCTTTTTCCTTCAGAAGCTCCTCGACCTTGGCAACATACTCGTCGGTATGCTTCTGAACCTTGGCCTGCTCGCGACGAACATCGTCCTCGGTGAGCTCCTCGTCGCGCTCAAGCTTATTGTTAAAGTCGCGGCGGATGTTGCGGATGGAGACCTTGGCCTGCTCGGCGTACTCGCGGCACTCCTTAACGAGCTCGCGACGACGCTCCTCGGTGGGAGCCGGGAACGGCAGACGCACGACGGTACCATCGGAGTTGGGGGTAATGCCCAGGTCGGAGGCACTGATAGCCTTGACGATGGCATTGATGAGCGCCTTATCCCACGGCTCGATAAGCAGCATGTGGGCCTCGGGGGTCTTAACGGCGGCAACCTGCGTGACGGGCGTGGGAACACCGTAGTAGTCGACGGTGATGTCGGACAGAATGTTAGCGTTGGCGCGGCCAGTGCGGACCTTGGAGAAGTTATGCTTGAGGGACTCGAGTGACTTGTCCATGTGGGCGGTGATGTTCTCTGCCATGCTTAATCCTCCTGATAGACGAGCGTGCCGACGGGCTCACCCGCGAGCGCGCGCTTGACGGTGTCCTCGCCATCGATGTTGAGGACCAAAATGGGCATACGGTTGTCCTGGCAAAGAGCCGTAGCCGTGGAATCCATAACCTGCAGGCCGCGAACGAGCACCTCGTGATAGGTGATCTTGTCAAAGCGGACGGCGTCAGCGCACTTGACGGGATCCTTGTCGTAGATGCCATCAACCTTGGTGGCTTTAATCAGAATCTCGGCACCGATCTCACAGGCGCGAAGGGCCGCGGCGGTGTCAGTCGTAAAGTACGGATTACCCGATCCGGCGGCAAAGATAACGACGTTGCCCTTGGACAGGTGGTTGATGGCGCGACGGCGAATATAGGGCTCGCAGATCTCGTTCATCTGGATAGCGCTCATCACGCGGCAGGGAACATCGTTGTGCTCGAAGGCATCCTGCAGGGCAAGCGCGTTCATAACGGTAGCGAGCATGCCCATGTAATCGGCCTGGGCGCGGTCCATACCACCGGCGGCGCCGGCCATGCCGCGGAAAATATTGCCGCCGCCGACAACGACGCCGACCTCATGACCAACGGCGAGCAGCTCCTTGACCTGCTTGGCAAGATGATCGGTAACCTTGGGGTCGATGCCGTAGTTGCCATCGCCCATCAGCGCTTCACCGGAGAGCTTCAGAAGCACGCGTTTATATCGGATGTCGGACAAAGCGATCCTCCTTTAATTAGACTCATAACATAATATCAAAGGCTTAACGGAGAGCCATGAAAAAGCAGGCTGTGAGTAAAACCCACAGCCTGCTCATTACCAGCTACAAGAGCTTATTTACTCGCCACGGACCAGGCGGTCAAAGGCAACGACGGTAATGGTGTCGCCGAGCTCCTTGGAGACCTGCTCAGCGTACTTCTTGATGGTGAGGGAGCTGTCCTTGATGAACTCCTGCTCGGTGAGCACGGACTGCTTGTAGAACTTCTCCAGACGGCCAACAGCCATCTTCTCCTGGATAGCCTCGGGCTTGCCGGACTCGGCAGCCTGAGCCATGTAGATCTGCTTCTCGTGCTCGACGGTCTCAGCCGGAACCTGATCGCGGGTAGCGCAGATCGGGGCGACGGCGGCAACCTGAAGGGCAACGTCGTGAGCAAAGGTCTTGAAGGACTCAGCCTGAGCGGTCTCGGCCTTCTCGAAAGCGAACTCGACGAGAACGCCGATCTTACCACCCATGTGGATGTAAGAAGCGAGAGCGCCGTTCTCGGCCTTGCGGGCGGCGAAACGGGAGATCTTCATGTTCTCGCCCATGATGTGAATCATCTCGGTGAGCTCGGAGGAAACGGTCTCCTCGCCCATCGGCTTCTCGAGCAGAGCGTCGACGTCAGCAGGCTCGGTGGTAGCGACAACCTCAGCGACCTTGGAAGCAAAGCCGGTGAACTTGGCGTTGGAGCCGACAAAGTCGGTCTCGCAGGAGAGCTCGAGCAGAGCGCCGGTCTTGCCGTCCTCGGAGACGAACGCGGCGACAGCGCCCTCGTTGGTCTCACGGCCAGCCTTCTTGGCAGCCTTGGCGAGGCCGTTCTTGCGCAGAACGTCGACAGCGGCGTCCATGTCGCCGTCAGCCTCGACGAGAGCCTTCTTGCACTCCATCATCGGGGAGTCGGTCATCTCGCGGAGCTGCTTGACCATAGCGGCGGTAATCTGGGCCATTGTGGTTCCTTTCAAAGAGATGAAAAAGAATTAACTAAGACTGATTTACTCGGCCTTGGGCTCAGCGGCCATCTCGGCCTCGGAGACCTGCTCCTTGCCGGAGCCAGCGAGGCAGGCGTCAGCCATGAGCTCGCACATAAGGGTGACAGCGGAGATAGCGTCATCGTTGCAGGGGATGCCGTACTCGACCTCATCGGGATCGGAGTTGGTGTCGATCAGAGCGACGACGGGGATGTTCAGGCGCTGAGCCTCCTTGATAGCGTTCTCCTCGCGCTTGGTGTCGATAACGAAGAGAGCCTGGGGCAGACCCTTCATGTCGCGGGCGCCACCGAGGTTGGTCTGGAGCTTGGTGAGCTCCTTGCCCAGAACAGCCTGCTCCTTCTTGGGGAGCACTGCCATGCGGCCGTCCTCGACCATGGCCTCGAGCTCCTCCATGCGGTTGATGCGGGAGCGGATGGTGACGAAGTTGGTCAGCATACCGCCGAGCCAACGCTGGTTGATGTAAGGCATGTTGGCGCGCTCAGCGGCGTTCTTGACGGCCTCCTGAGCCTGCTTCTTGGTGCCGACGAACAGCACGTTGCCACCCTTGGCGACGTGCTTGACGAAGGTGTAGGCCTGGTCGGCGTCGAGGATGGTCTGCTTGAGGTCGAGGATGTAGATGCCGTTGCGCTCACCGAAGATAACGGCTTCATCTTGGGGTTCCAGCGACGGGTCTGGTGACCGAAGTGGCAGCCGGCCTCGAGCAGGGTGCGGATATTAATCTTGGTAGCCATGTTAAACCTCCTGTGGTTTGCCTCCGCGCGGGGTCATCCTCCAAAACCAACCCGGACATGTGCTACCAAAGCCCGGGCACCACGGTATGAAGTAGCCGCGCGTGCGTGATAAAAACCTGTTGCCGTGAAGCAACCCGATGAATGATAGCAGGATTACCTCTTCCTGCCAACCCGCAATCAAAATCACACACCTAAGCGCAACGCGAGCCGCCCAGCCTACTCGCCCCGGGGATGGGCCTGGGTCACGGCGCGCTTAAGCCGATCGGGCGTAAGATGCGTGTAGATTTGAGTCGTGGACAGGCTCGCATGCCCCAGCAGCTCTTGAACCGAACGCAGATCCGCGCCGCCCTCAAGCAGATCGGTCGCAAACGTATGACGCATCGCATGAGGCGCGATGTCGGCCGGAATGCCGGCGCACGTCGCCAGCATATGGAACCGTCGCCTGAGCATAGCGGCACTCATGCGATTACCGCGCGCAGAAATAAACAGCGGATGCAGACCGGCTGCGGCGTCGCGGTGCTTTGCCTGGGCGAGCAGCACCGGTCTCCCCTCCTCGACATAGGTGCGCGTCGCCTCAAGTGCGCGACGATACAGAGGAACGATGCGCTCCTTGCTCCCCTTGCCCCAAAGGCGAACCACGCGCTCCGACCAAGCGATGGATTCCACGTTAAGCGCGGCAAGCTCCGAGATGCGGGCACCCGAGGCATAGAGCAGCTCGAGCATCGCCGCATCGCGCAGTCCCACGGGCGTCGAAGTATCAGGCGTCTTGAGCAGCGCCTCGACCTGTTGGGTCGTCAGCACACCGGGCAGGTCGCGCGGCAGCTTGGGCGACGCGATCGCCGAGACCGCATCGCCCTCGACAATCCCCTCGGCAGCCATCCAACGATAGAGCGACCGAATAGCCGACAAATGCGCGGCAATGGTGCGAGGCGCCACCTGCTCGCGCGAAAACTCGGCCAAATACGCGCGGACGGTACGCACATCGGCCGTACGCGCATCGACACCCGTACGCTCGCACCAGGCAGCAAAGCGCTCCAACCGCGATCCATAGGCAGTCACCGTATTGGGAGAGAGCCCCTCGACACGTGCGATGTAGGCGATAAACGAGTCGACGGTATCGTACAGGTCAAAGGCTATGACCGGTCGCCCCCAAACAAGTCGGAACGCGTGGCCAAGTAGGCATCGAGGGCCTCGAGCGCGCGATCCGCATAAGCCTGGTAGCGGTCGCGTTTACTGCGGCGCTTGCCGTCCTCGAGCGGCGGCACCAGGCCAAAATTGACATGCATGGGCTGGTAGCCCACGGTTGCCGGATCGGTCGCATAGCCCACGAGCGCACCCAGGGCGCCCACTCGCGGTAACTCAACAGGCTCCGCCTCGATTGCCTCGGCATAGGTATTGAGTGCAGCGAGCAGACCGGTCGCCACCGCTTCCATGTATCCCTCGGTGCCGGTGATCTGACCGGCAAGGCGCACGCTCGTACCGGGCACGGCAAAGGTGCCGTCAAGAACGTGCGGCGCATCGACAAAAGTATTGCGGTGCATGACGCCATAACGGAAGAACTCGGCATTCTCCAGACCGGGAACCATATGGAAGACACGCTTTTGTTCGCCAAAGGTCAGGTTGGTCTGGAAGCCCACCAGGTTATAGGCGGTCTTTTCCTTGTTCTCGGCACGCAGCTGAATCGCCGCCCAGGGGCGACGTCCGGTTCGCGGGTCGGTGAGGCCGACGGGCTTCATGGCGCCAAAGCGGATAGCATCCTTGCCGGTACGGGCGACCTCCTCGGCGGGCTGACAGGCCTGGAAGAGGTCGCCACCCTCAAAGTCCTTGAGCACCACGCGGTCGGCGGTGGTAAGTGCCTCGATAAAGGCCTCGTACTCCTCCTTGTTGAGTGGAGCGTTGAGATAGTCGCCGCTCCCCTGCTCCTCGTAGCGCGACTGCGAGAACAGCACGTCCATATCGAGCGTGGAGGCATCGACGATTGGCGCAGCAGCGTCAAAGAACGCCAAGGCGTCGCCACCGACGAGCTTCATGACCTCCTCGCTCAACGCGGGCGAACACAGCGGGCCCGCGGCAATGACCACATGGCCCTCGGGAATCTGCGTGACCTCACCATGCACGACCTCAATATTGGGTCGGGCGGCAACCTCGGCCTCGACAAGCTCGGAAAACGTAACGCGGTCGACCGCCAGGGCACCGCCGGCGGGAACGGCCGCACGATGCGCGCAATCGAGCAGTACCGAACCCATACGCTCGAGCTCGGCTTTTAGCAGGCCAGCAGCGGAATCCGGACGGGTTGACTTAAACGAATTTGAGCAGACGAGCTCGGCCAGGTGGTCGGTATGGTGGGCCGGAGAGCTCACCTGGGGGCGCATCTCGCACAGCTTTACGGCAAACCCGCGATCTGCCAGCTGGATCGCACATTCCGAACCCGCCAGACCTCCACCGATAACCGTCACCTGATCGAACTGCATCTGCAAACACCTTTCTAATTGACACGCTTTCCATTGTGACCGAAGGGCGTCTGGGCGTGAAGCGCAAACTTTGAGGGCGCATACCTTCCATCCATCATGCGCTCGATAAGTCCCTCGAGCTCGAGCGAGCCCAAGAGCTTGAGCACGCCGACAGCATCAAGCGAGACGAGCGCGGCAATGTCGTCGACCTTGAGCGGCGAGGCGATAAGCGCGTGCATCACGGTCTGCTGTGTTGGGTCCAGATCGGCAATGCCAGGTGCATCGGGACGCGAGTAGCGCAGCGTGCCGTAGATGCGCGAGATGGCCATCTCGATTGATTCCTCATCGATAATGCAGCAGGCTCCGTTAGCAATGAGATAGTTAGTCCCGCGCGACTCGGGCGAAAGGATAGACCCCGGCACTGCAAGAAGCTCTCGCCCCAAGTCCATAGCGGCCTCCGCCGTGGAGAACGTACCCGAGGGCATGCCCGCCTCGGAAACAAAGAGTGCCTGCGACAAGGCGGCGATTACACGATTGCGCCGCGGAAAGGCGAACTTACGCGGTCCCATACCCCACGGCGAAATCGAAACGACCGCGCCGCCCGTATCGAGTGTGCGCGTTATGAGGCCGGCGCTCGAGCGCGGATAGACAACATCGGCGCCGGTCCCCAGTACCACGATGTGTTTGCCCCCGGCGTTGACCGTGGCCCAACCCGACGCCTGGTCGCAGCCGACCGCACCGCCCGAGACCACCGTCACCCCCGCCTCAACCGCCACCTTGGCCGCAAGTTCTGCCACGGCGAGACCGTACGGCGATGCCTTGCGCGCGCCGATGATGGAGAGCGCGAGCGTCGAAAGCACCTCGGGGTTGCCGCGCACATAGAGCGTCTGGGGTACATCAGAAAGCTCCAATACGGTCTCGGGATACAACGCATCACCGGGGTGCAATTGATAAGTCTCCTCGTCCATTATTGGTCCCTCCTTCCCTGGTACATCGCCGCCTCGAGCACGTGATCCTGCGTCACCCGTTCGCTTTCGGCAACATCGGCGATCGTGCGTGCAATGCGTACCAGGCGCACGATGCCGCGACCCGTCAGATGCGTGCGCTTCGACAGGCCGAGCACGCATTTCTCGGCAGCCTCATCAAGCCCAAAGGTCGAAACGACGCCGTCAATGGACCGCGACTCATCTTCCTCGGCCTCGGTGTCCGCATCGTCCATACGGGATTCACGCCAGGCGCGAAAGGCGCGCCCACGCACGACGTAATCGCGCAGCTCGGCCGATGACATACCCTCCGCGCCCTCAATGATCACCTGGGGATCGGGGCGGGTCACGTCGATCATCATGTCGATGCGATCAGCCAAGGGACCGCGCAACTTGCCCCGATAGCGCTCGACCATCGCCGCCGAGCAGCGACACGGCACTTCGCGATCGCCCAAAAACCCGCAGGGGCAGGGATTGCTCGCGGCCAGCAGCTGAAAGCGCGACGGAAACGTAAAGGCCCCGTCAACGCGCACGATCCTCACGTACCCGCGCTCGATGGGCTGACGCAGCGTCTGCAGCACGCCGGTGGGAAACTCGGCGAGCTCGTCCAAAAAGAGCACGCCGCCATGAGCCAAGCTAATTTCGCCCGGATGCACCGGACGCCCGCCGCCGATAAGTCCCGCGGTCGAAATACTGTGATGCGGACTGCGGAAGGGGCGATGCCCCGCAAGCAGTCCATCGATGTTCTCGCCCAAGACCGAATGGATGCACAGCGCCTCTTGCTGATCCTCGAGAGAAAGCTCGGGCAGGATGCCGGTCATGCGCCGCGCAAGCATGGTCTTGCCCGAACCGGGCGAACCGATCATGAGCAAGCCGAGCTCGCCGGCGGCCGCGAGCGCCATGCCACGTTTGGCGACCTCCTGCCCCAGCACGTCGGCATAATCGAGCTCGGGCTCAAAGGTCGCCTCGAGCACTTCAGAATCCAGGTAATGCCGTGCGGCATCCCCCATGCCATGGGCAAGCTGAGATAGGTGGTCGATAAACCCGCAGTCAACGCCCGCAAGCGGGACATGCTGATCGGACCTACCGGCGATAAAGGAAAGCCCCATATCGCGCGCCAACAGCTGAAACGCCACCTCGCCCTTGACGGGTAGCACCGTGCCGTCCAGGCCAAGCTCTCCTGCGATAAGGCAACGATCGAGGTTGTCACGGGGAATCTGCCCATCGGCCGCCAGAACCGCGATGGCAATCGGCAGGTCAAAACCGCTGCCAGTTTTGCGGAAATCGCCAGGTGCCAGGTTGACGGTAATGCCAGACCGAGGGATCTCGAAGCCGGCCGAGCGCATGGCGCACCGGATACGCCCGCGCGACTCCATCACCTCCATACTCGGAATGCCGAGCATCTGGATGCCCGGAACGCCACCGGCAAGCGAGACCTCGACGGTAACGGGAATTGCCTCGACGCCGCGGATGCAGGCCGCATGCACGGCAAACGTCTCGAACGCCATCACGACACCTGCCAATCGAACGCATTGTACTGATGCTCGATCTCGGCGACATGCCCGCCGCGGATGGTGACGCCCACGGCATCGAAGCGAATCGACCTGAGCGGATAGTGCTCCATGAGATAGCAACTTGCGATACGGCGATACCGACGCTGCTTTTGGGCGTCCACGGCCTCCTCGGGAAAGACCCGCGTGGTGCAATCCAGGGCGACGCGTCTCGTCTTGACCTCGGCCATCACAACGACATCGTCGAGCTCATCGAGCAGCACCAGATCGGCTTCACCCTCAATGCAACGATAGCCCTGCTCCAACAAGGTGTATCCACGCTCGTTAAAGTAATCGATGGTGATCAGCTCGCCCAGCATGCCGAGCTCGCGGGGACTGAGCCCCTTGATAAACTCGGGCGTAATCGCCCCGCAGTCGAGCTCGCCGTCTTCCCAGCGCTCCTTGAGTTGCTGCGTCTTGCTCTTTTTGCTTGCGGCACACATGGGGTCTCCTTTCCCGCACACTGCATTGCCCCGATGATGAGGGCACCTTTCATGCGGGTAAGTACCGGAAGCAAACCAATAGCTGACCAAATGCCGACAAAAAACGGACCGTACGCAACACTCACGTTGCACACGGCCCGCTACCAGCAGGTTTATAAAACGCCAGAGGTCCCTGTCTCCACAATTGACCTAGAAAAGACGCTCAGTCTGCAGAAAGTTTCCGCAAAAGCTCACACGATGCAGCGGACAAAGTCCATGTTTGCGAATGGCCTCGATGTGCTCGGGGCTTGCGTAGCCCTTCGACTCGGCCAAATGATACTCGGGATACTCGGCGTCGTACTCGACCATCATCTCGTCACGCGTGACCTTGGCCATGATGGACGCCGCGGCGATACAGGCGATTTTGGCATCGCCCTTCACCACGTCGCGCTCGTTGGGAACGGCGCCCAAGGGGTTACCGTCCATAAGCACGCAATCGGGCTCGAGCCCCGTATCGGCCACGGCGCCCGCGACGGCAGCGCGGATGGCGCGGGCCATGCCCATATCATCGATATCCGCAGGCGCAATATGGCAAAAACCAATCGCCGTCGCGACCTCAGCAATCTTCACCGAGAGCAGCTCGCGGCGCGCCGGCGTGAGCTTTTTGGAATCATTGATGCCCCAGACGCGCGGTTCCATGGGAAGGCACACGGCGCACACCGTCAAAGGACCGGCCACCGAGCCGCGACCCACCTCGTCGACGCCCACGACCACGCCATCCCCACCGAGCTCGTGCATCAGCTCGTACATGCCGTTGACGCGCTCGCGCTCGGCAAGTTCCTTGGCATGGCGCTTAAGAGCGCGCTCGCAAGCCTTGATCACTTGCTGGCGCGGATCCTCACGATAATGCTCCACGAGGGCGGGGATCTCCTCAAACGTGGCGCTCGCCAGCTCGCCGGCAACCTGCGATGCCGAAACCGAACTCGTCATGTTGGCCATATCGGGGCCTCCTTGCATGCAAATCAGATAAAAAGAAGGGCCACCCGAAGGTGACCCTTTTGTCCAACGAGTGGACAGACGCTGCGATCTTCTTAGCGCTTCTCGGGGATGCGAGCAGCCTTGCCCACCTTGTCGCGGAGGTAGTACAGCTTGGCGCGACGGACGCGGCCATGACGGACGACCTCGAGCTTGGCGATCTTGGGGCTGTGAAGCGGGAAGGTACGCTCAACACCGACACCGAAGGAAATCTTGCGGACGGTGAAGGTCTCACGGGCACCGGCGCCGGCCATGCGGATGACGTCACCCTGGAAAACCTGGATGCGCTCACGGTCGCCTTCCTTAATGCGGTAGTGAACCTTGACGTTGTCGGCAACGCGGACCTGCGGGATGTCCTCGCGGATCTGCTGACGCTCGATTGCGCGGATGTAATCCATGTGCAATTCCTTACTCTTCTAGAGGTGCCGTACCACCTTGGCCGGCACGTAGTTGAACAAACGTATTCGAGTATACACGCCACGACCTTGGCTGCAAGAACTATTTTGCCCGTGCGCAAAAAGACAAAAACACGCACTCTTTCTGCACTTATGCGCCGTCCGCAGCATCAGTCGTCGGCGTCGTCACGGTCGTGCCGGGCGCGATATAGCCGTATTCGAGCAGCACCGAAAGCGCATGCTGCTTCCAAGTGGCAAGCTCTTCGTCATTATAGTTGTCATGGGCCCATTCATTCATCGCGTCCTCGGCGTCTTGGGGCACCAGGTCCTGGCTGTCTGCCATCAGGTACAGGATGCCTAAGATGTCGAAGTCCTGCTTGGTCATCTCTTCCTTGTTTGATGTGCTGATGAGGCCGTGATCGATGCCGTAGCGGCAGATATCGGTCAAAACGGTAACGAGGCCCGTAGGAATCTGCGAGGCATCCTTCGCGGCAGCGGGCGCGGTGTCGTCAGTTACTGCAGCGGCATCGTCGCTCGACGGAGCAGACTCAGCCGCGTTCGCATCGGAAGCTGCCTGCTCTCCCTGTGCAGGAGCCGCGCTATCCGTCGTTGCCGAAGAATCCCCCGAAGAAACGGACGCAACGTTCACCGGTGTCTCGACCACGGTCGCCATCGGGTCGACCGGTGCGGGTGCGGCGATGACCTCGGCCCAATCGGAATACACACCGTCAATAAAGGCGCGAACATGGAAGGTGCCCGGTTGCGAGATAGTCATCGTACCGTCTGTCGCGACCGAAATGCCCTTGCTCTCGAGCTCCTGGGCCTCCCAGCTGCAGGCCCTATCGACTTCCTTGCCCGTCGTGTCATAGACCGTAGCCGTCAGGCCTTCGATGCCGTTGAGATTTTCCTCGACGCCGACGACGGTCTGTGCCGAGCCCTCGAGTTTGATGTTGCCGTTAAATGGCTCGGGCGCCACGTCACTTACCTTATATTTGTAGGCCGCGGCGTCGATCTCGTCATTGGTCGAGACATGCCCGTTCACGTCCACATAGGTGTCCTCGGGGATAAAGTACTTTACGTAGGCGGTGCCGGCCTTTTTACCCACTACGACTTGCTCGTGGGTAACAGGGTCGGTCTGGATCTCGATGACGTCGGACTTGCATTCCTTGCCCTTTTTGTCCACCACGCGCCAGTCGCCCGACGACTTCACAAAGCCGTAGTAGTCAACATCGTCCTCGTCCCTTGCACGCACGCGATAGGAAGAGATGGGGTCTTCCCCTCCCACCGTAAGCCTTCGGGTCTTATCGGTCTGCAGCGACACGAGAATCTTGGAGATGGGCTTAATGGGCTGCGGCGTGCCCAACTGCGTATCGACCGTCACCGACTCAAACGACAGATTGGAACCCGTAATGGACATGGGATAGGTCGCGGCCATGTCATTGAGCACGTTGCACGTGCGCGGGGCGCCACCGTTGCGCGAAGGCACCTCGCGATCGGCCAGGACCGAATTCCAATCGATGGCGCGCACCATGTGGTTGTTGGTGCGATGCGACCAGCTCGTGACGTTTCCGGCGGTGGTATCGTAGCCGTCGTCGCCACGATGGGCGATTGAGCGCAGGAACAGGTTCTGCACGGCGTCGGTCGACTGATCGCCAAAGGTGGTGTAGAACGAGCGCTGGTCATAACCGGCGGTATGGAACTCCTGCACGGCGGCGTTGTCGTCGTAGCACTCGCCGTTCATGTTAAAGATAATCACGTCGAACGTCACGCCCACCGGCTGGTCATAGTCCTCGGACAGCGTCGTGGTAGAACTCGTCTGCTTGCTATTGACCTGCGTGTGCGCCGGGATCGTCATATTGACGGTAACCGACTGATTGTCCGTCGTGGTGATCGACTGTTCCTCGGTCTTGCTCGCCTCCCACAACTGGGACATCGTGGTTTCGGCCGAAAACGAAGTCTCGATCTCCTCGCTCGCTGTTGCGGGCACGCCCAGCGACTCCTTGAGGCTCACCGATGCGCCCCACGAGCCGCCTTTGGAATACGATGCGGATTCAGAAGTGCTCGTGCCGACCGTCTCCTCGGTACCGCGGGCGAGCGTGATGCTCTGCGAGGCGTCCTCATAGCCGACGTTAAGTGCCGAGGTAACGAGCTCCTGCTCAGTCTTAGAATCGACAAAGGAATAGCCCGGCGCGTCCTCGGGCGCACAGTTAAGCTTGTTCACGCTGTTGAGCTGCTGAACTCTAAAGTTATAGAACGCGATGCCAAAGCCATTGAAATCGTACTGATAGGTGCCGCCGAGCTTGTCGACACAAGCAATGGTGGCATAGATGACGTCCTGCTCAGTCGTGTCTTTCGACAGTCCGTCGAGCGGCACGTTTTTACGGAAATCGGAGCCCTTCAGCTTGTGACCGATACAGCCGGCGATATCGTCGGTCAAGCGCTCGTAGACCGCATTGAGGCTTTTTGCAGATGTCAGACCACTCTGCTTCGATTTGTCGGCACCATCGGAATGCTCACCGTTGCCGCCCGAAAGCGCATCATAAAGATAGATGTAGTGACCCTTGCCGAAGTCCTTCTCAAAGCCCTTGCCGGCGTGGTCCCAGTACAAAAAGTCCTTGGAGTCGTCGCCTCCGCCATAGCCAAGGATGTTATAGGCAAGCGATGCCCAGTTGGGCAGCACCTTTTTGACGGCGGCCGTGTAGAACGAGACGTTGTCATACATCGAGGTACGGCCCTCGAGCTTGCCGTCATCGATATCTACAAACGTGCAGTCGCGATCGTTGACCGTAATGGTGAGCGGGTTGACCACGTCGCCATAGAGCTCGTCGCGCGAATCATCCTGGAGGGCAAAACCGGCTGTCGGCATCCCGCAAAGCGCCGTGACCGCAACGACCACCCAGCACAGGGCCATCTGTGCTCCCCGACGCGCTCGTTGCAAATACCTGGTGAGGTTTTTCATCGCAGTCCTCCCGTCAGTTGCCAATGTATTGAACCAACGTAAAACGCCGCCGCGTCCACAGGGGCGCGACGGCGCGAAGGGGGGGGCGTAAAAGGCGCAAATGGCACGCGACTCAGTTAAGCGGAACGCCTGGCCTCGAGCTTGGCCTGAGCGGCCGCCAGACGCGCGAGGGGCACGCGATAGGGCGAGCAGGACACGTAGTCCACGTCGGCCGCGTTAAACAGGGCCTTGATGGACTTGGGGTCGCCGCCGTGCTCACCGCACACGCCAAAGTGCATGCCGGGGTTGGTGGCACGACCCTTCTCGACGGCCATGCGCACGAGCTCCAGCACCGCCGAGTCGATAGTCTCGAAGGGGTTGTCCTTCAAGATCTTCTTGTGCATGTACAGCGGAATGAACTTGGCCTCGGCATCGTCGCGGGAGAAGCCGAAGGTCGTCTGGGTGAGATCGTTGGTGCCAAAGCAGAAGAAGTCGGCGTGATGGGCGATCTCGTCAGCGACCATGCAGGCGCGCGGCAGCTCGAGCATCGTGCCCACGGGAATGTTGAGCTCGACGCCCTCCTCGGCGGAAACCTCGGCGATCACGCGCTCGATGACCTCGCGGGTCTGGACATGCTCGGCCGTGATGGAAACGAGCGGAACCATGATCTCGGGGCGCGGGTCGACGCCTTCCTTGATAAGGCGAGCGGCAGCCGTTGCCACGGCACGGACCTGCATGAGCGGCAGGTCACCGAAGACGACTGACAGGCGCACACCGCGCAGGCCGAGCATCGGGTTGGACTCGACCATGCCGTCGATACGGCGCAGGCGGGCACGCAGGGCGGCAAGCTCTACCTCGCCGGCGCCAGCGGCCTCCTTCTTGGTGATGGCGACCTCGAGCTCGCGAGGATTATCCAGGAACTCATGAAGCGGCGGATCGAGCAGGCGAACGACCACATCGCGACCGGACATGGTCTTGAACATCGCCAAGAAGTCCTCAGTCTGAACCTTGAGCAGATCGGCCAGGGCCTGCTGCTTCACAGCCTCGTCGTCGGACAGGATGAAGCTCTGGATAATGTTCTTGCGATCGCCCAGGAACATGTGCTCGGTACGGCACAGACCGATGGCCTCGGCGCCAAACTCGAGCGCGAGCTCGGCATCCTCGGGGTTGTCGGCGTTGACGCGCACGTGGTTGGCGTGACCGTCGGTCTCGTCCAGGCGGATCTCGTCGGCCCAGGACAGGATGGTGTCCAAGTCGCCAGTGAGCTCGGCCGAAACCAGATCGACGGCGCCGTCGACGACGATGCCTTGAGTGCCGTCGATGGAGATGATGTCGCCCTCGTGCAGCACGCGATCGCTGTCCTCGATACGAACGACCTTCTCGGCAGCGTCGATATGGAAACGCTCGACACCGCAGACGCAGGGAGTACCCATGCCACGGGCGATAACGGCGGCGTGGCTTGTCTTGCCACCATGGCTCGTCAAGATACCCTCGGCGGCGACCATACCCTTCAGGTCGTCAGGGTTGGTCTCCCAGCGGACCAGAATGACTTTATGGCCCTCGGCAGAACGCGCGACGGCGTCATCGCTCGAGAACACGACCTCGCCCACGGCGGCACCGGGACTGGCGTTAAGGCCGCATGCAAGCGCCTCGTACTTCTTGGAGGAGTCGAACTGCGGGTGCAGGAGCTGGTCGAGCTGCGCGGGATCGATGCGGCTCACGGCCTCCTCACGGGTAATGAGGCCTTCCTCGACCATCTCAATAGCAATGCGCAGAGCGGCGGTTGCGGTACGCTTGCCCACGCGGGTCTGGAGCATCCAGAGCTTACCCTGCTCGATGGTGAACTCGATGTCGCACATGTCGCGGTAGTGATCCTCGAGCGTCAGGAAGACACGTTCAAGCTCCTCACCTGCGGACTCGAGGCCCGGAGTGGTCTTGAGGTCGGCGATGGGCTCGGTGTTGCGGATGCCGGCAACGACGTCCTCGCCCTGAGCGTTGACCAGAAAGTCACCGTAGAACTCCTTGGTGCCGTCGGCCGGGTTGCGCGTAAAGGCGACGCCGGTCGCCGAGGTCTCGCCCTTATTGCCAAAGGCCATAGCCTGAACGTTGACGGCGGTGCCAAGGTCGTCGGAAATGCCGTGCTGCTTGCGGTAGATGCAGGCGCGCTCGTTCATCCAGCTGCCAAAGACGGCCTGGATGGCAAGGCGCAGCTGGAGCTCCGGATCGTGCGGGAAGACGGGCTTGCCGTCAGCGACCTCGAGCTCGGGGTACAGAGCGGCCTCGACGTTGTCGGAGAAAATGCCCTTGAACGTCTCGACGAGCTCCTGCAGGTCCTCGGCCGAAAGCTCAGAATCGACGCGAACGCCGGCGACCAGGCGAGCCTGGGTCAGGGCATTCTCGAACAAGTCGGCATCGACACCCATGACGACGTTGGAGAACATCTGGATAAAGCGACGATAGCTATCCCAGGCAAAGCGCGGGTTTTGCGTCTGGGCGATAAGGCCCTGAACGGAATCGTCGTTGAGGCCCAGGTTGAGGACCGTGTCCATCATGCCGGGCATGGAGAACGGAGCGCCCGAGCGCACCGAGACGAGCAGCGGGTCACGAGCGTCGCCGAGCTTCTTGCCGCAACGGGCCTCGAGGTCGGCCTCGGCAGCAACGATCTCGTCGAGCGCACCCACGGGCCACACGTTGCCGGCACCGGAGTACTCAACGCAGGTCTGGCAGGTAATGGTAAAGCCACCGGGAACCGGCAGGCCGATACGACTCATCTCGGCAAGGTTAGCGCCTTTGCCGCCAAGCACGAAGTTCATGGACTTATCGCCCTCGGTGACACATGTGCCCTGGGCATCGGTTCCAAAACGGTAAACCCTCTTGCAATCGCTCACGATACTTCCCCTTCCACGCGCTCTCGCGCACGACCGTGGTAACGAATCGACCCGCCGGATGCGGGCCGTGAGGGAACTATACGGCGGGATTTGAACGGGCTTGAGCAGAGGATACGCGGTTTGGTAAACGTGCTAAAACTAGCGGTAAACGGTAGGTAAAGGTGGTTACCTTATGAAGATACCACTACAGTGTAATTGCAGGTCAGAAGCGGTAGAAACTGCTAAAACGCTTTAGCAAATAGCTGTAACGAAAGTCCCGAATTAGCTACTCTTGTTGAGCACGGCGGGCTCTTGCCTCTTGAATCTCCTCGAGGTGAGCGATGATTTCGGAAGCACTCTCCTCGATCGCCTTGCCGTCGGTGCGCACCACAAAGCAACCCAGACGTTTCATGAGGGCACGAGCCTCCTCGAGCTCGCCGCGCACGCTCTCGGGCTCGGCATAAGAGCCGGCGACGGCGCGGGCATAGTCGTCGCCCAGGCGGCTATCGCGAATCTCGGAAATCACATCGACGGTCGAAATCAGACCGAACAACCGCAACGGATCGACCTCGTAAATCGACTTGGGCGGCTCCATACCGTGCGCCAACGGAACGTTGGCGACCTTGTAGCCCTGATAGGCCAAATACATCGACAGCGGCGTCTTGGACGTGCGGGATACACCCAGCAGCACGATATCGGCATCCGACAGATCATCGCAGCCGCGCCCGTCATCGTGCTCAACGAAATACTCCATAGCCTCGATACGATGGAAATAGCGATCGTCGGTCTTGTGAATCACACCCGCAACGCCCTTGGGAGGAACACCGATGAGCGACGACAGCACGGCAAGCGTCGGGCCGATCAGGTCGACCGAGCGAATGTGCAGCATGCCCAAGTAGTCGAGCACGCGAGCACGAAGCGCCGGATCGACGATGGTATGGAACACGGCGATATCGCGATGGTCGGCATCAACTCGCGGGCCCACAAACGACTTGACCTGCTCCACCGAGGTCACCTTAGGCAGACGTAAAACACGAAAAGCCCCTTCATCAAATTGCCCGGACGCCGCAAGCACCACCTCACAAGCGGTATCTCCAAGCGAGTCGGAGATAACGATAACGGTGGGACGAGCGGTGACCGGGCAATCCATGCGGGGCTCCTTTTGCGCTTATGCGCAGGCTAGCTTACTTTTTGCGGGCAAGCTCACCGATGTTGGCGATGCCGGAGAAAGCGGCCTCGAAGCGGTTAAGCAGCTTAAGGCGATTATCGCGGAGCTGCTCGTCCTTGTCCATGACCATAACCTCGTCGAAGAAACGGTCGATGGGCGCGCGCAGGGCGGCGAGGGCGGCAAACGCGGAAGGATAATCCTCAGCGGCGAGAGCGGCATCGACGGCGGTCTGAGCGGCCTCGGAGGCGTCGGCAAGCGCAAGCTCGACCTCGCCCATCAGGGCGCGATCGTACTCCGCGCCCAGCTCGGGCTTGGAGATGTGCGCCGCGCGGGCGTAGGCGGTTGCCAGGTTGTCGAAGGTCTCGGCGTCGTTCTTGCGGGCCTCATCGAGGGCGGCGCAGCGGGCGAAGAAGACCGACGGGGCAATGATGTGCACCGCGGAAACGGCGGCAACGGTGTCGGCCGGGATCTTCTCGTCGCGGGCCATGCTCACCAGACGGCCGTGGAAGAAGTCGCGAACCTGCTGGGCGACCTCGGCGGCGTCGAACTCAATGCCCTGCTCGCTATAGAACTCAAGCGCAAAGTCGATGAGCGACGTGGGGTCGATCGGCAGACGGTCGCGCAGGATGTTGATGATGCCGATGGCGGCACGACGCAGCGCGTACGGGTCGGAAGAGCCGGTCGGGGGCTCGCCGATGGCAAAGATGCCGGCAATGGTATCGAGCTTGTCGGCGCAGGCCACGATGCAGCCAGCGGTGCCCTCGGGCAGCTCGTCGCCAGCAAAGCGGGGACGATAGTGATCGCGGATAGCATGAGCGACCTCGTCGTTCTCCCCCATCGCGCTGGCGTAGTAACCGCCCATCACGCCCTGCTGGCTCGTGAACTCGACGACGGCGTTGGACACCAGGTCGGCCTTGCACAGGTGAGCGGCGCGGCCGGCGTCGGCGGCCAGGTGGGCACCCAGGTGAGCCTCACGGGCAATAGCGAGCGCGAGCTGCTCAATACGCTCGGACTTGGCGAGCACGCTGCCGAGCTTCTCCTGGAAGGCGACCTTGGCCAGACGCTCACGGAACTCGTCGAGGGAGATCTTCAGATCCTCCTCGTAGAAGAACTTGGCGTCGTCCAGGCGGGCGCGCACGACACGCTCGTTGCCGTCGATCACACGCTCGGCATTCTCGGGCTTGCTGTTGGAGACGATCACGAACTCACGCGTCAGCTTGCCCTCGCCGTCATAAATCGGGAAGTAGCGCTGGTTGGTGAGCATGGACTCGCAGATGATTTCGTGCGGGACCTTGAGGAACTCCTCATCGAAGGTACCGACGAGCACCGTCGGCCACTCGCAGAGGTTGATGACCTCCTCAAAGACCTTCTTGGGCGTATCGACGTGGCAGCCGGGGCGCGCAGCCTCGACCTCGGCGATACCGGCAAGGATGGCCTCACGACGGCGCTCGGCAGAAAGCACGCCGGCGTCCTCGAGCACCTGCTCGTAAACAGCGGGGCTGGCGACCACATGGTCACCGGGACCAAGCACGCGGTGGCCGCGCGTGGTGTTGCCACTCGTCACATCGGCAAAGGACACGGGCACGACATCCCCGCCCAAAAGGCAGCAGATCCAGCGGACCGGACGCACGAACGTGGCGTGCTCGTGGCCCCAGCGCTGAGAGCGGTAGTTGGGCCACTGCAGGCCGGCGATGGTCTTCTCGCACAGGGCCGTCAGAATCGGGGTGGCCGGGGCGGAAGGAATGTTCTTCTCGGCAAATACGTACTCACGGCCGTCGGTGTCCTCGCGACGGACCAGATCCTCGGCAGCCACACCGCACTTGCGTGCGAAGCCCTGGGCGGCCTTGGTGGCGTTACCGTCGGCATCGAAGGCGATGTTGGCCGCGGGGCCGCGCTTGACCTCGTGAACCTCATCGGTCGCGGTGGCGACGTCGGCAACGAGCGCAGCCAGGCGGCGCGGGCTCGAGATCACGCGGACCTCGCCGTGGGCCAGACCTGCCTCGTCGAGACCCTTGGCGATCATGGTGCCAAGCTGCTTGACGGCATTGTTCAGCGGTGCAGAGGGCATTTCCTCCGTACCGATCTCAAACAGGAAATCCTTAGCGTCTGCCATGGCTTACGCCACCTCGCCTTCCTGATCGGCATTCTCGTTGATTCCGGCGACCTCGGCCATATAGGCCTCGCAGCACGCCTTGGCGACGGCGCGGACGCGCAGGATGTAGTTGGCGCGCTCGACTGCGGACAGCGCACCGCGGGCATCGAGCAGGTTGAAGGCATGGCTGCACTTCATGACGCAGTCATATGCCGGCAGCGGCAGCTTGCGCTCCAGGCAGGAGTGGCACTCGGCCTCGTAGTCGTCAAACTTCTGACGCATCATCTCGACGTTGGCAATCTCAAAGTTGTAAGCGCTGAACTCGCGCTCGTTCTCCAGGAACACGTCGCCGTAGGTCATGGGCGTGCCGTCGGGCAGGTAGCTCCACACCAGGTCGTAGACCGAGTTGACGCCCTGGGCGTACATGGCGATGCGCTCCAGGCCATAGGTGATCTCGACGGGCACGGGGTCGACCTCGATGCCGCCCACCTGCTGGAAGTACGTAAACTGCGTGACCTCCATGCCATTAAGCCAGACCTCCCAGCCAAGGCCCCAAGCGCCGAGCGTCGGGCTCTCCCAGTCGTCCTCGACAAAGCGGACGTCATGGTCATTGGGGTCCAGGCCAATGGCGGCCAGCGAACCCAGGTAGAGCTCCTGGGCGTTGACCGGCGAGGGCTTGATGAGCACCTGGAACTGATAGTAGTGCTGCATGCGATTGGGGTTCTCGCCGTAGCGGCCGTCGGCGGGACGGCGGCAGGGCTGCGCATAGCAGGTGCGCCACTCGGCGGGACCGAGCGAGCGCAGCGTGGTCGCGGTATGGAAGGTACCGGCACCGACCTCGGAGTCATAGGGCTGCATAATGACGCAGCCCTGCTCGCCCCAGTACTGCTGGAGGCGCAGGATGATGTCTTGGAAGGAAAGCGATGAAGCGTTCATGCCTCTAATATCCCCTCGTCGAAACGATTACACGGTTAGGTACTGTACTATAGCGGTTTTTAGTCGATAGCGCCGATACGGTTGAGCGGCCAGTAGCGCACAAGCGCCACCGCGATCAAGTCGGAGCGGTCGACCGGGCCAAAGTAGCGGGAGTCAGCAGAGTTCTCGCGGTTGTCGCCCATCACCCACACACAATCGTCAGGGACGGTGTAGGGATAGCTCACCTGGGCGCCGGGGGCTTGGACGGAAAGCGGCCAGCTCATGCCAGTCGTATAGTCCTCGTCGAGCGCCTGGCCATCGACGACGACCTTGCCGTCCTGCAGGTCGACCGTCTGACCGGCCGTAGCAATAACGCGCTTTACCAGCACGTCATGCTCGGACGTGGCATCGGGGTTGTGGAACACCACGATATCGCCCTGCTTGACGGGCTGCCCAAGCTCGAGGCTCACCTTTTGCGCCAGGATCTGGTCGCCGATTTCGATCGTGGACTCCATGGAACCGGTAGGCACCACAAAGGGCTCGACCACAAACGCGCGAATCACGAAGGTGGCGATGAGTGCAATCGCAACGATTACGATCCACTCAAAGGCGCCCCTCAGGGCAGAATGCTGCGATGGAACCATTCTCACTCCTCGCTCTGCGAATACGAAGCGTCCAGGATCTCCTGCGCGTACGCGCGCTCCTCGGGCGTGAGCCGCGCCGTCTCGATCAGGTCGGGACGCCAGCGGCAGGTGCGCTCGATGGCGTTCTTGCGACGCCAAGCGTCAACTTTGGCGTGATCGCCACTCACGAGCACCGGAGGCACGCCCTCGCCGTTGAACTCGGCGGGGCGGGTGTACTGCGCGTACTCGAGCAGGCCACCGTCCTCAGCGGTCGAGAAGGACTCGTCCACGTTGCTCATCTCGTCGCCCAAGGCTCCGGGAATGAGCCGTACGACGGCATCGGCTACGACCATAGCGGGCAGCTCGCCGCCCGTGAGCACGTAGTCGCCGATCGATAGACGCTCATCGGCATACGCATATGCGCGCTCATCGACGCCCTCGTAACGGCTGCACACAAACAGCAAGCGCTCGCTTTTGAGCAGGCGCTCGGCCACATGCTGCGTAAAGGGCTCGCCGCAGGGGGTGAAGAACACCACGGTGGGCTTGGGGCCCTCGGAGCTGATGGCCTCGATTGCCTCGGCAATGGGCTCGACCTTCATGAGCATGCCCTGCCCGCCACCATACGGCTCGTCATCGACGGTGCGATGACGGTCGTGCGTCCAGTCGCGCAGGTTATACGCCTTAAAATCAAAAAGGCCGGCCTTGCGGGCACGGCCCAAAATCGATGTGGACATGACGGGCTCAAACATCTCGGGAAAGACCGAAAGGGTCTCGATCAGCATGCTGTCCTCCCTACTTATCCATATCGATCAAGCCGTCCATAACATGGACGGAAATTGTTCCTGTGTCGGGAAGATCGAGCACAACCTGCTCGATCACGGGAATCAGCACCTCGCCGTACCGATCACCCTCGACAACCCAAACATCGTTGGCGGGCGTCGACATAATCTCGACAATCGTACCGAGCGAACCAAAGCGCTCGTCGACCACCTCGCGACCCATGAGGTCGGTATAGGCGGCGTCGAGCGAATCGAGCTCGAAGTCGTCACGATTGGCCAGCACATAGCATCCGGTGATGCCCTCGGCGGCCGTCAAGTCGTCTATGCCCTCAAACGAGACCAGATCGCCATCGCCCGTATCGGTGACGGACACGACCGTGCAAAAACGGTCGCGCTTGAGCGCCGGCGGCGTCAAGGCAACACGCATACCCGGCTCCAATACAGAAGGAAGCCCCCGCAGCGGCTGCGCGAGGACCTCCCCCTTCCTTCCGTGCGGCTTGACCACACGGGCGATGTTTTTGTACTGGGACCTCAAGGTCCTAGCCCAGAACCTCTACCTCGACAGCGGTGTCGAGGCGAGCGGCCAGTGCACGGGCGAGCGTGCGAATGGCCTTAATGGTACGGCCACGACGGCCGATGACCTTAGCGACGTCATCCTCGGCAACCGAAACCTCAATCGTGGAGGCGTCGTCGCCATCGATGACCTCGAGGCTCACGGAATCCGGGTCGTCGACGATCTGAACAACGAGATATTCGACGAGATCGGCGATGCGATCTGAGAGCATTGCCTCACCCTCGAGCTGTGCAGCGTCAACCTCAGGCACGATTTACTCCTCGGCGCCCTCAGCGGCCTCAGCGGCAGCCTTAGCGGCCTCGGCCTCTTTGGCGAGCTGCTTCTTGGACTTCTTGACGACGGTCTCGGTCTTCTCGCCCTCGTTGGCGGCCTTGACCAGAGCGGCGACGGCGTCGGTGAGCTGAGCGCCCTTGGACTGCCAGTCAGCAATCTTCTCGAGGTCGAGGTTGATGGTCTTGGGGGCGGTCATCGGGTTGTAGCGGCCAACCTCCTCGATGATACGACCGTCACGCGGGGCGCGGGAATCGGCGACGACGACACGGTAGTACGGACGCTTCTTAGCGCCGTGACGAGCAAGGCGAATCTTGACTGCCAAAGGAAACTCCTCCAACCAAGCAGCTTTAGGCTGCAACTACAAACAAACAGTTGAACATAATACGCCATCGACGCGGGCAGGTGAAGTCCGTGAGACCAACTTCTTCGGTGTAGTCGAGGGCAAATCCATATCTTAGACAAGAATTCGCGATTTGCAAGCACATACACGCACCCCACATGAGCTGCGCGGTATACTCATGACATGGAAAGACGCGAACATACATACGGTTATGAGGATGCTGCGGGCGTCACGCCGCCGCCCTGGACGGGTCCAGCGGTGGGTCTGATGGACCTCGATGCATTTTTTGCGAGCGTGGAGATGCTCGATCATCCCGAATGGCGCGGAAAGCCGCTCATCGTGGGCGGAGACGCCAAGTCACGCGGCGTCGTGTCCACGTGTTCGTATGAGGCACGTCGCTTTGGCGTGCATTCTGCCATGGCCTCGGCCGAGGCGCGGCGCCTGTGCCCGCAGGCCATTTGGACGCACGGACACTTCGATCGCTACCGTGAGGTGAGCGCACAGGTCATGGCGATCCTTGCCGATGAGACACCGCGCGTGGAGCGCGTTTCCATCGACGAGGCCTTTATCGATATCACACCGGGTCGTTTTGCGCCCGAGGACCCACTGCTGGTAGCGCGGCGTATAAGCGACCGCGTTGCGACGCTAGGGGTGACGTGCTCCATCGGCGTTGGGTGCAACAAGACCGTGGCCAAAATCGCAAGTGAGCGCGACAAGCCGTTTGGTCTGACCATTGTGCGCCCCGGTACGGAACAGCGGTTTTTGGCTGCACTGCCGGTATCTGCCATGAGCGGAATCGGGCGCTCGGCCGAGGAGCGACTGCGTCGCATGCGCATCTATACGCTCGGCGAGCTTTCACGCGCGCCAGAGTCCACCTTGGCTGCAATCTTTGGCGTGAATGGCGAGCGCATGCGTCAACGCGCTTTGGGGCTCGAAGTATCCGAGGTCACCAGCCTGGATGACGAACGTGAAGTTAAATCGGTGAGCAATGAGCGCACCTTTGCGAAGGATTTGACTGAGCGTGGGGATATCGAGGCGGCGATTGCGCTGCTGGGCGAGTCGGTTGGGCGCCGCCTACGTCGTCAAGGGCTGACGGGTGCCACGGTAACGCTCAAGCTTAAGTATTCGTATGGCAGCGGACGCACGGCACAGCGCCGCTTGCCCCACCCCACCGACGACGAGAATATCTTTGTGGCCGTAGCGCTCGAGCTGCTCGACAATATCTGGCAAGAAGGCATGCACGTGCGTCTGGCGGGTATCGGCATGAGCGACTTCAACCACCAAGGCGGTATCCAAACTGACCTGTTCTGCGAGATTGATGACCGCGGAGCACAATCCAGCGACCGCCGCGACCTCTCCGTCGCCATCGACGCCGTCCGAGACAAGTTCGGCGACACCGCCCTATCCTTCGGCCGCCAATCCCGCTTCAACGATTAACCGCCTTTGGTCAAAAGGAAACCGGGCAGGTGCGGAAAACCGCAACTGCCCGGCGAACGGTAGAGGGTAGCTCTAGAGAAGCCCCGTCCCAAATTAACTACTAGAGAAGGTTGAGGGGGAGCTGGGGAGCGTCGCCCCAGAGCTTCTCCAGACGGTAGAAGTCGCGTGCCTCGGGGGTGAAGACGTGAACGACGACCGAGCCGTAGTCCATGAGCATCCAGGTCTTCTGCTCGCGGCCCTCGATGGAGAACGGGTGCTCACCGCAAGCCTCGGCGACCTTCTCCTCGATCTCGTCGACGATCGAATCGACCTGACGGTTATTGGTACCGGTGGCAAGCACAAAGTAGTCGCACACGTCGGAGAGCTCGGTCAGATCGAGCACTTGCACGTCCTCGCCCTTCTTGTCGTAGGCGGCCTGTGCGGCGGCGCGGGCAACATCCTCGGCTGCGACACCGCTCGCGGACAGCGAGGCAGCGGTGCGGTCGGACGTGGCGACGAAGCTCTTGTGCTCCACACCTTCAAGAATCTGCTCGTCGGTCATGGTCTCGTCGGCCATGGAATACCTCTTTCTAGACACACCCGAGCTATCGCAGCTGGGCGTAATGGTTGTAAATCGTAATAGCCGTGGGATAAAGATAGCGCCCGGACTGGATCACGTAGACCAGACCCTGCGCAAAACAGGAGAAGAACAACTCGTCAAGCGTCGACTCCCCCACCATCTTGCGCAGCGCGTGGGCATAATCACCATGGCGGTTGGGCTCGATGGCATCGGCCACAAAGACCACCATATCGAGCGGCGTCATGTCGCAGGCGCCCACGGTGTGACGGTCGACAGCCTGAAAGACCGCCGGCGATAGCTCGGGAAATAACTGCGGAAGCTCATAGGCGGCAACCGGGCCATGTAAAAGCGGCGTCGCGGCCGAAGGAGAGCCGGCAACCTTGATGCCGTAGTGCAACGCACGGGCCACGAGCTCGTCGTCGGAGAGTACCTTATCCCAGTCGTGAATCAGACCGGCGGCGGCAGCATCAAAGCGGTCGACGCCATACACCTCGGCCAGATGAAGCGCAGTCTCGGCAACACCCAGCGAATGCATGTAGCGCTTGCGCTTATCCTTCATACGCACATCGAGCAGCTCTTGAATGCGCTTGAGCAGCTCGCGCTCATCACCCTCAAACTGATCCTCTACCGACAACGTAGACCCCCATCACTCAAAATCTTCTTGACCCAGATCGGAATACAGCCCGCGTTTGCGAATATAGCCGAGCACGGACTCGCTCGTAAGATAGCGCACGCTCATGCCACGGGCAACTCGCTTACGAATGTTGGTCGAGCTGATCGCCAGCGCCGGAATCTGGATATACCGCACGTCAAACGGCAGGCCCGACTCTTTGATTCGCGCGCGAGCCGTATCGATGTCAAAGCCGGGACGTGTCGCAGCAATAAAGGTTGCCAGTTCGGCAATCTCATCAGCATTGTGCCAGGTCACAATATCGATAATCGCGTCGGCGCCCGTAATAAAGTAGAGCTTTACCTGAGGCGGGTAAAAGTCGCGAAGGGCATGAAGCGTATCGGCCGTATAGGTCACGCCAGGACGGTCGATCTCGAAACGGCTCGCCAAAAAAGCCGGATTCGCAGCGGTGGCGAGAACCGTCATGGCATAACGGTCCTCGGCAGGCGTCACCGGTTTGTCGAGCTTAAAGGCGGGAGAGCCGGCCGGCATAAAGAGCACGGCGTCCAAGTCGAGCGACTCGCGCGCCTGCTCGGCGGTAACCAAGTGCCCGTAATGAATCGGGTCGAAGGTGCCACCCATAATGCCAAGCCGAAACTCCTGCCCGTCCTTGATAGGCAGCTCGGGCAATCCGATTCCACCGCGCAGCGACATGGCCTACTCGCCCTCCGGGATCTCAACAACGTCGACTTCGGTAGTGCCTTCGGAGCCCTCGGCGGCATCAACCACATCCGCATCCTCGGCCGCTACATCAATAACCTCAACGCCTTCGTCCTCAAGCTCCTCCTCGTACTCCGAGAAGTCCTCGGCGCCCTCAAAGTCAAAGGCGCGCTGGCAAATGCGTACCTCGTCGCCCGCACGGCAGCCGGCCTTCTCGAGCGCGTCGTCAACACCCATGCGCGCAAACTTATGCTGCAGGTAGATGACGGCTTCCTCGTTTTCCCAGTCGGTCTGGATGACCATGCGCTCGATGGCGCGACCGACCACGCGGAAGGCATGGGGCTCTTCCTGAACAATGCGGAAACGCTTCTCACGTTGCAGGCGACGGCGCTCCCACTCATCGTCGCGCAGGTCAACCGGCTCATCGGAGACAGCCAACTCGGCGCGCAGCTTGGCCACCTGTTCACCCACGGCAAGCATCAGCGTGTTGAGGCCGGCGCCCGTCACAGCAGACACGGCAAAGAACATATGCCCATCGTCGAGCGCGGCGCGTTTGAGGTCGGCAATCTTGTCAGCCGTGCCCGGCGCATCGCACTTGTTGGCGACAACGATTTGCGGACGCTCCGAAAGCTCGGCGCCATACTGCTCGAGCTCGCGGTTGATGATGCGATAGTCCTCGACCGGATCGCGATCCTCAAAACCGCCCGTCATATCGACGACATGCATGATGAGTGCCGTGCGCTCGATGTGGCGCAGGAACTGATGGCCCAGGCCCTTGCCCTCGCTCGCACCCTCAATGAGGCCGGGGACGTCGGCAACGACATAGGAGTACTCGCCGGCACGCACCATACCCAGGTTGGGCACAAGCGTGGTAAACGGATAGTCGGCAATCTTGGGTCGGGCGGCACTCATACGCGCGATAAGCGAGGATTTGCCCACCGAGGGGAAGCCCACGAGCGCGGCATCGGCCATGAGCTTCATCTCGAGCTCAATCCAGTGTTCCTCGGCCGGCTCACCCAGCTGGGCGAACGCGGGCGCACGGCGCACCGACGTCACAAAGTGCGTATTGCCCAGACCACCGGCGCCACCAGGGGCCACGACAACGCGCTCGCCATCATGCACCAAGTCGGCAATCTCGAACATCGGGGTCTGCGTCTCGGGGTCGAGCTCGCGCACCACGGTGCCCATGGGAACCTTAAGGATCAGGTCCTCGCCGCTCTTGCCATTGCGGCGGGCGCCCTGACCGTGCGTTCCGCGCTCAGCACGAAAGTGATGCTTAAAGCGGTAATCGATCAGCGAAGACAGCTGGGCATCGGCCTGGATGACGACATTGCCGCCACGACCGCCGTCGCCGCCATCGGGGCCACCCTTGGGGACAAAGGCCTCGCGCCTAAACGACATGCATCCGGCACCGCCGTCGCCGCCGCACACGTTAATGCGGCTGATATCGGTGAACTGTGACAACAGAATCGCCTCCTACAAAAAGAGGGAGACCCTTGAATCCTAAAACTCAAGTGCCTCCCACATATGTGCTCTATGAAGGGTGAATTACGCGTTCGCGAGCGGGCGTACGCTGACCCTGTGCTTGATACCCTTGTGGAACTCAACGGTACCGTCGACCAGCGCGAACAGCGTGTCGTCCTTGCCACGGCCAACGTTCTCACCCGGGTGGATGTGCGTGCCGTGCTGACGGACGAGAATCGTGCCCGTGGTTACCGTCTGGCCGGCGAAGCGCTTCGTGCCAAGGCGCTGACCGCGGGAGTCACGGCCATTACGGGAGGAACCGAGTCCTTTTTTGTGTGCCATTGTGTATACCTACTCTTTCGTTACGAGTGTAATCTACTCGGCGACGGGAGCCTCGGCAACAGCCTCGGCCTCTGCCTTGACAGCCTTCTTGGCGCGGGACGTAGCCTGGACCTTCACGATCTTCAGCTTGGTGAGCTGCTGACGGTGACCCTTCAGACGACGATAGCGCTTACGCTTGTGGAACTTGAAGACCAGCTGCTTCTCGCCCTTGAACTGCTCAACGATCTGAGCGGTAACCTTGGCCTTGGCCAGCTTGTCGGGATCGGTGACGATCTTCTTACCATCGTTGAGGAAGATGACCGGCAGGGTGACCTTGTCGCCCTCATTGCCCTCGATCTTCTCGACGGTGATGACATCGTCGGTGGCGACCTTGTACTGCTTGCCGCCCGTGTTAACGATTGCGTACATGTTTACTTGCCCTTCATGCATCAGTTAGTGCAACAGCCGAATATAGTAGCAGGCGATAATACCCCCGTCAACGAGTATGTGGAGCAAATCCACAAGTTCGCACAGGTATGGGGCTGACGAGTCGGCCCTCGTCGTCCTCGCATGCTTGATTCTGACGCTCGACATCGTAGGAGCAGATGGTCACGAGGTCTTGCATACCGGTGGAAACAATAGGTGCATCGACGCCCGGGGTCAAGCCCTGCAACAAAACATCAGCTGCAGAAAGCAAAATCTCCGGACGCATGGAGCCCTCGTTGTCGGCATGGGTGTCGAGCATAAGCACCAGATGGTCCTCACGCTCCCCCGCCGCGAGCTCATAGCCAACGAGCGTATGGTCCAGATCAAGACGCTTGCTCTTTTTGCCGCGCGCATAGTCGATGCCATGACCCGCGCGCAGCGTGTCGATCGCAGCGCGCACCTCGTCGGCGCTCACGGGTGCCTCGGGGTCGAGGTGCAAGTCGATGCGGTACGACAAACGTGTAAGCTGAGCCGTCAGCGCCGGCGTGCGCACGTCGATGTAGGCGGCCTCGATAGGCGCCAGATCGGCAGGCGATGCAGCGGCCAGGCGCTCAAAGGCCTCGTCAAGAGCGACAAACTCGGTCATAAACAGGTCATACCACTCGCAGGTCGACGACGTGCCCACGGGCAGCGCCGACGAAAAGCCCACGCGCATATGCGGCGAGAAACCCTGCGTCACGGCATAAGGAAGTCCCGCACGGCGCACGATGCGCTCAATGGTATGGATCAGTTCCAGATGGCCCAGGTACTTAAGGCGATCACGCTTGCCGTAGCGAACGCGTAGCCTAAAGAGCGTGGGATTGTCGGTCAAGCGCTCACTCATGCGCGATCACCCATCAATACGTTCTTGGCGTGGAGCGTGGGACAGATTCCGCAGCCGGTGCACGACGTGCGGGTGCAGTCGGGGGTCGTGACGCCGTCGAGCGAACGGCGGTACTCGCGCTCAAGGAAGCCGCGCGTGCAGCCGGGGCTCACGTGCTCCCAGGGCAGACGCCAGTCCAGCTCGTAGGGCAGGTGCACCAGCTCGTTGAGGTCGATGCCGTTTTTGGCAGCGGCCTCCTTCCAGTTGTCGAGCGAGAAGTGCTCCACCCAGGCGTCGAAGCGCGAGCCCGCACGCCAGGCGTCGATGATGACCGGCGTCATATCGCGACCGGCACGGGAGAGCGCAGCCTCGATAAGCGAGGTCTCGGCATCGTGGTAGTGTACGCGAACGGCGCGGTTTCGCACGCTCGTGATGAGCAGCTTCTGACGGCGCTTGACGTCGTCGTAATCGAGCTGCGGGCACCACTGGAAGGGCGTTGCCGCCTTGGGGATGAACACCGAAACAGAGATAGAAACCGAGATAGACCCGCGGCGCGCCTTGGGCACCACGGAGCGGCCGAGCTCCAGCACGTGATCGGCCAGGTTGGCGATAGCCACGATGTCCTCGTCGCGCTCGCCGGGAAGGCCCATCATGAAGTAGAGCTTCATGCGGTTCCAGCCGGCCTCGAAGGCCGCCTTGGCCGCGCGATCCAAGTCCTCCTCGGTCACGTTCTTGTTGATGATGTCGCGCATACGCTGGCTGCCGGCCTCGGGCGCAAACGTCAGGCCGCCCTTCTTTTCGCCGGCGACCGACTCGGCCATATCAACGCCAAACGAATCCAGGCGCTGCGAGGGAATGGACACGCGAATGCCCGTGTCCTCCAGACGACGGTTGAGCCTACCGAGCACGTCGCGGATACAGGAGTGGTCGGTCGTCGAAAGCGAGGTAAGCGACACCTCGTCATAGCCGGTCTTTTCCAAACCCTGGATCACCGATGACACGATCTGGTCGGCCGAACGCTCGCGCACCGGACGATACGTCATGCCTGCCTGGCAAAAACGGCAGCCGCGGGCGCAGCCACGTAAGATCTCGATAGACAGGCGGTCGTGGACGAGCTGCGCATACGGCACGCACGACTGAGAAAGTGGATTGGTGGCACCAAAGTCCTCGACGACGCGCTTATAGACTACCGGCGGGACGTCCTTGCCCTCGCGCGGCACGGTGTAGCCATGCGGCGAGCAGGGCTCGTCATAGCGCACCTCATACAGGGACGGCACATAGGTACCGGCGACCGTCGCGAGCTGCTCGACAATCTGAGCGCGCGAGACACCCTCGTCGCGCAAGCGGCGATGCAGCTGGCAAATCTCGAGCAGCGACTCCTCGCCCTCGCCAATAAGGATGGCATCGAAGAATGCCGCGTACGGCTCGGGGTTATACACCGAGGGACCACCGGCGACGATGATGGGGTCATCCTCAGTACGGTCGGCAGCCAACAGCGGAATGCCGGCGAGATCGAGCGCTTCGAGGAAGTTCGTCACAGCCATCTCGTGCGGCACGTGCATGCCGACGATGTCGAAGGAGGCCACGGGCGCTGCGCCCTCGAGCGACAGCAGTGGAATCCCCGCCTCGCGCATGGCATCGCCCATATCGGGCCACGGCACATAGCCGCGCTCGCAGGAAATGCCCTCGGCCTGATTAAGGATGTTGTAGAGAATGGCGATGCCCTGGTTGGGCAGACCGACCTCATACACGTCCGGATAGATCATGCAGCAGCGATAGTCGGCATCGGCCTTTGAGAGCGTGCCCCACTCGTGGTCGATATAGCGACTCGGCTTTTCGACCTTGGCGAGCAGCGGCTCGATCAGATGAAAACAGTCTTGGTATGCAACGCGCAACAGAAAACCCCTAAGCAGCGAGATCGGATGCGTCTTGGTAGGACGCCATAGGACGGGTGGCACCGGCGACCGTGGTCACCAGGTCGCGAACGCGCGAGAACGTGGCGGCAGCGACCTCGTTGGCACGGCTGTAGTCCACATCGCGCTCGTAGAGCGACACGAGCGCGCGGCCCATGCCATAGGTACCCGCGGCGGCGGTAAGCGCCTTAACGACAAAGCCGATGTGCGGCGTCTGCTTCACCAATGCGCGGGTGACGGCTCGAATCACCAGACCGCCGGCAAGCACGCCCGCCACCTCGTAGCCGCGCTCGGGCTTAATGCCGCGCCCAAAGATAGCCGCCAGCTCGAAGAGCATGCCCACCTGCGCCAGAGCCATCACGGGATAGTCGGCACCCGGCAAAAACACCAGGGCGCCCGTCGCCATGTTGGTGAGCGCGCACGAGGTAATGATGCGATTTGCCGCAGCGATGCGCATAAAGGCAAAGTTGGCGGCAAAAGCCGTCTCCTTGTCCGTACGATCGAGAATCCAGCGGGCAAGTGTCTCGAGCAGATAGGTCTTATCGGTCGCTGCCACCACGCCGAGCATGGGCGTAGATTCATCAACGAACGGTACCTCGACGGCGGACTCGGCAAGCACACACACGGGCGCGCCGGCAATCACGAGCTCCTGCACAGCACTCTCCAAGCGGTCAGATCCGCACGAGAGGACCAACACCACGTCGGTATCGGCCTTGGGAACGATACGGTCCTCCCCTAGGCGATCAACACGCACAATGCCCGAAGTCGTCTGCGGCACAAAGGCATCGCGCACCGTCTCGACCAAAAAGCGAGACGCAGTCGAATCAAGGTAAACCGAAACACGAACCGGCGTATCGGAATCCTTCTTAACAGACGCGCCCATCTTAAAAGCGCCGGTCAACTTATCTACGGGAATCTTCATGGCAAACCCCTCCAGCGGTTACGCGGCGCCCGAACGATGCCGCCATATGGATTGTACGATACCCACCGTCAGCAGCTGAATCATCATCGACGACGAACCAAAACTAATAAACGGCAGCGGAATACCGGTAATCGGCATCATGCCAATGCACATGCCGATGTTCTCGAAGGTTTGGAACGCCCACATGCCAACGATACCCACGCACGATAGGCGCAAGAACAGTGACTCGCACTTAAAGGCAACGCGGATCGTCGAGAAAATCAGCAGCACGTAGAGGCACAGGAGCAAAAAGGAACCGCAGAAGCCGAACGTCTCGGACAGGAAGGCGAAGACGAAGTCTGTGTGGAACTCGGGCAGAAAGCCACCGGCCGACTGCGTCGCGTGGCCCAAGCCCTTACCAAAGAAGCCACCCGAGCCGACGGCAATGAGCGACTGTTGCAGGTTGTAGGCATCATCCGAATCGGCTTTGTCGGGGTCGATGAAGACGGTCAGACGGTTCATCTGATACTGCTTGATAAGCACATCGTGGCCAAGGAGCGAATCAAAGACCGAGTCGAGCGCCAAGATGAGCGCAATCAAACCAACCAGCAGGGCCAAGGTCGACAGCACCCATTCGCGGCGCGCACCGCTCATGCAGATGACGATTGCGCCCGACACCAGCACGACCAGACCCGAGCCCAGGTCGCCCATGGCGACGACGGCCAAAAACGGAATGGACAGCATGCCGCAGAGCTTAATGTAGTCGCGGACGGTATCGATACGCCCGTTGTACTGCGAGCCAAGCGTGGCCATAAAGAAGATGGTGATGAGCTTGGCGAGCTCAACGGGCTGGAAGGTCAGGCCGATTCCGGGGATCTTGATCCAGCCCGTCATGCCCAGACCGCCCGTATAGGACAGGCCCGGAATCTTGGGCGAGAAGATCACAATAAGGTCAATGACGAGCAGCGCCGTCGAGAAATTGGAAATGCCACGCAGGTCGGTGCGCCAGACGAGCACCGCCAGCACCGCGCCAATGCCAATGCCCAGCAGGTGGCGCGAAAACGAGGCATCGGCCTTAAACTGCGAAGCCGACCAAATGATGATGGCGCCATAGGCAACGAGCGCGACGGTAGCCAGCAGCACACCGATATGCACCTTTTGGCGAAACGTGCTACGCGAGGCCGAAAGTTGCTTGTTGACGCGGTCCAGGCTGCTGCGAGAACCGGTTTTGGTTGAGCGGAACAGGTCCGCCGGCGAAAAGTCCATCGCAACCTCCTATCGAACCGAGGAATCGCCCGAGGCCGAAGAGGTATCGGGCTCGTCATAAATCACGCCGAGTACATCGCGCACAACATGCATCGCGGTATCTGAGCCGCCACCGCCTTGCTCCAAGATGGTGGCAATCACGTACTTAGGATCGTCAGCAGGGGCATAGGCGCAGAACCACGCGTATTCGTCCTCGCCGCTTTTCTCGCCCGTGCCCGACTTGCCGTATACCTGCGGCGTCAGGGTTCCAAAGTGAGCCGCCAGGGACGTCGATGCAGTGTAAATCACGTCGTGCATGCCGTTGCGGACGAGCGCCAAATCCGAATCGCTGTTGATCTTGGCCTCAAGGCGCTTCTTTTTGCCCTTGCCGTTGTACTTGTAGGCGTCGCCGTCGCCATCGCGCGACACCGCCGACAAAAACACATGCGGCACATACTGCTTGCCGCCGTTGGCAAGGCCCATGTAGGCGCAGGCCATCTGCAGCGGCGTCACCAAAATGTCGCCCTGCCCGATGGCGATGTTCGTCATATCGCCAGCGTTCCATTTGCGGTCCTCGGCAGATGCGTCGGTAAAGTACGACTCTTTCCACTCGGCATCGGGAATACGGCCCGCGCCCTCACTCGGCAGATCGATACCGCAGGTCTTGCCTAGGCCCCAGCGACGAAAGACCTCCTGCAGGCCCTCGGGATGTTGCTCGTCATAGAAGAACGCTTTGCCCATGTCGTAGAAGACAGGGTCGCACGAGTTGGCGATACCCGACTGCAGCGTCATGGTGCCGTGGCCAGACGTCAGCCAGCAGCGCTTGCCCCAAGCCTTGCCCAGGCCCGTCCAATAGCCCGTGCAGTTGGTTGTCTGCGTTGAAGTGTAGGTTCCAAACTCAAGGCCCGCCAAGGCCGAGAGCGGCTTAATGGTCGAAGCCGACATGTACTGGCCGCTAATAGCGCGGTTGAGCAGTGGGTGCGAACCCTCGTCGTCGTTAAGCTCGGTCCATACGTCGTTGGAGACACCACCGATAAACACGGACGGATCAAACTTGGGCTCGCTCGCCATGCCCAGGATCTCGCCATTGTTGGGATCGAGGCACACCACGGCGCCGTTGCCGGCATTGCTGTAGCCCGTGGTCTTGGCGAGTTCGATAGCGCTCGCAAGCGCCGTCTCGCAGGCTTGCTGAATCTTGAGGTCAAGCGTGAGCTTAATGTCGGAGCCGGCCTTGGCAGGCACGGCACCGGCCTGTCCGGTCACGTTGCCCGAGGCATCGACCTTCACCGTCTGCTCGCCGCGAATACCCTGCAGCAAGTTCTCGTAGTAGCTCTCGACGCCCGCCTGGCCCACGATATCACCCGACTGGTACGTAATCTGACCGGCGGCGCTATCGTTATCGCCCGAAGCCTTCTTGTTCTGCGCCTCGAGCTGCTCGGAGGTAATGGTGCCGGTATAGCCCAAAATGTGACAGGCTGTCTCGCCGTACGGGTACTGGCGCTCGGTGCGCTCGGCAATCTTCACGCCCGGGAACTCGCCGGCATGCTCCTGAATATAGGCAACCGTGGAGCGGCGCACGTCCGTCGCGATGGTATGCAGGCTCTGAGCGCCCTCAGAATTGTCCTGGATATTGCGCAGCACCGCGACGTAGGGCATACCGAGCACGTTGGCAAGATGGCGCACCAGCACGGTGTCATCGGCCAGGTCGCGATAGGCGACAACGGCAAGTGAGGGACGGTTTTGCACAAGTGCCACGCCATTGCGATCAAGGATTCGCCCGCGCACAGCCGGCGTAGTGACGGTACGGGTCTGGTTGTTCTTGGCCTGCTTGTCGTAGTAGTCCGACGAGACCATCTGCATACCCCACAGCTTAACGGCGAGCGCGGCGAACATCGCTCCCACGCCTGCGGTGAGGATGGAGAAGCGACCCTTGAAGGCGGTCGCGGCGGTATTGCCCTCGCCCTCGGTGGCGCGCGGGGCCGTTCCATGCTGCGTGTCGTAGGTAAAACGGGAATCGCCGCGGCGCATGATGACCAGCGCGACCACAATGGCCACGACGAGCACGATACCGGCGATGATAACCGTCATCTGGGAAGACATCTTTGAGCCTCCCCTATTTGAGTTTGCGGGTCTTGGGCTTAAAGCGCATGCCCGTCTGATGACCACCGCGTGCGGAGAATCCGTAACCGGACTGCGGCACGACACCGGACATCAAAAACGGAATGGCAACCAGACCCGTCAGGATCGAAGACGGCAGCGCATGACCAAAAACAGCCACCACAAAGCTCGTCTCCAAACCCATAAACAGCAAGATGATGCTGTAGACCACGTTGATGGCAAGCGCGAAGGCGCCCACGGTAATACCGCGCGCGCTCGGGGAGCCGCCCGTCTGACCGGCCGCGCTGTGCACCAGGGCAAAACTGCCCACCGTCAGCAGCAGCGACATAACGCCCACCGGCACGGCAGCGGAAAGATCATAGAAAAAGCCGCTGCAAAAACCGCAGACGACAGCCCGCGTGGGATCGCCCGAGAACACGCTCAGGCACACCAGGATAATCATAAAGTTGACGCGACCGCCCGCAATGGAGATCTGCGGCGCCAGGCCTGCCTGCAGCAGCACACACACAATGGCGGCGATTGCAAACGTGCGGGAGCTCGCCCCCTGCTCGTGTAGATCCATGGACATGCCCCCTATTCGCTCGAGCCGGAATCGGTCGTCTCGGACGTGTCGGAACTGTCATCCGAGCTCTCGTCCTTCGTCTTGGTCACAGCATCGCGCGACGTTCCCTGCGGCGTACTATTAGCGGTGCTCACGTCCTCGTCCGAGGCCGACTGTTCGTCGGTCAACGAGGTGATGACGAGCACCTCCTCGTTATTCTCTGCCGTGGTCTGGGCACGTACGACGATGGTGTAATACACATCGTTGGCCGACTTCTCCACCGAGGAAACAGTGCCGAGCGGCAGGCCCTTGGGGAACACGCCGCCAATGCCAGAGGTCACGATGATGTCGCCGACTTTGACGTCGGAGTCAACACTCACGTACTCAAGGCGCAGGGTGCCATCGGGCTGGCCCTGCAGCATACCCTGGGCGCGCGTGTCCTGCACCATAGCCGACACGCCCGAGTTCTCGTCACCAATCAGGCGCACGGTAGAGGTCTTGGCCGATACCTCAATAATCTGGCCGATAACACCGGCAGAACTCGTCACGGGCATGTTGATGGTCAGGCCGTCGGCAGATCCCTTGTCGATGGTAACGGTCGAGGTCCAGGCATCGCCCGACGCGCCGACAATACGAGCGGCGGTCGACTTAAGGTTGTAGGTCGATTGCAGCCCGACCAGGCCCTCCAGGCGCTCTGCAGTCTTTTGAGCCTCGGAAAGCTCTGCGACCTTAGAGGTCAGCACCTCGTTTTGCTTCTTGAGGTCATCGAGCGACTCCTGCGAAGCCGTGAGGTTGGAAAACACGTTGCCGATCGCGTTGAAGGGAGCCGCCACGACCGAGCCCACAAAACGCACCGGCGAGGTAATCGTCGTCACACCCGAGCGCACGGCATGAATCGGCCCGGCCTCGCCCTCACGGATATAAAACGTGAGCAGCAACACCGAAATCAGGCTGAAAACAATCAACGGGCGCATACCCGTTGATTGTCGCTTGGTATTCAGATTTGGAGAGAAACCCGAAGATCGTGCCAAATGGAATCCACCTTTTGGAAATTAAGCATTGGTTTGGACGAAGCCACCGTCAAAGGCGTTGGCCTCGAGCACGCGGGCGCAGCCGTTTACGACGTTATCGAGCGCCGTGGGGCTGACGTTGACCGAAACGCCGGTTTCGTCGCGCAGGCGCACGTCGAGGCCGCGAAGCAGCGCACCGCCGCCGGTCAGCAGAATGCCGTAGTACATAAGGTCCGAGGCAAGATCGGGCGGCGTGGCGTCCAGAGCGTCCTTAACGGCCTTGGCCATCTCGTCGAGCGGCTTGTTAAGCGCGCGACGAATCTCCTCGCTCTCAATGCGCACGGTCTTGGGCAGGCCCGTGATAACGTCGCGTCCGTTGACCTCGACGTCGAGCTCGTCCTTGAGCGGCACGGCGGAGCCGACCTTGATCTTGATGTCCTCGGCCGTGCGCTCGCCGATGGCCAGGTTGTAGGCATCGCGAACATGGGTGAGGATAGCTTGGTCGAACTCATCGCCGGCAATGCGGATGGACTGCGACACGACAATACCGCCCATAGCGATAACGGCGACCTCGGTGGTGCCGCCGCCGATATCGATGACCATGGAGCCCGTGGGCTCCTCGACGGGCAGGTCGGCGCCGATGGCAGCCGCCATGGGCTCCTCGATCAGATAGGCCTGGCGAGCGCCGGCCTGGATCGTGGCCTCAAAGACGGCGCGCTTCTCGACCGACGTGACGCCGGAGGGAACGCAGACGACGACGCGCGGACGCGGAGTCCACGGATAGCGCTTCTCGGAAGCCTTGTCGATAAAGTAGCGAAGCATGGCCTCGGTGACATCGAAGTCGGCGATGACGCCGTCCTTAAGGGGACGAACGGCCACGATGTTGCCGGGCGTACGGCCGAGCATGCGCTTGGCCTCGATGCCGACTGCCAGGATGCGCTCATCGTTCTTGTCGATAGCGACAACGGAGGGCTCGCGGATGACGATGCCCTTGCCGCGCACGGAGACGAGCGTATTGGCGGTGCCGAGGTCGATGGCGAGATCGCCCGCATAGCTACCGAAGAACATATCCATCAAAGAAAACAACGCAACTCCTGATGTGTTGGATGATTGCTGGAAAACTACTAGCCCATCATACTAGCGCAAGCCCGGCACCTCACTTGCGGTGAAGCGCCGGGCAGAGCCAAATCTCATAAGGTCACTACTGGTTGTCAGCGGCCGAGAAATCGATATCGAAGGAGGAAACGGCCCAACCGATATGGTTGTCGGAGCGCACGAATTTAACGGTGTACTCCTGTTCGCCGCCCTTGGACAGCGAAGCCTTCACCTTGGCGGTGGTCTCGGTCATGGACTGATCCATACCCTCGATGGAGACGGTGGCGCCCTGCGGGATCGAGGAGATGATCATCGCCTTGGCGTCCTCGGACAGGCTCGAGGCCAGGCAGGACTCGGCCTTGGCGGTATCGCCGTCGCCAGCAGCCTGGAACAGGTCGGTGATGACGGACTCCTGCGAGGGGTAGCCCATGCCGCGCGTATAAGCATAGCCAAGACCGCCGGCAGCGATCACGATGAGCAGAAGCAGTACCAGGAAGATCTTGAGACCCGTGTGGCGGTGGCGACGACGAACCTTGGCCTGCTTGCGGTCCTGCTGGACCATCTCGGACTCGGACAGCGTAAAGAAGCCGGTGTCAGAGGGGTCGGGCATAAACTGACCGGTCGCGCCCGTGGGATCGAGCGGGTCGACAGCGGGAGCGCCCATCGCGGGAGCCGGGGCCGTGGACATGGCCGTCTGGGCCGAAAGCGCGGCGAGCGAATCGTGCACGCGGGCAAGCTCGTCGGCCTGCTCGGGCGTGAGCTGGTAGATACCGTCGGCGGTAGCGGCGTTAAAGGCATCGAGCGCATCGGAGGGACGGCCGGCGGCGGAAAGCGCTTGGCCCATGCCGGCGTTGAGGGCGCGCGTATCGTCGCGCGGGCCGGCAAAGTCGATAGCCGTGCGGTAGGTCTCAACGGCGTCCGCGGGGCGGCCGAGCTTGATGAAGCAGCGGCCCAGATCGCCGAGGGCGGCGGCAGGAGCCGGGTTGGCGCCGTCGATGGCAGCCTGACGGAAGGCAGTACCGGCGTTGGCAAAGTCGCCCGACTGGAACAGTGCGTTGCCCAGACCCAGGTAGGCCTTAAAAGGCGTGGCGTAGGAAGCGTCCTGGGTAGCTGCAGAGAACGCCTGGGCGGCCGTGGTGTAGTCGCCCACCGCGGCGAGTGCCTTGCCGCGGTTGGTGAGCAGGGCGCCGCGCTTGCCATAGGCGCCGTCGTTGAGGGCGGCGGCGTAGGCCTCGGCGGCCTCGGCGTACATGCCCAGATGCATCAGGGCGTTGCCGCGCAGGTGGTCGGCCTCACCCATGATCTCGTTGGGAGCCTTTGCCGCGCCAAGCATCTGGGCGGCAGCGGAAAAATCACCCGCGCGATAAGCGGCGCGGCCCTGTTGGATCAGCTGGCTATTCAAGGAAGTCCCCTTTACTCGTGAACGATCTCGACATGAACGATCTCGTCGCCGGCGCGCAGCTGCGAGATGACGTCGAGGCCCTCGACCGTGGTGCCAAAGACGGTATAGCCGGAGTCGAGGTTGTGCTGGGCACCCAGGCAGAAGTAGAACTGCGAGCCTGCGGAATCGGGATCCATGGAGCGGGCCATGGCAAGCGCGCCGTCAACATGGCTGTTGCGCGGATTGGTGGCAAACTCGCCCTTGATGCAGTAGCCGGGGCCGCCGGTGCCGGGCATGCCGTCGGGACCCTCAAGGCCGGCAGCGACATCGGCGCCGGACATATCGCGGGTATTGGGGTCGCCGCCCTGGATCACAAAGCCGGGCACATAGCGATGGAACTTAAGGCCGTCGTAGAAGCCCATCGTGGAAAGCTCGCAGAAGTTCGCCACATGGATGGGGGCGCCCTCACCGTCAAACTTGACCTTGATGGTGCCCTTCGACGTCTCGATCACCGCGCACTCGTCACCGACGAGCTGGTACTCGGGGGTATAGAGCTCTTTCTTAAAACCAAACATGTGGTTCCTTCCTCGTGCGTTTAAAGCATATTTGTACGAATTGTAGCAATAAGCACGGGCTTCCATCAATTGCGCACGCAGGTTATGCCGCCGGAGGGCAACAAATTACGAACGCTGCTGCGGCTTCCATGCGCTCACGTTGGCGTCGTACTGGTTAAGCGCGCTGTTGCCGCCTTGCGCGATGGGCGCCAGGATCTCGCTCTGACGGGCGCTCAGCGACTCGCCGTCGGGAATGGACAGCGAGATATCCCAGCTCTGGCAGATCACGTCGACACGCTCGTACATCCACTGGGCAAGCTGCTTTAGATGATCGATGTCTTCCGCATAGACCGTGTCGTCCTGAACCTTGAGGTTGTTGAGCTCATCTTGGGTCTTTTTAATCTGATCGCGTAGGGCATAGGCGCTCTGCGACAGCTCCTGGCGGGTGGAGAGCGGTGTACGCAGATAGCCATTATTAAACGAATCGATGACCTCGCCGATCTGATCATCGTCGCTGTACGACACAATGGTCTGGTACAGGCCGTCGAGCCTGGTGTAGAGCTGGTCGTCGGTTAAGACGGTCTCCTCCTGAACGACCTCGGACGCATCCTCTTGCTTGGGCTCTTTCTCGGTGGCCTCGCCCTTTTGGCGCGACGGGAAGGTGGTCTTGGCGGCCTGGCCAAACTGGTCGTAGAAGCCGGGCATGACGCCCATGGGATCGGCAGTCACAAACCAATAGGCACCACCGCACACGGCGGCGAGCACCGCGATGACGATGAGCGGTTTGGGGATATGGCGCTTGTGCTTGTGATAGGCATCCTCGTCGGGATGGACCTTGCGCTTGGGCTTTTGCTTTTTAGGCTGGGCATCATCGCGCAGGGACACCGGCGTGGGGATATCGACCTTGGGGATGCCAAAGTCCTTATCGAAGGCAGGCAGCACGCAGGTCTCGTTGGGGTCGGCTGCGTCGGAGAGCACCGCGGCGGCAGACGCCGGCGCATGGGGCACCTCGGTATCGATCTGCTCCTGCGTCAGGCGCGGAAAGCCGGCCGTACGCCCTGCGGCCAGGTCGGATGCGGCCGCGTCCTCGGAAAGGATGCCCGGCGCGGGGCGTCCACACTTGGGACAGGTGCGGTCATGCGGGGACAGACGGGCGCCGCAGCCGTCGCAAAACACGAACTCGGTATGCTCGGGGCCATCGCCCGGACCAACGTATGCGTTGCAATAGGGGCAGAACGAGGCGCCGTCCTCGATGGTCTTTAGGCAATGCGGGCAGATCACGGCATCCTCTTTCCGAAGCAATTCAAACAATTGAGGTTAGAGCATAACATCGACACGGCCCCACAAGCGCAAGGCACCAATTCAACATCGCAGGACAGTCTTTTGGGGGATGATTTTTCTGGGACGGGGATTAAAAAACATTAGGTACACAATGATTTTTTAATCCCCGTCCCAGAAAAATCACCCCTGAAGGCCGCGGACTACTTCTTTTTCTTGGGCATCGAAACCTTAATGCCCTGGGCCGATTTGGTCACGCGGGAGCGCTTGGCACCGGCGCCCTTCTTTTTCTTGGGCTGGGTCTGGGCCACACCCTCGAGTGCACGGGCTTCGGCCTCGCGGACAGTGCGTTCCTCGCGGCGCTGCGCCATATCGGCGGCAACGCGCTTGGCAAAACGCCCGGCGGTCGATCCCGTCGAGCTCACCTTGCCGCCGCCGCGACCCAGGCGAACACGCACGCCACGGCCAAAGCCGGTGGCCGCATGACGGCGACGGGGCTTAAGCGAGTCCATCATCGTGGCAAGCTTAAAGAACACCGCGCAGGTAAAGACAACGATGACCGCCAAGATGATCATCTGACCCATCGACAGGTTAGCGATGGACAGCAGCCCCGGGAACCCGATAACGCCCGTCAAAATACCGGCGACGACAAACACGAAAAGCACCACGCGCAAGGGCGTGAGCGGCTGCGAGATACGCCAGATCAGGCTGACACTCGCCGCGCACGACGTGAGCAGGCACATGGTCGAAAGCGTAAGCTGACTAAAGCCAAATACGCGCGCCACAAAGATATCGAGTGCCGCGGCCAAAATGACCGCAATCGACGCCGGCAGCGCACGCTTAAGCACGTTGGTCAAGAACGACCCCTTCACGCGGGCGTTGTTGGGCTCCAGGCCCAGCACAAAGCCCGGCGCGCCGATGCAGAAGAAGTTGATGAGCGTCATCTGAATGGGCTCGAAGGGATACGGCGGCAGCGCGATGCACAGCGCCGCCAGGCCCATCGAGAAAAGCGTCTTGGTCAGAAAGAGCGCGGCAGAGCGCTGCAGGTTATTGATAGAACGACGGCCCTCGGCCACTACAGCGGGCATCGAGGCGAAATCATTATCGACGAGCACGATCTCGGCCACATTGCGCGCGGCATCGGAGCCGGCGGCCATCGCCACGGAGCAGTCTGCCTCCTTGAGCGCCAGCACGTCGTTGACGCCGTCGCCCGTCATGGCCACGGTGTGCCCGCGGCGTTTGAGCGCCTGTACGAGCTCGCGCTTCTGCTGCGGGGTCACGCGACCAAAGACGTGATAGCGGTCCACTGCCGCATCAATCTTGGACGGCGTATCGAGGGTCGTGGCGTCCACGTAGGCATCCGCCCCGGGCACGCCCACCACGCGCGCGATCGACGACACCGTACGCGGGTCGTCGCCGCTGATCACGTTGAGGGTCACGCCCTGCTCGTTAAAGTAGCCGATAGTCTCGGCTGCCGAGGTGCGAATCTCGTCACGGATGGTCACAAAGCCCACGGGCTCGGCCTCGCCCACCATATCGCCATCGGGCGTAAAGCCGTCCACACGGGCCACCACAAGCACGCGGCAAGTGTCGGCAAGCTCGGCCACGCGATTCTCGACCTGCGAAAATGCGCGATCAGAGAGCACAAACTGCGCGGCTCCCATCACATAGGAGCCCTGCGCAAACGACGCGCCGCTCCACTTTTTGGACGACGAGAACGGAATGACCGACAGCGGCTCGGATACCTCGACCGGACGATCGGCGTAGTAGTTGAGCAGCGCCTGGCAGGTCTCGTTGGCATCTGCCGAGGTCGCACGCGCCACGTTTGCAAGCGCAAAGTCGAGCACCGTGGTCTCGACGGGAACAGCTGCCTCGTCCGAGTCCGCGCCAAAGCCAACACCCTCAACAGGCAGCGGGTAGGTGCCCTCGACCTCCATACGGCCCGAGGTAATGGTGCCCGTCTTGTCCAGGCACAAAACGTCGACGCGCGCGAGGGTCTCGATGCAGTAGAGCTGCTGTGCCAACACCTTGCGACGCGCCAGGCGCACCGTGGCAATCGCGAGCACCGACGAGGTCAGCAGCACCAGGCCCTGCGGAATCATGCCCAACAGGGCACCCACCGTGGACAGCAGCGCCGAAGAAGGCACACGACCGGCCAGCAGCTCGGAGAAGCACCAGGAAAGCGCACTATCGCCCGGGGTTCCCGCGGCATCCCACAGCTCGCTCACACTCGAGGTAAAGAGCGCCAGACCAAGCGGAATCATGATAATGCTCGCAAACCGCACGATGGCGTTCAGAACGTTCATGATCTCGGAATTGACCTTTTTGACGTACTTGGCCTCGTTGTTGATCTTTGCCACGTAGTTATCGGCGCCGACATGGATCACGCGGGCGCGCAGCAGGCCCGAGTCGATAAAGCTGCCGCTCATGAGCTCGGAGCCTGGCTGTTTCTTAATGAGGTCGCTCTCGCCCGTCAGCAGGCTCTCGTTGACGAGCGCCTCGCCCGACACCACCACGGCGTCGGCGGGAATCTGGTCACCGCGCCCCAGGCGAATGATGTCGTCGAGCACGATCTGGTCCAGGTCGAGCTCCACCTCGGCGCCGTCGCGCACCGCGATGGCCTTCTTAGAGGTGAGCAGCGTAAGCTTGTCGACCATCTTCTTGGAGCGCATGGATTGAATGACGCCAATTGCCGTGTTCAAGAACACCACGAACAGGAACGTCAGGTTTTTAAACGAACCGGTCAGCAACACCAGAATCGCCAAGATCACGTTGATCAAGTTGAACAGCGTGCAGAGGTTCTCGATGATGAGCTCTTTGACCGACTTGGTCTTGAGCTCCATGTTGCGGTTGATCTTACCGGCGGCGATGCGCTCCTCGACCTCGGCGGTCGAGAGTCCGCGCTCGATATCTGTTGCTGCCATACCACGTCCCATCACGTCGCGTCGGTATAAGAAAACCGCCCGGACCATGCGAGGTTCGGACGGTCTTACGTTCGATGGTGCCCCATGTTGGATTCGAACCAACGGCCTTCTGCTCCGGAGGCAGACGCTCTAATCCCCTGAGCTAATAGGGCGAACGGTAGGCATTATACCCAAGTGCGCCACGGGCTAACAAAATAATAGAAAAAGCTTTGCAATTACGTGGGAGACGCGCCGCGACGGTGCGCTTTAGGCGGCAAAAGCGAGTCAGATAGTATAAACTCTCATGCACATATATAACGGCTCGCGATGCGGGCCGTTTTTGCAAGGGTTATCCATCGAGGTGAGAGGCACACCATGATTGCGATTTTAAAGCAGAGCGCCAGCGACGAGGCCGTAAGCCACATCGTCAGCTGGATCGAGAAAAAAGGACTCAAGACCGACGTCTCGCGCGGCGAGAACGAGACCATAATCGGCCTGGTGGGCGATACGACCAAGATCGACCCGTTCCTGCTCGAGTCCATGGACGTCGTCGAGCGCGTGCAGCGCGTCTCAGAGCCGTTCAAGCGCGCCAACCGCAAGTTCCACCCCGAGGACTCCGTCATCGACTGCGGCCACGGCGTCAAGATCGGCGGCGACCAGTTCCAGGTCATCGCCGGCCCGTGCTCCGTCGAGGGCGAGAACCTCATCCGCATCGCCCGCCGTGTGAAGGCCGCCGGCGCCACAATGCTGCGCGGCGGCGCCTACAAGCCCCGCACCTCCCCGTACGCCTACCAGGGCATGGGCCCCGCCGGCCTGGACCTGCTGTGCGAGGCATCCGCCGAGCTCGACATGCCGATCGTCACCGAGATCATGGACCCGCGCGACGTGCAGGTCTTCCTCGACAAAAAGATCGACGTCATGCAGATCGGCGCCCGCAACGCCCAGAACTTCCCCCTGCTCAAGGAGGTCGGCAAGACGCAGACCCCGATTCTGCTCAAGCGCGGCATGTCCGGCACCGTCGACGAGCTGCTCATGGCTGCCGAGTACATCATGAGCGAGGGCAACGATAACGTCATTCTGTGCGAGCGCGGAATCCGCACCTTCGAGACCCGCACCCGCAACACCTTCGACCTCAACGCCGTGCCGGTGCTGCACCACCTGTCGCACCTGCCCGTCGTCGCCGACCCCAGCCACGCCACCGGTTACACCCGCTATGTTGAGCCCATGGCGCTCGCCGCGACTGCCTGCGGCGCCAACGGTCTGGAGATCGAGGTCCACGACGACCCGAGCCACGCTTGGTCCGATGGTGCTCAGGCCCTCACCCCCGACCAGTTTGACGACACCATGCGCCGCATCCGCGCCATCCGCGAGGTCGTCTGCCAAGAGACCGTTCAGGAGTAGGCCATGGGTACGGTGAGAAACGCACGCGTTAACCAGGGTGGCCCCAAATGCGCCGGTATCGTGGGCCTGGGCCTCATCGGCGGCAGCTTTGCCCGCGGCTATGCGCAGGCGGGCGTCCGCGTGCTGGCCTGGGACCCCGATGACGACGTCATGACGGCCGCCAGTATGGGTACCGTTGCCGGCGAGCTCAACGACGAGACGCTCGGCGAATGCGACATCATCGTCCTGGCATGCTACCCCGAGGCCTGCATCGAGTGGCTCGAGGCGCACGCCCAGGCACTCGCCGACGCCACCGACACCGAGGCCATTATGGGCCCCGTGGTGATCGACACGGTGGGCGTCAAGGGCATCGTGTGCGAGCGCGCCTTTGAGCTTGCCCGCGAGCACGGTTTTTACTTTGTAGGCGCGCACCCCATGGCGGGCACGCAGTTCTCGGGCTACGCGCATTCCCGCGCCGACCTGTTCCAGGGCGCACCGCTCGTGCTCGTACCGCCCGCAGTGGACGACGCACTTAAGCTGGAGCTTTTGGGCCAGGTGCGCGAGATGGTACGTCCCTTAGGCTTTGGCAAGTTCAGCGTAACGAGCGCCGCCGAGCACGACCGCGTCATCGCCTTTACGAGCCAGCTCGCGCACGTCGTCTCCAACGCCTATGTTAAGAGCCCGACCGCTCAGGTCCACCACGGCTTTTCGGCCGGCAGCTACCGCGACCTCACCCGCGTAGCGCACCTCAATCCGCAGATGTGGTCCGAGCTCATGATCGACGACGCCGATGCGCTCGCCTTCGAGATTGACCATCTGATCGAATCGCTCGGCGCCTACAGTCGCGCCCTTAAGGACCGCGACCAGCGCTATCTGGAGAATCTCCTTGCCGAGGGCGACCGAATCAAGCGCGCGCTCGACGACGAGGCCTCCCACTAGACCACCTATCACGCCAGGTCGAAAGGACCGAAGCTTATGGCGATTACCATCGATATCGATACCGCACGCCCCTACCAGGTGCATGTGGGCACGTTTTTGCTGGAGCAGGCAGGCCCGCTCGTACGCGCCACCGCCGGTGGCTCGCGCGCCGTCATCGTGACGGACACCAACGTAGACCCCCTCTACCAGATGCCCGTTAAGCAGAGCCTCGAATCCGCAGGCTACGAGGTGAGCATCTGCACCTTCGAGGCCGGCGAGGCCCATAAGCGTGCCGAGACCTACGTTGCCATTTTGGAGTTTGTGGCCGAGCACGAGCTTTCGCGCTCCGACGTGATCGTGGCGCTCGGCGGCGGCGTCGTGGGCGACGTGGCGGGCTTTGTGGCCGCCACCTACATGCGCGGCTGCAAGTTTGTGCAGATTCCCACAAGCCTGCTCGCCATGGTGGATTCGTCGGTCGGCGGCAAGACAGCCATCGACCTGGCAGCTGGTAAGAACCTGGCCGGCGCCTTTTGGCAGCCGGGCGTGGTTATCGCCGACGTTGGATGTCTGGCAACCCTCACGCCCGAACAGTTCGCCGACGGCTGCGGCGAGGTCATCAAGCACGCCGTGATCGCAGACCCCGAGCTCTTCGCCGAGTTGGAGAAGACCCCACTCACGCTTGAGCTGCTGAACCGCGACGTGGCCCGCGTGGCGCTCATCATCGCCCGCAATATCGACATTAAGCGCGCCGTGGTCGTTGCCGACGAGCGCGAAACCAATCAGCGCAAGCTCCTCAACTTTGGCCACAGCGCCGGGCACGCCGTCGAAGCCTGCGAGCACTTTGAGCTCGGCCACGGCAACTGCGTGTCGATTGGCATGGGCATCATCACGCGTGCCGCAGCCCTGCATGGCATTTGCGACGCCGAACTTCCCGGCCGCATCGAGGAGCTCTGCGCCCGCCACGGCCTCAAGACCCGCTGCGATCTAGATGCCGATGCCGTCTTTGCCGAGGCGCTCCACGACAAAAAGCGCACCGGTGACACCATCGACCTGGTAATTCCGCACGACATTGGCCGTTGCAGCATCGACCGCACGCCGCTTTCCACCTTCCACGATTTGATTGCCGAGGGCCTCGGCCAGAAGGGAGACGTTTCCGCATGTTAGCCCGCATCACCCCGTCCCCGCTCAAGGGCACCGTTCCCGCCATCGCATCCAAATCGATGGCGCATCGCCTCATCATCTGCGCCGCGCTTGCCAACGGCGAGACGCACGTGACCTGCAACACCACCTGCGCCGATATCGAGGCCACGGTGCGCTGTCTCACGGCGCTCGGCGCCCGCATCGAGACCGTCGAGGACGGCTTCCAGGTCCACCCCACCATGAAGAGCATTGAATTTGGCCTGCTCAAGGCCCTTGCCGGCGGCACGCTCGACTGCGGTGAGAGCGGCTCCACGCTGCGCTTTATGCTGCCTGTCGCCTGCGCGCTGGGCGCGGAGGCCACCTTCGTGGGCCAGGGCCGCCTGGGTGCCCGCCCGCTCTCCCCGCTCTCGGACGAGATCATTGCCGCCGGTTGCGACCTGCAGGGCCTGGGCGGTTTTCCGCTCAAGACGAGCGGCCGCATGCGCCCGGGCACCTTTGTGCTTCCGGGCAACGTGAGCTCGCAGTATATCTCCGGCCTGCTGCTGGCGGCCCCGCTGCTGGCCCAGCCCTCCTGCGTGCAGGTGACCGGCCTCATCGAGAGCCGCCCCTACATCAACCTGACCATCCAGGCCATGAAGGCCTTTGGTGTCGAGGTCAACGTGGAGCGCATTCCGGCCAAGGACGGCCAGCCCGAGGTCACGAACTTCCGCGTAAACAGCGGATCGTACCGCACGCCCGGCAGCGTAGCCGTCGAGGGCGACTGGTCCAACGCCGCCTTTTGGCTATGCGCCGGCGCCATCGGCACCGACCCAATCACTGTCGAGGGCGTGTCGCTGAGCTCCGCGCAGGGCGACCGCAACGTGCTCGCCGCGCTTTCGCGCTTTGGCGCCCGCATCGTGCGCTCCACGAACGCCGCCACCGTCCAGTCCGACAAGCTCGCCGGCTTTGAGATGAGCGCCCACGACATTCCGGACCTGGTGCCCGTCATCTCGGCCGTGGCATCGCTGGCTCAGGGCCGCACGTTCATCCGTGACTGCGCACGCCTGCGCATCAAGGAATCTGACCGTCTGGTTACCACTACCCGCGAGCTCACCGCGCTGGGCGCGCAGGTGCGCATCGCCGGTGACGACCTCATCATCAAGGGCGTCGATGCCCTTACCGGCGGGGAGGTCGATTCGCACAACGACCACCGCATCGCCATGATGGCCGCTATCGCCGCGAGCCGCGCCACCGGCGAGGTCGTGATCCACGGCGCCGAGGCCGTCAAAAAGTCCTATCCCGATTTCTTCGACCACTACCGCCTGTTGGGCGGCAAGGTCACGCTCGAGGAGGAATAGCATGTCCTCGACCTTTGGCAACGTCTTGCATCTAAGTATTTTTGGTCAGTCGCACTCCCCCGCTATCGGCTGCTCGCTCGACGGCATCCCCGCCGGTATCGCCGTTGACCTGGAGCAGCTGCAGGCTTTTTTGGACCGTCGCGCCCCCGGCCGTGACGAGACCGCGACCAAGCGCCGCGAGGCCGATGCCGCCCACATTATCGCCGGCATAGTTGATGGACACACCACGGGCGCGCCTATTGCCGCGATCATCGAGAACACCAACACGCGCTCCAAGGACTACTCCGAACTGCGCCGCAAGCCCCGCCCGGGCCACGCGGATTTCCCGGCACGCGTGAAGTACCACAACATGCACGACGTCGCCGGCGGCGGACACTTCTCCGGCCGCCTGACGGCGCCCCTGTGCATTGCGGGCGGTATCGCGCTGCAGGCGCTCGAGGTCCGCGGCATTAACGTGATGGCGCACGTGGCGCAGATCGGCGGCATCTCCGATCTGCCCATGGACGACATGGTCTATCGCGAGGCCGACCGCAAGGCGATCCTTTCGAACGACCTGCCGTGCATTGACGCCGCATCTGCCGGTCGCATGCGCGAGGAGATCCTTGCCGCGCGCGACGAGCTTGACAGCATCGGCGGCATCGTGGAGTGCGGCATCTACGGCCTGCCCGCGGGCATCGGCGACCCCATGTTCGACGGCATCGAGAACCGCATCGCGCAGATTGCGTTTGGGATTCCCGCCGTGAAGGGCGTGGAGTTTGGCATGGGCTTTGCTGTCGCCGCCATGCGCGGCAGCGAGAACAACGATCCGTATCGCATCGACGCCGAGACCGGCAAGATCGAGGTCGAGTCCAATAATGCCGGCGGCATCCTGGGCGGCATTTCGACCGGCGCTCCCGTCATGTGGCGCATGGCCGTAAAGCCCACGCCCTCCATTGGCCGCGAGCAGCAGACGGTAGACATGGACGCCATGGAAAATGCCGAGCTCTCGGTCCACGGCCGCCACGATCCCTGCATCGTCCCGCGCGCCGTCCCCGTAGCCGAAGCAGCCGCAGCGCTGGCCATCTGGGACGCCCTCCTAGAAGACGCCGCCCAGCGCTAAAAATCTCCGGGGGCCAACTCCGGCACCCACGCCCACCCAGTGAAAGGGGTCCCTATGGACCTTGCTGACATTCGCCAGGCCATCGATGGCATCGACACCACGCTCCTCAACAGCTTTGTCGAACGCATGGACATTGCCACCGAGGTAGCCAAATCAAAAATCGAGATGGGCAAGGCCGTCTTCGACCCCGCCCGCGAGCGCTCCAAGCTCAACAACCTCGCCAGCCGCGCACCCGAGCGCTACGAGGCTCAGACCATCACCCTGTTCCGTCTCCTCATGAGCATGAGCAAGGCCGAGCAGCAGCGCTACATCAACGAGCTCAAGGGCATCACGGTGTCGCAAAAGGCCCATGCCACGGCCGTAGCCTTTGACACGCCCTTCCCCCAGACGGCCACCGTCGCCTGCCAGGGCGTTGAGGGCGCCTACAGCCAAATCGCCGCATGCAAGCTCTTTGCCGTGCCCGATATCGCGTTTTTCGAGACCTTCGAAGGTGTCATGCGCGCTGTGCGTGACGGCTTCTGCGAGTTTGGCGTACTGCCCATCGAAAACTCCACCGCAGGCTCGGTCAACGCGGTCTACGACCTGCTCGCGCAGTTCGACTTCCATATTGTGCGCTCGCTGCGCCTCAAGATCGATCATAACCTGCTCGTCAAGCCTGGCACCAAGCTGCAGGATGTTCGTGAGGTCTATAGCCACGGTCAGGCCATCGCGCAATGCGCCGGCTTTATCGAGGCGCACGATCTGCACGCCACCAAGTATCCCAACACGGCCATGTCGGCCGAGATGGTCGCCAACTCCGAGCGCACCGACGTCGCCGCTATCGCCTCGCGCAGTTGCGCGGCGCTCTACGGTCTGGAAGTGCTGGAGCCAAACATTCAGGACTCGGACAACAACTACACGCGCTTCGTCGTCATCAGCCGCGAGCCGCGCGTCTACCCCGGCGCCAACCGTACCTCGCTCATGATCACCACGGCCAACGAACCGGGCGCCCTCTATCGCGTGCTCGAGCGCTTCTATGCGCTCAACATCAACCTTATCAAGCTCGAGAGCCGCCCCATCCCCGGTCGCGACTTTGAGTTTATGTTCTACTTCGATCTGGACTGCCCCTTTGGCAGCAAAGCCCTCGACGACCTGCTCGACTCGATTGACGACGTGTGCGAGAGCTTCACCTATTTTGGCAGCTACACGGAGGTGCTCTAGATGACTGACGTCGCCACAACCCGCCCCTACGGCGTGCTGGGCCGCGTGCTTGGCCACAGCTACACCCCGACCATCTACAAGGAGCTCGCGGGGCTTGAGTACGTGCGTTTTGAGCGCGAGCCCGAAGACCTCGCGGCCTTTATGACGGGCGACGAGTGGGAGGGCACCAACGTGACCATCCCCTACAAGCGCGCCGTCATGGACTACCTGGACGAGCTGAGCCCGCTGGCCGAGCGCATGGGCAACGTCAACACGATCACGCGTCTGCCCGATGGCCGTCTGCGCGGCGACAACACCGACTACTTCGGTTTCCAGTGCCTGGTCGAGGAGCTGGGTGTGGAGATTGCCGGCAAGAAGGTCCTCGTGCTCGGAGCCACCGGCGGCGCCGGCACCACGGCAAGTATGGTGCTGGGCGACCTGGGCGCGATCGTGGTGCCCGTGGGACGCACGAGCGAGGTCAACTACGACAACATCGCACAGCAGTCCGACGCCGCGCTGCTCGTCAACTGCACGCCTGCCGGTATGTTCCCCCACTGCCCCGACGCGCCCTGCACGCTCGAGGGCCTCGACGCGCTCGAGGGCGTCATCGATATCGTCTACAACCCCGCCCGCACGGGACTCATGCTCGAGGCCGAGCGTCGCGGCATCCCCTGCATCGGCGGCTTGCTCATGCTTGTGGCCCAAGCGGCGCAAGCCGTCGAGCGCTATACCGGCAAAGCCACCCCGCGTGAGCGCATCCTGGACGTGACGGAGCGCCTGTCTCACCGCGAGCAGAACATTGCCCTGATCGGCATGCCGGGCTCGGGCAAAACCCGCGTGGGCGAGCAGATCGCGCTGCTCACCGGCCGTGAGCACATCGACCTGGACCGCGCCCTCGAGAAGCGTCTGGGCATGCCTTGCGCCGACTTTATCGTCGAGCGCGGCGAGCCGGCCTTCCGCAAGCAGGAGACGGCGACCCTGGCCGATATCTCCAAACGCAGCGGCCTGGTGCTTTCCACCGGCGGCGGCGTCGTCACGCGAGACGAGAACTACCCGCTGCTGCACCAGAACAGTCAGATTGTGATGCTCAACCGTAAGCTCGATGAGCTCGCCCACAAGGGTCGCCCCATCACCGCCCGCGACGGTATCGACAAGCTGGCCGAGCAGCGTATGCCGCGCTACCGCGCCTGGGCCGACTACATCATCGATTCGCGCGACTGCGCAGCCAACACCGCCCGAGCCCTCCTCGATACCCTCTAAACCACCACAAAGGGGACAGGCACCTTTGTGGTGGTTTTACACTCCGCTGCACCGCTGCACCGCCCGCCCAACCAAAAAGGAAGCAACCATGAAAGCTCTCGTCATCAACGGCCCTAACCTCAACATGCTCGGCATTCGCGAGCCGGGCATCTACGGCAACGACAACTACGACCGGTTGGTCCAGATCTGCAAGGAGGCCGGCGCCGCGCAGGGCTTTGACGAGGTCGAGGTCTTCCAGTCCAACCACGAGGGCAGCATCGTCGACAAGATCCAGAAGGCATACGGCAACGTCGACGGCATCGTTATCAACCCGGCGGCTTACACGCACACGAGCGTGGCGATCCTGGACGCCCTCAAGGCCGTCGCCATCCCCGCCGTCGAGGTCCACGTCAGCGCCGTCGAGACGCGCGAGGACTTCCGCCAGGTGAGCTACGCCCGCCTGGCCTGCTTTGCCACCATCACCGGCGAAGGCCTCCAGGGCTACGCTCATGCGTTGGAGCTGCTGAAAAAGCATCTGCTACACTAATCCATGGGACAACATAATCAGGTTTGTTTGTCCCAAAACTTAAGTAACTGTTCGATTGACATACAAAGGAGCATATCCATGTCCCAGTACGATTACCTCGTCGTCGGTGCCGGCCTTTCGGGCGCCGTCTTTGCCAATGCCGCCAAGCGCGCCGGCAAGTCGGTCCTGGTCATCGACCGCCGCGACCACATCGCCGGCAACATCTACACCGAGGACGTCGAGGGCATCCAGGTCCACCGTTACGGCGCCCACATCTTCCACACCTCCATGAAAGACGTCTGGGACTACGTCAACCGCTTTGCCGAGTTCAACAACTACGTCAACTCGCCGGTCGCCAACTTCCACGGCAACATGTACAACATGCCCTTCAACATGAACACCTTCGCCAAGATGTGGCCGGGCGTCGTCACGCCGGCCGATGCCCGCGCCAAGATCGCCGAGCAGGTGGCCGCCGAGAACATTGGCGAGCCGACCAACCTCGAGGAGCAGGCGCTGTCCCTCGTGGGTCGCGACATCTTCGAGACGCTCGTGAAGGGCTACACCGAGAAGCAGTGGGGCCGCGACTGCAAGGACCTGCCCGCGAGCATCATCAAGCGACTCCCCTGCCGCTTTACCTACGACAACAACTACTTCAACGACCGCTACCAGGGCATCCCCATGGGCGGCTACACCAAGATGATCGCCAACATGCTCGAGGGCGTCGAGGTGCGCTGCGGCGTGGAGTACAAGGAGCTCGCCGCCGCCGAGCCCGATATCGCCGCCAAGACGATCTACTGCGGCCCCATCGACGCGTTCTACGACTTTAAGCTGGGCACGCTGGAGTACCGCAGCCTGCGATTTGAGACCGAGACGCTCGACGAGCAGGACCACCAGGGCGTGGCCGTGGTCAACTACACCGAGCGCGAGATCCCCTACACGCGCATCATCGAGCACAAGCACTTCGAGTTCGGCACGCAGGACAAGACCGTCATCACGCGCGAGTACCCGGCCGACTGGAAGCCCGGCGACGAGCCCTACTACCCCATCAACGACGCCAAGAACGAGGCCCTCTACAAGCAGTACGAGGAGCTGGCGGCGCAGGAGGGCGACGTGATCTTTGCCGGTCGCCTGGGCGGCTACAAGTACTACGACATGGACAAGGCCATCGCCGCGGCCTTCGAACTCGTCCGCAACGAGCTGGGCGTGGAGCCCACGGAGGCGTAAGGGTCCAAAACGGGCCTCTGCGCGAGCCGAAACGGCACAAGCAGGCACGCCAACGCCGGCAGGAGCAATTTCGCCCCTGCCGGCGTTTTAGTATGGAGACGGAATCGGCTGTTCTGTCCATTATCTAGCCGATGATATGAGTAGAAACGCCCTGCCACAGAGGCAAAAACCGAAAGTATGCGGCAAATTCAAAACTTGCCGAGCACACCGGGATGCCGCAACGCCTTTACCTGCGGTTTCTCTGCGCGAAAAGGGCGGTGTGCTCATGGGTTCCGGAATTTGCCGCATACTTCGGGAAAGAGTCGAAGGAAAACTTTTAGAACAAACGGATACCCAAGCCCCGCATAGTTGCCTTGCCCCAAATGTCATTCAGCCTCTTGGGCCAATTTGCAATAAAGAAAAGGCAGGTGCAGCAGGCACAAAGCATATCATTATTAAGACGATTAATCTCTTTTTTTAGGAGCACAGAATGATTAACCCCGGCGGCCATCTCAGCCAAATCATCGGCGCGCTCCAAATCAAAGTCAGTCTTTTTTTCGTTAGTTATCCCTAGAGCCCTCACAGCATGAACGGCTATTACGCCTGCGAAGGTATAACCATCTAGCCGCCCAATATCCGCAAGCGAATCTCCTCTTCGGGCGACCCATTCCTTGTAAGACGGATGACCAGAAATGACCTCAGGAGGAACAACGGCATCTTCCAATGATAGGTATTTGAGCGGATCGAAATCGCGGTATGCTTCGATCGACGGATAGTTAAGAAATAGTTGACCCATATCAGTGCTATCGCAGTAATAATCCTGCATATTCTGCAGACGCTTAAAATCGTGTCGATTATCTTGAGGGTCCAGATCAAATATGAGCAAGGTATCAGTAAAGTTAGTTTCAAGCAGTCGCGCCGCCTTGCGCTTATCCGGAAGCAAGTCAGCGACTAAATCCACAAGCTCAAGCCCGTCAAAATCACAGTCGTATTCTTGAAAGAGCTTATCAAGAAAATCATGAACGTTAATCTCGACAGGAACAATTTGATAATCGTCCGCGAGCCCAAATGATTCAAATAATCGCCGAATAAGTTTAGGCTCGCGTTTGGCACCTTCGACAATGAGCAGAATGTTCTTTTCGGACGAGCTGTACATGACTAGTCAAACTCTCCAGCGCGAAGAAGCTTCTCTATGTTATTTCCAAGCCTCAGCTCACGTTCCGTAGAGTCAGCCAACGTTCGAATGCCATCTTTTGCAGAGATTTGATAGACGCAATCAGGCCTCATGACACCGTTTTTTACAAGCGAAGTATTGTGCGTCGAGCACAAAATCTGACAGGACGTCTTAGATGCGAAAAACTTTAGAAGACTCTCAGCCATCTCAAAGTGGCAAAAAGCGTCAAACTCGTCAATAAACAGAAAGCTTGCCGATTCCTTCAGCTCTAGCTCCGAAAAAAGCTTGACCAGGGTCCTAGTGCCACTTGAGCACGCCTCTACAAACGGAATGTATCGCATGGGATGATCAAAGTAGAGAACGGGCGTTCCGTCGGGCTCTTTAACAACAACAAGGTTCTCATCAATTCCAAAGTCGCGAATAAACGACTGGAAATGAGCGACTTTGTCTTCACGAATGATTCGGTCTATAACTCTTCTTGTCTCGATGCCTTTTACGCGAACGTCGTCCATTCGAATCAGCCTCATACGCGAGACAAAATGTCGCAATTCGGCCAAAACGCCTAAAACGTCAGTCGGAAGGCTACTCGTAATGTATGCCAGAAGACTCAAGGAGGAGTCGGAGAACTCAAAGTTGACCCCATCGGCCCCGATTCGATCAAGGTGTTTTTCTTCGAATACTCCCTTGTAATTATTAAAATCAAAGATGCACTCACCATCGATTGCGAGACTCTCATGAAGCCATGCCCGTGGAGCAATCTTCTCATAGCGGTAGCGAATCTCACGACCGTCGAATTCAAAATCATAGGTAAAGCGAGCGGTACCTCGACCGCAGTCCGCATTTAAATACAAACGGTCTTCCTGATCAGAAAAATCCAATTGCTTCGAAAACCCAAGAGTTATATCGAACAATGATGCTCCGAAGTTCGATTTACCAGATGCATTTCTTCCGATAAGAAGCGCATTCGTCACGATTCCGAGGCGTACATTGTTTTCCGCAAATTGATAATCACGCGAAGCAGAGAAATCAAACGTAACTGGAACCGGAAAATTCCTGTATCCATCAACAGTAAATCGCTTAAGCATTTGAGCCTCCAGTCTCTTGCCGTAATTATATTACGGCAAGAGACTGGAGGCTCGCATTAAATACGCCATTGCGGAAAAGTTATGCAACCAAAACCTGTATGAGCCATTAAAAATCCGCTCTGAAGCCACCAATAATCGGAAGTATGAGGCAAATTCAAAACTTGCCGAGCACACCGGGATGCCGCAACATGTCTACCTGCGGTTTCTCTGCGCGAAAGGGCAGCGTGCTCAGGAATTCCGAAATTTACCGCATACTTCTGGAATTACTGACCCAGATCGAAAGCCCACGCAGCAATGAAGGCATCCGCGACAACATCCAGTTGTCGCGGAAACGTCAAAGGGCCGTTGCCGGAAACCGAACAACGACCCTTCTTTGTCTCCGCCTCACTTAGAGTCCACGGCGACTGTATCACTGAAAACATCTTACCGTAACTTCAAGCGGCCCAACAAGGCGACGATTGACAACGCAGTCGTTCATCCCAATTTCCATCTAAATTAAACTAGGGGATGCCCTCCGTTTGGAAGGAACCCCCTTGCAAAACGATGGCCTATAACAGGCATTCGTTTTTCATCTAGGACATCATACCGCAGCGGATACTTTCAGAGCCGACCCATTTCCGACATAGGCAAATCGACCTAAATCTCCCGAACGACGAGCCTGCCCTCCAGCATGAGCTTGTGCGCGAGATTGTTGCTATGTCCAGCAATACCGAGCGAACTGCCATAGTAATCAAGGAGGGCAAGCACTTTGGCCACCTCTGACTCGCGAACACCCTTGGCGTAGTTTGAGTATAGGAAGACCAGGCAGGTATGCCCGTTATACAAATCCAACGTGCTAAAAATGGACTCAAAGTACGAATAATCGGCTCGCGAGAGCGAATGGCCAAAAAAAGACTATCGAAGATGTCTCAAGAGCATCCCCTCCCCTTTGCGAAGGATAAGCAATCGAGCCACTTGGAACCCCTCGAGCGGACTTCAACACACGATATGTCTTGGTAAACGGGAGGATATCCCGATCATCCAAATTGCCGGAACCGTCGATTCCAAAAATGCTTTCACCATTAAGCGTGCCGTGGATATTGACAAGATCGGCATCTCCAAACCGCTGTTTAAGCCACCGATATGGAGACGTGTAGTTAAAGTTGAGAACAGTCACCGCATCATTGGGCATACCATCAGCCACCATGGTATGCCCAATCAGCTTGCACATTAAGTTATCCGAACAATCTGAATAGCCATCTTTGCGGGCAACCTCATCTTTGAGATAGCAATTAAAGTAGCGCTCCATACGCTCGAGTTCTGACATGAGGATGGAAGATAACTGTCTATCGGGATTCTTGAGGACCTGAGGGTACTCACAAGCGAGGTAATGCCCCACACGTTCGGTCCAAGGATTGGGCCTGTGCCCCAAAAGGCGAGAGCCCTCTCTGAATAACTCGAAATCAGCCTCTGAGTCATCCGAACTCTCTGAATCTTCAATGCCCAGCCCAGAAAGAGCCCCTTGATCGCTAGCGTAAATGCTGTCTCTGAGCCGTTCAATTTCGTCGACCCGATGTTAGCGTCGGATTATTTTAGCCAAATATAGTCGGCCGAGATTGACCAATCCCGGCCGACCCATTTTAGCCAACACGCCCGCATCTATGACTTTCCTATCGCATTCCTACATCCCCTCGGGCTGGATCCCCCTCACCTTC
>JAXKGF010000016.1:0-37019 GCA_036550515.1 Collinsella sp.
CGGTCGCGCGCGCAGACGTGGTGTAAGAGTGTCCTGAGGTCCGTCGCTGCAAGTCCCGATGTTACTCCTTCTTGAGACCGCGCTTCTCGACTATCTCGTCCACTATCTCCCTGGCGCGCCGCCCGAGCGCGCGGCGCCTCCCCTCCGTCGGGGCCGGCCTGTCCGCGGGCTCGGCGAAGCCCTCGGCGGCCGAGGCCTCGGAGAACACGCGCTGCTGGGACCACTGCCCCTCGGTCTCCATGAGGCTCGCGCACGTCAGGCGCAGCATCGACTCCCTCGAGGGGAAGGACTGCACGACCCTGTAGCGGCGCTTGATCTCGCGGTTGGCGCGCTCCTGGACGTTGTTGGTGCGGAGCTTGGCCCAGTGCGCCCTGGGGAAGGCCGTGAACGCCAGCGCGGAGTCCTCGGCCTGCTCGAAGACCTCGCCGGCCCTGGCGGACACCGACGCCACCCAGGGCGCCGCCTCGGCCCACACGCAGCGCGCGAGGTCGGGGTCGTCCTGGTAGACCGCGGCGTGCACGAGGTCCCTGACGGCCGCCTTGGAGTCCTCGGGCCTGCCCGAGCAGGCGCTCTGGAGGTTGCGCTGCAGGTGCGTCACGCAGCGCTGCCAGGCGCAGCCCTGGAACAGGCGCGAGACGGCGGCCACGAGCCCGGCGTGGCTGTCGGAGACCACGAGGCGAACGCCGGCCAGCCCGCGCTCGCGCAGCCCGCCGAGGAATGCCGCCCAGGAGTCCTCGCTCTCGGTGTCGACCACGTCGCAGCCCAGGAAGTGCTTGCGCCCGTCGGCGCCCAGCCCGATCGCGGTCACGACGCCCTGCGAGACGACCGACGAGCCGACCCTGCAGCTCATGTAGGTGGCGTCGAGCCACAGGTAGCAGCACGGCGTGCCCGACAGGTCGCGGCGGCGGAACTCCGCCACCTCGGCGTCGAGCTCGGAGCAGAGTCTCGAGACCTCCGAGCTCGACAGCGAGGATATGCCCAGCCTGGACGCCACGCGCTCGACCTTGCGGGTGGACACGCCGCACACGTACATCTCCTGCACGATGGCGGCCACCGAGGTGTCGACGCGCGACCATCGCGCGAGCATGCCCTCGGGGTAGTAGGTGCCGTGCCTGAGCTTGGGTATCTCGAGCTCCACGTCGCCCACGGCGGTCTTGAGCGACCTGGGGCGGTAGCCGTTGCGGCTGTTCTCCCTGCCGTCGCTGCGCTCGTTGCGGCTCGCGCCGCACATCTGCTGGGCCTCGGAGTCCATCAGCGCGTTCATCACGCCGCCCAGCACCCTGCACGCGAACTCGCGCGCGTCGCCGCACTCCTGCCAAAGCCTCGCCGCCTCGAGGGCCTCGTCGCGGCCGAGGCGCAGTACACTCTCTTCTTGGGGCATCGCCTTTCCTTCCATTCGTCACCTTCATTACTCCAACGACGAATTCTAGGCGGTGTCCCCTCCCTTTCAAGAAAGAGAAGAGGCGGGGCATGCCCCGCCTCTTACACCACATCTCTGCGCGCTACCCTTCCTAACGATAATGGATACCGTTAGGAAGCCAAAAAGACGTAAGACATATGTGACTATCTTGGCAACAGTACTCATATTTGGCATTGTTTGACCACGTGGTATATAGCTAACCCCCTCAAACAGCCCAAAACGCCTATTTCGATGCGCGCTCCGCCGCCTCAATCACGTGTTTGGCGAGAATCGCGGTGGTCACAGCCCCCACGCCGCCCGGCACGGGCGTGATGGCGTTAACGAACGGCTCCGCAGCATCAAAATCGATGTCCCCGACCAGCTTGCCAGCGGCCTCGTCCCAGTTAATGCCAACATCAATGATCGTCTGGCCCTCGCGAACGGCATCCGCGCCAATCGTGCTCGCGCGTCCAACGGCCGCAACAACGATATCGGCAGAACAGCACTCGGCAGCAAGATCGCGTGTATGCGTATGGCACATCGTCACCGTGGCATTGCGAGCCGTAAGCATGGCGGCAACGGGACGACCAATCACCAGAGACCGACCGACGACCGCAACCTTGGCCCCATCCAGCTCAACACTGTAATGGTCCAGCAACGCCAACACGGCCTCGGCCGTGCAGGGAGCAAAGCCCTCGCCACGACCCGAAAGCGTGGTAAGCAGCGAGGCCGGCGTCATGGAGTCAACATCCTTGGCGGGATCGAGCGCCGCGGCAACCGCATCCTCGTCAAGTCCAGCGGGCAGCGGGCGAAACACTAGGCAGCCATGAACAGCGGGGTTGGCATTGATGTCCTTAATAGCCGCCAGCAGTTCATCCTGCGAAACATCGGCAGGAAGCAAAACGCGGCGAGCCTCAATGCCAACCTTCTCGCAGCGCTTGAGGGCACCGCGCTCGTAGGACAGGTCGTCCTCGCGCTCGCCCACACGAACAATGGCCAGCGTCGGCACAACGCCGCGTTCGCGCAAAGCAACGCAGCGAGCAACGAGCTCCTCGGTCAAAGCACGGGCAACGGGAGCACCCTTAAGCAGCTCGGCCATGGCTATCCCCTCTTCCTGGCTGCATCGGCGGCGCGGCGCGCCAGCGCATCGGCGCGCGGCAGCCACGTATCCAGCATCTCATCGCACGCCGCCTCGAGCTCCTCGGCACGCACCCGGTCTTTCATAGATGTGGTGTTGGCAAAGAGCGTCAGGCTCGCGCCTTGCATGGCGGCGCGGCAGAACACGGCGCCGCACGCCACATCGGACAGCAGTTGACGCGAACCCTTGTCGGCCATGTCCTCGAGCAGCGCCAGCGCACGCCCGCAGGCATCCATAATGCGATACGGCGGCATAGCGGCCACATGCAGCGCATCCTGAATCGCGGTCGCTCGAGCCGGATCGTCACGCGGAATACCGTACGCCGCGGACACCTGCCCGTAGGCACGAACGTCCTCGGCAACCAACTCGACAAGCTCCTGGGACAGCTCATCAGCCTGAGCAAACGCGCGCGCCAGGTCATCCGCACGATCAGCAAGCGCGGGATTGGTCGCACCGTAGCGGGCAACCATTCCGCACAGCGAGGCGCCCAGCGCGCCCACAAAGGCGCTCGCGCTGCCACCGCCGGGAACCGGCTCGCGCGCGGCAAGCGCCTCGGCAAACCCGCGGCAGGTTTTATCCATCATCTCTTGGCTCATACGCATGCACCTTCAAGTCATATACATCGGTCGGGTGGAAACCGCCGACCGACCGCATCGATCACATAATGGTGCTAAGTCTAGCCCATAAGTACATAAGCGTCAGCGCACCTGGCCATCGCGGATTTCTATGACGAACGATAGGCGTCGGCACCGCAAACATGGGACACATGGCCCACCTTTCGAGACTTCCGGGCAGCGGCAACTGGGGCATACATATAGGTAAGGAGCCCTATGTTGGGGCAAGCTCATCACGGCACCGGACGACGAATGGAAGAATAACCGCACAGTAAACAAAGACATCATGCGCATGCGTAACCGCCGCCCCAGCGATCCGCGGCACACGATGTCCCTGGCAGACAAGGAGGACGCCACCATGAAGAAAAAGACCCTATCGATCCTTTCCCTTTGCATCGCCCTCTTTGCCGCGCTCGCCCTTGTGGGCTGCGGCGGGAGCGCATCGGGCGGCGGCAGCGCCCCCAAGAGCGAGAGCAAGGAAAAGGCCCCCGTCGCCAAGAAGACCGACTACATCTGGTTTAAGGTCGAGATGCCCGAGGGCGTCGGCGTAAGCGACTCTGCCGGCAAGAATGCCGACAGGGTCCAGCTCACCTTCCCCGAAGACGAGAACGCCTCGGCCGATCGCTTTATCCCCGTTTGGAAAAAAGCGCTGACGGCCGAGGAATCCCACGCCGACCAGGCGGAAAAGAAGGGGGATACGTTCCAGTGGAAGGATGGCGGGTCCGTCGAGTATAACGGCAGGACGTGGCTCGTCGGAACATACGAGGACAACAGCGGCATCTCAACCATGCTTTTTACCGATGTTGAGCCGGGAAGCGTCTACGTCCTCATCTCGAACTTCGACCAGCACAAGAAAGAAGCCGAGGCACTCCTCAACTCCATCGAGTTCCCCGATGACATGGAAGAGGCAGTTTCCGAGGCACGCGAAGTCGAGATTTCGAGCATCGAGATCAAGTAACGGGACACCCGCACGCGCCTACGCGCACCCGCGTACACGCGACCCTTTAAAACAACGGGCACCTCACCCCGGGGAGAGCCGACAGCATCGGCCCTCCCCTCTTTTGAACCCGCGCATATTGCCACTTAACGGCGCAAATCCGGCCCTCAGAATGGGACACATGGCCCACCCGAAGGAGCCGTCCACGCGTACAGTAAAGGCAGGTAATCCATGGACGATTACAGATCGAGGAGGACACGACCATGAAAAAGAAGGCCTTTGCGATTCTCACCCTCTGCATCAGTCTCTTTGCCGCGGTTGCCCTGGTGGGTTGCGGCGGAAGCGGCGGCGCTACCGGCAGTGGCGGTGGCGGCGGCGCAGAAAAGCCAGCCGTGGATATGAGGACCGACTTCATTTGGTTTAAGGTCGAGGTTCCCGAGGGAGTCGAGATCACCGACGTCGCAGGCGACACCGCCGACAGGGCCCAGTTTAAGTTCACCGTGAGCGAGCACGCCAGCGATCGCTTCATCCCCGTCTTCGACTCTGACAAGAACGCCGACGAGCTGTTCGACTACGAGGCCAAATGGAAGGCCAACTCTGGATGGACCGAGAGCGATCCCGTTAAGTACAACGGCAAGACCTGGCGCAGTGCCTACTTCACGCACTCGGGCGGCGTGACGACCGAGTACTTCACCGACGTTGACGGTGGCAGCGTGTATGTGCGTATCGACAACGTCGAGGAACACAAGGACGCCGTCGAGACCATGATGAAGTCTCTGGAGTTTGCCGACGACATCGCCGAGGCCAAGACCGAGGCCATGGACGTCAAGCTCGACGATATCGAGATCAAGCGTTAAGCGACTGGCGAGTGCAGCGGGAAACACGGGCGCAGTGCAAACAAGCGACGGTACCCCAGCGCTTCGTACCCAGGGAGGGCCGGTAAACCGACCCTCCCTTTCTTATGCCGGTAGCCAACGAACGCGAGGATGCCGGACGCCGGAACCGCTCCAAATGTAGCAACAGTACGAAAACGACAAGCACCCCAACACGTCCGCCCGCCGATTTATTGCGCCGCGCAGACAATTAAACCAGCATCTTTAAACATCTGAGCAGTATAGTGACCAAAACTATCGCATAACCGCACTCTACGAATGGAGAAGTTATGACCGAACACCACGCCATCAGCCGCCGAGCATTTACGTTGGGCCTTGGACTCGCGGCGTTGTCGCCACTTGCAAGCCTGCCCAAAACCGCGGCATTGGGCATTGGCCCACGAGCGGCATTTGCAGACGACGCTGCCACAGCGTCGGTCAGCCTCGACAATTTCGTCATTCGCCTTCGCCCCGCAGGCTATTTTCGTACCGCAAGCGTTAACGAAGACGGCAACGTCATCGGCAACGTCTGCCATCTGTTTAATGACGGCACGTCCAGCAAGCTCATCCTTGAGAACGTAACGACCAAGAATGACGATACAAACTGGTATGCTATCCGCACCTTGCTCAATTTCGAAGAGCATAAAAAGACGGGCTACAGCATTTGGTCGGTCGATGGCGACTCGGACAAAGACGGAAAGGTCATCCACGTATGGAGCGGCGAGTATGACAACAAGCCCAGCCGCGCTTTTGCGTTCGAGCGGCAATCAAACGGAACCTATATCATCCGAGACCGCACGGTCGAGAAAGAAACCGAGAAAAAAGACATTAAGTACCTGGCAATAGAATCGAACGGTGAAGACCAGGACAACAATAAGATCTGCCATAAGAGTAAGAGCATTCCGTGGGAGCTCGAACTTATCGGTTACGACATGAAAAAGAACGATGCCACGGTTAGCAGCCTCGACTGGATCACGTATAGCAGCTACGTCGACGGACCATGTTGGATGAAATACGTCGACGACAACAAGTTCCTCGACGAGCTGAGCATCCCGGGTACGCACGATTCGGGCACCTGCAGCGTGGACAACGACACTGAGCCCCAATCCTCGCAAGTAAAATGCCAGCAGGATTACATTCCCACGCAGTTGCTCGAAGGCATTCGCTATTTTGATATCCGGCTCGGAAAGGGCGACAACCCCGGTATCGACCACGGGGATTACTACCTGCTCAAAAAAGACGCGTACTTTATGCATCTTTCCGATGTCATAGGCTACTTCAAAACGTTTTTGAACGAAAACCCGACAGAAGCGCTCATCATACTTGTATCACGAGGCAACGACGAGGCTACCGACGAAAGTGTTACGACGGCTTTCGCCAAGGTTTTGGACGACAACCCCAAACTGTTCTATACGTCGAGCCGAATCCCCACGCTACACGAGGTGCGCGGAAAGATCGTTCTGCTGCGTCGATTTAGGCTCGCCGGCAACAGTGTAAGCGGCCACACGTGGGGCCTCGACCTTACCGAATGGGATGACAAGATCAAGGCTCACTCCGACAGCGCCACTATGTGTCTCGTCCAAGACGCGCGGGGCTTTGAAGCCGCGGGGGAAACAGGCGACAAAGAGCCCTATTGCACCAAGGTATACGCCCAGGACAAGTACAAACTCACGGGAACCGACAAGCTCAGCTGGGTCGATAATGCGCTGAAGGAAACGACCGGGCGCACGCGCAACGAGGTAGATGTCGAGGACGATAACGGGGCCAAGGAGAAAGTCCTGGAGCGTTGCTGGTCTATCAACTACACCAGCTGCACGGGCTTGTCGCACGGAGGCAATCCTTTTACCTCGGCACGAGTAGTCAACGAGCATCTGTATAAGAGCCCGTACATCAATCCCAGCGGCATCGAGGATACAAAGTCAGATTACCTCAAGCACATTGGCATCATCGCATCCGACTTTGTTGATGCGGCGCTGGCCCGGAGCATCTATCAGCGCAATTACGATACGGAGCACAAGCAGACGGCTTCGTACTATCTCCCGTACTATCTCCCGACCCGCATGCGCATGACGTACGGCGACTCGCTGAGCGATGCCTCATTCCAGGATGGCAAGACCGTTGGCGAGGGTCATTTCCGCCTTGCCGACAGCAGCAACGCGCTCAACGCGACAGCTTCGGGCCATGCGTTTGCCATTGAATACGTGGATGTCGACGCCCTGGGCAACGAGACCGTTACGGGGCTGCAGGGCTCTGTGCCCATCGATATCGATCCACGCGCGCTGACGCCCCATTTTGAGGGACTCGAAGGCCTTAAGGCCGGCGAAGACGTGCGCGCCAAGATTGCGGCATCACTCGAGGGCAAGCTCGAAACCGATGCCTGCACGGCCCAGCTCGAGTTTGTGCACGACGCGAACGGCGCTCCGGGCACAGCAATGGCCGAGGGCGAAACATTTGCCGCAGGAACGTACTGGGTGCGCGTGAACGGTCTCTTGGGCAACGCGGCGCAGAACTACACGCTCGCCAGCGACGGAGCCGCAAGCTTTACCGTAGCGGCCTCGGACAGTGCTGCCGGCGCCGGCACCGGCAGCGGCACGGGTTCCAACGCAGGCAGCGCTGATAAGAACGGTAAGGGCAACAAGGGCAAGGGCTCGGGCGGAAAGCTCGCCGACACGGGCGACAGCTCTGGCGTTGCCGCCGGGCTCGCTGCCGCCGCCGTGGCGACAACGGTCGCCGGCGCGGCGATGCTTGCCAGTGACGGTGAAAACAACGAGGACGTTGTCGAATAGGCAAGCCGGCCTTTTAGACACATCGACTCAATCGGGGGCGCAGAACACCGTTCTGTGCCCCCGATTTTTACCTTGGCCCGAACGCCGCTATCGGCTACATCACCATGTTCAGTGCGTTAACAAACTCCTGGGCCTTCGCACGGCTGTTCAGGCTAAAGACGCAAGCGGTCAACAGACGATTGCGCAGAAAAACATCGCGGCCTTTGATTCTATTGACGCCCGTAATGTCCTTAAGATAAACAATCTCGGTGTGCTTGCCGCCAAAAGTGCCCTTCTTGAGTACCTCAATGCGGTTAGGGTAGATCTTGACGTCTTTATACCTACCCGAACCTTTGTCCTGGAATAGCAGCGTGTTGTTGTCCATACGCGTCACTCCCGTGGGGTTCGCTAAAACTGCCTCTATGGTCACATTTTAGTCGCCGCAAACCCTTTTCGCGGTCGCGCACGGAGCACCAAATCGTGTCCGCACGAGCAAATAAACTGATACCACAAGGAATATAAGCCGCTATCCAAGGACGGCGAAGTGAGACAAAGGGTTAGCAATAGCTAAGATTTAAGTCTAAAACCCTTAGAAAGTGCTAATATATAGTTATTGAAAGAGGCTAAGATGCAGAGACGCGAATTGATCCGCATCCTCGAAGAAGCCGGCTTCATCTCGAAAGGAGGCACTAATCACGAGAAGTTCGTCAAAGGAGATAAACTCGTGCTCGTGAAACGCCACCGAGAGATTGAGGATCAAATTGCCAAAAGAATCCTAAGGCAGGCAGGACTTCGATAGCTCATCCTCATCACATTTCGCATCGCTTTTTAGAGGAGGTCTTACATGGTTTACGTATGGGAATTTGAGTTCTTTGATTCGGACGGCATGGTCGATGCCGTGCCATGTGGCTCGCTGGGCGGAGGAGGAACGTTTGGCTCCGACCTAAACGACGCTGTCGAAAGCGCCGCCGATTTTCTCGCATGTATGGTCGACGATCACCTTATGGGCGGCGTCGATCTTCCCGAGCCGGACTTTGGACACCAGCCACAACACGGCGGCAAGATTATCGCCGTGGCCGTCAGCCGCGAGCTCGGCGACATCCCCGCCGTCACCGCGGCGGACACCGCTCGCATGCTTGGCGTTAGCACGGCAAGGGTATCGCAGCTGATAAATGCTGGGCTGTTGGATTCTTGGAAGGACGGCACCAAGCGCATGGTGTCCAAAGCCTCCATCGAGGCACGACTCGCCGACGCCCCACAGGCAGGACGCCCGAAAGAGGTCTCTATTGTTGTATAAGGCGAAGATACTGCGCACTTTTATTCCACACGATGTTTTCAGCCTGGCTTAAACAAGTTCAATAGCAGAATACAAATCCAGCCATCGTGTCTAGTTACGAAAGGTTTTTTCCTTTTCTGCAGCAAACTCTTCCTCGGTAAGTACTCCACTATCACGCAGCGTTGCAAGTCTCTCAAGCCTTGCAACTACATCACCACTATCCGCCAGCGTCTCAATAGTCTGTGAAACCTGCGGATACTGCTCGAGCTCCTTCGATAGGGCATCGACTATCTCGGCAATATTCTTTGCATTTTTGCCCCCGTTTAATACGTTTGTCCTGACCTTAGATGATGAGTTGACAGTAACGCCAGATCCGCCTTCAACTGGAACAACCGAAATACTGATATTTTCACCCCAGGACCAAAGGCTCATACCAATCTCAGCTACAACTGTTCTTGTTGTGGGCGATGCGCTATCAACTTTTACTTTAGGCAGCTTTTCCATAGCTGCCTTCAAGGCATTAAACGTGTCGTCAGGAGAATACGGCACCTAAATCTGAAGCTGCTGATCCGCAAAACCCATAATCCGGCCTCCGCTTCTACAAGATTAAGACTATCGGCAATGTTAGCACGTTCCCAGCACTTTTAAATTCATCTAATGACCTTGTGATGCAGCCCGACACCCCAGCACTACTCCCCTACTTCCCAAATAGCGCACCCAGCAGGCCGCGGCGCTTGGGCTTCTCCTCTCGGTAGGAACCCTCGGCAACCGCCGTCACCTGACGCGGCTGCTCGCCGCCTCCACGGCGCACGATCTGGTATAGGAAGGGCGATTTAACGTATTTGACCTCGATGGGCGTGGCATGCACGGTGCTTTCTCCGGACAGATGCAGGCTCGGGTTGAGCGGCGCCACAATATGTGTTTCGCGCTTGTCGCTAAACACCACCGCTGCCGCACGGCCCGTCTGGCCGTTCACAGCGATGCGCACCTGCTCGCCATCGCGGCCGTCCGACGCGGGACGATCGACAAAGTAGACCGGCACCATCACCAGACCATCCTTGTGTTTGCGGGCCTTGCGTGCCCAGGCGCGGATGCTCTTTTTATTGAGCCCCAGCACCGCCTCGGCATCGTTGCCGGCAACGTCGAGTGCCAGCTTATCAATGACCACCTGGTCCTTGGTGGAAGCATCGACGGAGACGATGCGGAAGTCGCCCTCCTGCATGGCCGGGTCAAACGGCCCAACCTTGGCAAAGTCCCACGGCTCCAGAATGCCCATAAGACGAACGTCCAGGTAGTTTGCCCGCGGATACGCCCAGTCGAGCACCTCGTAGTACACCAAGGTCTCCTTGCTCAGCCCCTTGCCCGGGAAGGACGCCATCATGCGCAGGTCCGCGAGCGCCATGGGGAAGTAGAAGAGCATCATGTCATTTTGAATCGCGTCTTCCACGTCGTGCCCGGCAAAGGCGTCGGGGTACTGGCGCACCAGCTGCAGCGCGTTGGCACGCGCCTGCTGCGGCGAGATTTCACAGGGAATACCCTGCTCAGGTACATACTCCGCACCAACGCCCATGGTCAGGCGCTTGCTGAAGGTACCGGGTTTGAGCAGGTCGGCAACGCCGATCTTATTACCGCAGGACGGGCACTCAAACACGCGCTGGGTCGATGACCCCTCAAAGGACGCGCCACAGAAGGGGCAGGGAATGCTCACGTGCGTTGCCTCTTGGAACTCCTGCGCCGTGCCGCGGTCCTCCCACAGCAGATGCTCCAGAACCGACTGATTGCGCCAGTGTGATTTAAAGAAATACCAATCCGGGTCCTCCGGGCGCTCGAGTTGCGACACGTGGGTGAGCTTAAGCAGCCCATCGACAACCGTCAGCGGCGCATGGCGAATGCCCAGAGCGCTCTTGGGCTCCCCCGCATCGGCCTGCCACGGGATGACCGTGCCGCAATAGGCGCACTCAAAGCTGCGTTTAGCCTGGTGTGAGTACATAGGGCCGCCGCAGTTTTGGCATTTAATGGCAAACATCTCGTCCATGGGTACGTCCTCCTTTGCGCAGGGGCTGTCGACATTAAGTATGTCGAGCAAACAGGCACATGCCCATACCCATGTGGCCCAAAATGGACCGCCCGGGCAGACGAGAAGGCTCGCTCGTTAGCACCGGCAGACTATTGCTGCATTTTCTGAGCATCGGTGCACGGCGCCCCCGCGCGAGCTACACTATCCCCTTAAACATGATTGTGAGGACGACCGCTATGCTATTTGTAAATCGGCTGGTACATACGCTTGTTCCCGGCAGCGAGGGCAAGCCGGTCGATGCATCTTGCCGTACCAACGCGGGTTTTGCCGCAAGCCTCATCTGCATTGGCCTCAACATCACCCTGTGCCTGGCCAAGGGCATCGCGGGCCTGCTCGCCGGCTCCGTCTCGCTTATCGCCGACGCGTTCAACAACCTCTCCGACGCCTCGAGCAACATCGTGAGCCTGCTCGGGTTCCGCCTTGCCAGCCGCCCGGCCGACGAAGGTCACCCCTATGGCCATGGCCGCTACGAGTACCTCGCCGGCTTGTTTGTCGCCGTCCTCGTTTGCGCCGTCGGCATCAACCTGATCCTCGAGTCGGTCACCAAGATCATCAAGCCTTCCCCCACCGCTTACACGTTCATTTCCCTTGCGGCACTGGCTACGTCCATGCTCGTAAAGCTCTGGATGGCCGCGTTCAACCGCACGCTGGGTAACCGCATCGATTCCGAAACGCTCATCGCCACGGCGCAGGACTCCAAAAACGACGTCATCACCTCGGGCTCGGTCTTGGTGGCGGCGCTTATTTCGCAGACGACCGGCTTTGACCTCGATGGCTGGGCAGGCCTGGGTGTGGGCATCTTCATCTGCATCAGCGGCATGGGCCTAGTGCGCGACGCCATCAGCCCATTGCTGGGGCAAGCGCCCGACCCCAAGCTCGTCCAGGCAATCCGCGATAAGATCATGTCCTATCCGCAGGTCTTGGGCACACACGACCTGATGGTGCACGACTACGGCCCCGGTCGTCAGTTTGCCAGCGCCCACGTGGAGATGCCCGGCGAGGGCGACGCATTTGAGCACCACGAGATTTTGGACACCATCGAGCACGACATCAAGCGCCAAATGGGCATCGATATCACGCTGCACTGCGACCCCATCGCCACCACCAGCGACGACCTGCGCAGCTGGGTCAAGCGCGGCGTCATGCAGATCGATCCCGCGCTCTCCATCCACGACCTGCACGAGCACGACGGGTTCGTTTCGTTTGACCTGGTGCGTCCCGACGGCTTTGACATATCCGACGAGGAGCTGCTGGAGCACGTCACGCGCATCGTGCACGAGCGCCGACCCGATGCCTCATGCGTCGTCACGTTTGATTCGGGCTTTAGCTCGCCCGAGCGTCCGGCCGAGCAGTTGTAGCCTGCTTAACGGCTAGTTTCCCTGCGCGCCCGAGATGCCGTTTTGCAGGGCGTTCCAGGCATCCGTCGCCAAGCCGCCCAAGTTCTGCGCGGTATCGCCCAGGTTTTGTGCCGTGTCGCCCAGCTCTTGCGCCTTGTCTCCCAACTCCCGCGCCTTGTTGCTCAAGTCCTCCAGCGTATTGGAACTCGAGCTGTCCGTGCCGCCCTGGTCGCCGGACGCGTTGCCCGACGAGCCGTCCTTGTGCGTGAGCTGAATTTCGAGGTTGCCGCTGTCGTTATAGTAGGCAGAAGTAACGACCCAGTTGGCATCGACGACGGGCGTTGAGCCATCATCAGTCAGGACCACGGCATTCGAAAGATCGGCGCCGCGCGACTTGAGGATCTTCTTGGCGTTGGACCAGTACTGCCCCGGGATATCACTCAGATCGACGGTGCTAGACGAGGCGGACTCGGTTTGCTCGGCAGTGGTATCGGCCGTTGAACTCCCTCGCTTGTTGAGCATGCCCGACACGATGGCAAACACAACCGACAGCGCAAAGAAGATTGCCAGCACGATGAGGATCTTCTTGATCACGCTCGACGAACGCGACGGCTTCTTCTCCTCGTCCTCGCCATATTGCGGAATCGACTTGGGGTACTCGCGATACGGCTCGCGCGACTCGTAGCGAGGCTGCGCCGTGCGAGGCATATACGTCGTCTGCTGAGGCTGCGGAATGGGATTCTGCGGCAGGTCATCATAGGGATTCGGCGTCGAGGCAGCATAAGAATCCTGCGGCACGTAATCAAACGGATCCGGGGCTGCGTTGCCATAGGGGCCTTGCGAAGATGCAGCGTAAGAATCCTGCGCCGTGTCGCCATAGCCCATAACCCGGGTGGGCTCGGCAGAAGGCTGCGTCGCGGCGGGGTCGGTATAACCGGGGTTGGGAACAACGCGGGTCGCATCGGCGCTATCGCCAACCTGCGCGGAACCGTAGCCGCCCATCACGGTTGTCTTGTCCTGATCCATGCAACGATTCCTTTCCGTCGCGCGTGAGCCTCAAGCTATCCATGCATTCTACCCGCGCAAAAGCCTATGACGGGCAGAGTCCGTCGGTATCTACAAGACATGCGCGGGCCTAAGGATCAAAAAGCCCCGCCGGGCCTTGTGGGCACGGCGGGGCGGACAAGCAGCTATGGACAGCAGACTTAGAACAGGCCGGTGATGTTACCGTCGTTGTCGACGTCGATGTTCTCGGCCGCGGGCACCTTGGGCAGACCCGGCATGGTCAGAACGCTGCCGGTCAGCGCGACCACAAAGTGGGCACCGGCGGAAACCTTGAGCTCACGCACGGTGATGCGGAAGTTCTCGGGAGCGCCCAGGGCCTTGGCGTTGTCGCTAAAGCTGTACTGCGTCTTGGCGACGCACACCGGCAGGTTGCCAAAGCCGTTCTCGCGCAGCTCGGCGAGCTGGCGCTTGGCGGCCGGCGTAAAGTCAACGCCGTCGGCGCGGTAGACCTTGGTGGCAACGGCCTCGAGGGCATCAGCGACATCAGCGCCGTCCTCATAGGCAAACTTGAGCTCGCTCGGCTGCTCAATCAGACGCATGACCTCATCGGCCAGCTCGAGCGCGCCCTCGCCGCCCTTGGCCCAGACCTCGGAAAGCTTAACGTTGACGCCGAGCTTCTGGCACTCGGACTCGATGAGTGCAAGCTCAGCCTCGGTGTCCGTCGGGAAGCGGTTGATGGCGACCACGCAGGGCAGACCATAAACGTTCTGGATGTTGTCGACATGACGCAGCAAGTTGGGCATGCCAGCCTTGAGTGCCTCGAGGTTCTCCTCGTTGAGGTCGGCCTTGGCGACGCCACCGTTGTACTTAAGCGCACGAGCGGTCGCGACGACCACGACGGCGCTGGGGCGAACGCCCGTCATGCGGCACTTGATGTCGAGGAACTTCTCGGCACCCAGATCGGCACCGAAGCCGGCCTCGGTAATGGCAACATCGCCAAAGCGCATCGCCATACGCGTGGCCATAATAGAGTTGCAGCCGTGGGCAATGTTGGCGAAGGGACCGCCGTGGACAAACGCGGGCGTGCCCTCGAGCGTTTGCACCAGGTTGGGCTTAAGCGCGTCCTTAAGCAACGCGGCCATAGCACCCTGGGCCTTGAGGTCGCGGGCACGGACGGGCTCGCCGGCAAAGCTATAGCCGACGACAATCTCACCCAAGCGTTCCTTGAGGTCGTTGATGCTCGTAGACAGGCACAGGATTGCCATGACCTCGGAGGCAACGGTGATGTCGAAGCCGTCCTCGCGCGGCACACCTTGGGCCTTACCGCCAATGCCATCGATAACATGGCGCAGCTGACGGTCGTTCATGTCGACGACGCGCTTCCAGGTGATGCGCTTAACGTCAATACCGAGCTGATTGCCCTGCTGGATGTGGTTATCGAGCATGGCGGCCAGCAGGTTGTTGGCAGCACCGATGGCATGGAAGTCGCCGGTAAAGTGCAGGTTGATGTCCTCCATGGGAATGACCTGGGCCCAACCGCCGCCAGCGGCACCGCCCTTGACGCCAAAGACGGGACCGAGCGAAGGCTCACGCAGGGCCACGGCGCTCTTGATACCGCGACGACGCAGGCCATCGGCCAGACCGATGGTCGTGGTGGTCTTGCCCTCGCCCGCGGGCGTTGGGTTGATAGCGGTCACGAGGACGAGCTTGGCCTGGTGATCAGTCGGCTCGTTGAGCAGTGAATAGTCGACCTTAGCCTTGTCGAAGCCGTACGGAATAAGGTGCTTAACGTCGACGCCGGCGTTCTTGGCCACCTCGGTAATAGGCAGCGGCGTGACAGAACGTGCGATTTCGATGTCAGTAGGCATGGGCGGTCCTTTCGTTACCGAATGAGAAAAAGACCAATTCAGCATAGCACGGGCGCGCAATAGTAAAACGCCCATAACCGATGAACGGCGATATGTTTACCCGATGCCCAGCGATAGTCCAACAGCCCGCCAAAACAAAACGCCCTAAACGGTAGGTTCAATCCCCAGGTGCTCAAAGGTGCGGAGGGTTGCCTGACGGCCCTGCGGCGTACGAATCATCAATCCGCACTGCAGCAAATAGGGCTCATAGACATCCTCGAGCGTGCCCGGGTCCTCGCCCACCGCGCTGGCAAGGGTCGTAAGTCCCACGGCGCGACCGGAAAACGTCTTGGCGAGCGTCTCCAAAATGCGAATATCCATCCAGTCCAGACCGAGCTCGTCGATCTCGAAGAACTCGAGCGCCTGGCGACAGATATCGAGCTCGATGGGGCCGTTGCCGCGCACCTGTGCGTAATCGCGCACGCGCTTGAGCAGACGGTTGGCAAGACGTGGCGTGCCGCGCGAACGCGAGCCGATCTCGAGCGCACTGGGATGATCGATCGTCACGCCCAGGATAGTCGCCGAGCGCGTCACAATCTGGGCGAGCTCCTCGACCGTGTAGTAGTCCAAGCGATACGAGATACCAAAGCGATCGCGCAGCGGGCCCGTGAGCATGCCCGAACGGGTCGTGGCCGCCACCAGCGTAAACTTGGGGATATCCAGGCGAATAGAACGTGCGGCCGGGCCTTTACCGATCACAATATCGAGCGCAAAGTCCTCCATCGCGGGATACAGGACTTCCTCGACCGAACGGTTAAGACGGTGGATCTCGTCGATAAACAGCACGTCACCCGGCTGCAGGTTGGTAAGGATAGCCGCCAGGTCGCCGGTGCGCGCGATGGCAGGGCCACTCGTCGTCTTGATCTGAGCGCCCAGCTCGTTGGCGATAACGGTGGCCAGCGTAGTCTTGCCCAGGCCCGGAGGACCCGAGAAAATCACGTGGTCGAGCGTCTCGCCACGGCTCTGCGCCGCTTCGATCAACACGCGTAGGCTCTGCTTAATGTGCTCCTGGCCGCAGTAGTCATCCAGGCGCTGGGGGCGCAAAGTGCGGTCGACATCGAGGTCCTCGGCCGTCAGCTCCGAGCCCACCATGCGCTCGCCGTGCGCCATGGATGCCGCCGGCGAGTTGCCGGGCGTCGCCCACAGGTCCTGAGAGTCATCGGCTTCCCACATCACGCATCCATTCCGAGTCGCTTAAGCGCCGCGCCGAGCAGATCCTCGACACGCATATTCTGCCCATCATACCCGCTCAGGGCAACATCGGTCTCCTGCGGGCTAAAGCCCATGGAAAGGAGCGCCGCACGGGCATCATCGATGGCCGAGGGAGCAGCAGCGGGCACGGGCATCGCAACCTGGCCGGGAATCACGTCGACCGGCACAAAGCCCTTATCCTTGGCAAAGGTGCTCTTGAGTTCCAGGATCAGGCGCTGAGCTGTCTTTTTGCCCACACCGGGTACCTTGGCCATGCCCTTGTCGTCCTCGGCCATCACCAACGAATACAGCTGCCCCACGGTATAGGTGGAAAGCACGGCGAGCGCCAAGCGCGGGCCAATGCCCGAGACGGACACGAGCCGGTCGAACATCGTGCGCTCATCCTTAGAGGAAAAACCGAAAAGTGTCATGGCGTCCTCGCGCACCTGCATACGCGTGTAGAGGCGGACCTCGCCGCCGGGCGTCGGCAACGTGGCCGCAGTGCTGCCCGAGATGCCGAGCTCAAAGCCAACGCCCGACACATCGACGACAGCAGAGCTCATCGTGGCCTCGACAAGCGTTCCATGGAGCTGGGAAATCATCAGTATCCGGTTCCTCTCTGTTGATAGAACTCGCCACCGGTGAGGGCGCGGGTGCGGCTGAGGTTTACGTGGCAGATGGCGCAGGCCAGGGCATCGGCGGCATGGTCGGGATGCGGGTCGTGGTCGAGCTGCGTGAGCGTGCGCACCATGTAGGCGACCTGCCGTTTGTCCGCGGCGCCGGTGCCCACAACAGCCTGTTTGATCTGCATGGGCGTGTACTCGCCAATCTCGAGCGCGCATTCCGAAAGCGCCACGAGTGCAGCACCGCGGGCATGAGCCGTAGGGATGGCCGAGCGAACGTTGGCGCCAAAGTAAATGCTCTCGATAGCAGCGGTATCGGGGCGGTAGCGCTCCACGACACCCTTGAGGTCGCGGGCGATATGCGACAGGCGCACCGCGAGCGGACTTCCGGCACTGGTCTCGATGCAGCCATAGGCACGGCAACGAACCTCGCCACGCCGCTCCTCGATAATCCCCCAACCCGTATGAGCCAAACCGGGGTCAATGCCCAAGATAACCAAGCCAACCTCCCCTCGCCACAAGCACAGCACAAGGCAAGGCCCCGCGCATCATTCACGAACGTCTGTTCTAGAATAACACAATGGGGCCAAGATGCTTAGTTGAAGTATCGGGGTTGGGAGCGAATCCCATCCCCAGTTTAGTTCTGCGAGAAGAATGGGAACTGCCTCGGATCCACCGGCGGATGCGGCATCGGGCCACCCTGGGGACTACCTTGCGAGCCGCCCTGACCGCCCATCATCTTATCGATGGCGTCCTGAACCTCGCCCTCAAACTTTTTCATTCCCTCGTGCAAACGACGCTGACCGTCCTCAGAGCGCAGCTCCTCCATTTGCTCGGGCGAAATACCCAGAAGCTCGCCCAGCACGCCCATCATCTCGTTTCGCACGCGCTCGCTTGTATCCTCGTCGGCAAAGCGGTTCACCTCGGCGCGTGCCAGCGCATCGACCGTCATGCGTTCCTTGCCGTTAAGCCCCAGGTCGGACCACGCGAGCATGTACGGCCAAGCGCGCTCGACAAACGAACGGGCCGAGACGATCGGCGCCGTCGGCAGCATGCGGCGGGCGGCCTCACCCTGGCGCACAAGCATCAGCAGCAGCGAGCAAGCCTCGGGCTTGCCAGAGGCCATTGGGATGTCGTCGAAGGGTCGGTTGCGGTCCACGTGCGCCTCGAGCGTGCCATCGACCTCGCCCGGCTCGAGCCCACCGAGCAGCTGCGCCGCGCGATCGAGCATGTCGACCGGACCGTCAAGCGTCGAGAGCGCTTGCGCCAGCACGCGCTCCATGCAATCTTCCACCGCGTTGAGCGTCACGAGCTCCTGCGGCACCACGGCAGACGTGCGGTTGCGCACGCGCGCCACAAACTCGAGGGTCGACAGATACACATCACCAAAGGGCGCGTAATCGCCCTGGTAGCCACCGCAAAGCGCGGGCGCCGCCAGCGCGTACTCAGTTTTGGACAGCGGGCTCAACGCCATCGCACCCAGCTCGAGCGCCGTATCCTCCAGCATAAGGCCCAGCGTGCGAGAGCGCAGGCGCTCGGCGTCGCCCGCCGACACATCGCGGTCGAGCACACGCGCGGCATCCGGCGCATCGCGCTCAACCGTGCGAATATGCAGGCGCTCGGCAATGGCGCGAACGGCGGCACAGCGAGCAGCCTCGGCCTCCTCCTGCGCCGGCGTAAAGATGCGGTTGCGTCCCAGTACCAGGCCGATCACGTTTCGCGGACCCAGGGCGTCGACGGCAAGCGCCGCCAGCAGGGACGACGGCAAGTCGCCCTCGAGCGCCACCACGGCGCGCGACGTACCGCGGGCGCGGGCGTTATCGCGAACGGCGAGCACCAGCGCCTGCCACAGCCATTCCTCGGAACGGAACTCGGGCAGTTCGTGATCTTCCAGGGCATCGAGCATCACACCGCGCTGGATCTCCTGAACCAGCAGGCTCTCCTCAAAACACGGCGCCTGGGCCACCACGCGGCCGCAGTCGTCGAGCACAAACGAGCCGCCGGTATACACCGACTCATCGTACGCACCGACCGGCGCCATGCAGGCAAACCACACGCTGCGCTTAGATGCGATCTTGCGGTAGGCTCCGCTGCGCACGGCGGCGATCGCAGCGCTCTCGCGGTCGGTCATATCAAACGCGTTGAACTGGAAATAGGCGATGAGGTCGACGCCGGTCGGCAGCATCTCGAGCTCGCGGTCCAAGTCGAAGATCACGGCGATACGCACGCCGTCCACATCGAAGACTGGCGGCGCCCAACGGGCATCGCCGGTCCCACCGCGCTGCAGGGCAATGCTCGAACGGGCCGGCACCACATGGCCGTCCTTGAGCATCATGTAGTCGAGCAGGGGCTGGCCCTCAAACGAAACTGCCGCGGGCACGATGCAGATCATATCGAGCTCTTGGATACGCTCGGCGACGCCGGTCAAGCCGGCAAGTATGTCGTGCTCAAAGTCGGCAGCGCCCACCAGGCCGCCGGGCAGGGCTCCCATAAAGAGCGGAGCCGGCACGCACAACACGCGCGCACCGCGCTCATGGGCCAGGCGCGCCTGGTCCTCGATGCGACCGCAGATACCCTCAATATCACCCAGGCGCATATCGATCTGTGCAAGTGCGAGCTTCATGGCTCAGCCCTTTCCGTCGTAAACCATCGTTGTCGTAGTAAAAGCGCCGGCCGCATGATGCAGTCGGCGCTCGCATGTGCATATGCTAGCTATGATACCCCGAGCGGGGGCGCGCTCCTAGAACGTCGCGGACCACAGCCCGTGCAGGTTGCAATAGGCATAGACGGTACCGGTCTTGGAGCCGCCGGCAAAAAACGTCGCGGGCTTCATGCCGGGCTGGAGGTAATGGACCTCCAGACGGCCCTCGGCCTCAAGGGCAATCCACTCGATGTAGTGCTCGGGCACCATAGGATGCTCGACCGAGCCCACGCGCGCACGGATCACGTGACCGTCGCGCTCGCTCTCGACGACGGGCACGTGCTTCTCGTGCGCCGCGTCCTCGGTGTTCGCGGTCAGCTCCGTGCAGCCGGCAGGGGTTGCAACGTCGTTGCCAAGGGCGGCAATGAGCTTGCCGTCGGGGTCCTTAAAGAATTTCGCCATGATGTTCTCCTTTGCTGATGTGCCGATGTTCTTGAGGTTCTTATGCCCAAAGGCAGGCGAACCATCCACGGCATGGCAAATGAACACATAACGAGCGGGGACGATGGGACAGCGCGGGCTATCCGCCCTGGCGGCCTCACCCGAGCGGGTTAACGCCCGTCGCCGCCGAGCAGTGCCAAAACATCCTCGCGGGTAAACAGCGCCGAGGAGATGCCATCGCCGCCGAGCACGCTGTTGACCAGGTCGCGTTTGGACTCCTGCATCTGCATAATGCGTTCCTCGATCGTGTCCTTGGCGATGAGCTTGTACACGGTCACGGTATGTTGCTGGCCAATACGGTGCGCGCGGTCGGTCGCCTGATCCTGCGCGGCCACGTTCCACCACGGGTCGTAGTGGATGACCACGTCGGCCGCCGTCAGGTTGAGGCCCACGCCGCCCGCCTTGAGCGAGATTAGAAACACCGGCACCTCGCCCGCCTGGAACTGCGCGACCATCTTGGCACGGCTCTCCTTGGACGAAGCGCCCGTGAGCTTAAGAAAGCCGATGTCCTCCTTGGCCAAGCGCTTACCGATGATATCGAGCATACCCGTAAACTGGCTGAACAACAGGATGCGATGCCCGCCGTCGAGTGCGCCGTGCACGAACTCCATGCACGTATCGAGTTTGGCGCTCCCTGCCTTGTAGTCCTCGTAGTGTAGATGCGGGTCGCAGCAGATCTGGCGCAGCTTAGTGAGCTCGGCGAGCACCTTGAGTTTGTCTTTCTTAAACTCGGATGCCTCGCGGTGCTGCACCTGCTGGGCGATGCGGTCTTGGTTGGCCAGGTAGAGCTTGCGCTGTTCGCCGGTGAGCTGCGCCATGACGGTGTCTTCGATCTTCTCGGGCAGGTCAGCAACCACGTCTTCCTTGACACGGCGCAGCACAAACGGCGACACGAGCGCTTGCAAGCGAGCGGCGCTGTCACCCTCGGCGTGCTCGACCGGGCTTTCGAAGCGCTTGGCAAACGACTCGCGCGTGCCAAGCAGGCCCGGCATCAAAAAGTCGAAGATGCTCCAGAGCTCGGACAGGCGGTTTTCGATGGGCGTTCCCGTCAAGGCAAAGCGCACGCCGGCCGGCAAACGCTTGGCAGCGCGGGCCACCTGCGTGAGCGGGTTTTTAATGTACTGGGCCTCGTCGAGCACAACGCGGGCAAAGTCCTGCTCGGCATACTCGTCGATATCGCGGCGCATGAGGTCATACGATGTCACGACCACGTTATGCTCGTCGGCGCCGGCTATCTGCACGCGGCGCTGCGCTTTGGCGCCCACAATGGCACACACATCGAGCGAAGGCGCAAAGCGCTCCAGCTCGGCGGTCCAGTTGTACACAAGCGACGCAGGACATACCACGAGCGTGGGCTTAGTGTCCCCCGCCTCCACGCGCGCCAGGATATGTGCGATCATCTGCAGCGTTTTGCCCAGGCCCATATCGTCGGCCAAGATACCGCCGAGGCCCAGGTGCTCGAGCGAGCCGAGCCACTGGTAGCCGTCGACCTGATAGCCGCGCAGTGTGGCCTTGAGCGAGACTGGCACCGTAAAATCCATCTTGCCGAGCGTATCCAAGCGCTCGACGGTGCGACGGAATGCAGCGTCGCGATCGGCCTCGAGCGCGGGCGTGCGCGCGAGCATGCTATCGACGAACAGGGTGCTCGATGCGGGAAGCGACACGCCGTCGAGCAGGTCGACGGCATCGACGCCCAGGTCCTCGGCGAGGCCAAACGCGGCTCGGGCGCCCTCGTCCAGGCGAATGATGTCGCCGGACGTAAGGCGCGCAAACGTTTGATGGCGCTTGTACGAATCGAGATAGACGGCAAGGTCCGCGGCCGAAAGCCCGCTCGCGCCCAGCTCGACATCGAGCAGATTGCTCTTGACGGTCGCACGAACCGAGAGCTTGGGCGCGGGGCGGACCGAAATCTGGCGCAGACAGTCGCTGAGCATGACCTCACCCAGCTCGGACAGGGCGGACAGGCCCTCGGTCAGCAGGCAGAACAGGCGGGCGTCATCGCGTTCCTCAAACGCCAGACCGTCCTCGTAGAAATCGAAGTACAGGGCCGCCGTGTCCATAACACGAAACTCTGCCACCTCGTCGCGGGGCGGCACGCCGGGGCGTTGCTCTTCGAAGAGACTGCCCGGAGCGCCCAGGCTAAAGAGATCTGCCGACCAGTCGCCGTAGGTAACCGTAATTTTGCAGGTCACAAGCCCATCGTCGACGCCGATCGCCATAGCAAAGCTCGACTCGGGCGCCACGGTATCGAGCGCGGCGGGCGCGGTAAGGTCGGTGTAGTCGCGCAAAATGGGCAGCGCCATACGACAGAACTCCCCCACCTGGTCGGCAGCGATATGGACCGGCGTGCGACAGGGCAGCAAGCGCGATAGAAACGGCGCCGCATGCTGGGCAAACGCTACATCGGTACGGCGCGCACGGCGGGTGTCAACCAGATAGGCAACGTCGCCCGAAGCAAAGCAGTATGCATCGGCCGGCAGGCGCAGATCGTAGCTACCACCAGCCGCCGGCGCAATTTTGGCGGCAAGGAGCGGTGGGCGCTTAGACAGAGCCTCGTCCTCCCCTTCCGGAGGCATCTCAACCGCCACGTCATAGGTGCGATGCGTCGTCGTCCCCCGCGACCAAGCGGGCTCAAAGGAGATGGTCTGGCCGCGCAGCAGGTCCAGCACATATACGATGCTATGCTCGGACAGCGGCAACTGACGCTCGGCGACAAAACCGCTGCGGGCAAAGTCGTACGACGCCGAACGCGAGCTTGTGATGTCATCGAGATAGGCAACTGTCGTCACAACAAGGTTGAGCAGCTTTGTCGACACGTCCTCGAAGGCTTCGGGCGTATGGACAAACGTGAGCTTCTTGCCGTACGAGAAGGTGCCGCCTCGGACATAGGCGTCGGCCATGCCGTCGATATCCTTGACCACGTAGGACACCGAACCGCAGCGAATACGGAACTCGAGCGCCCAGCTAAAGCGGTCGGCGAACAGCGGATTGTAGTACGGCACCAACGAGGGCTCCAACGTCGCTTTGGGGGCGTCGGGAGCAACGGCACCGGCAAGCTTGCGGCGCATGCTCGCCAGCTCATCCATGCGCGCGTCCGAAAGATCGGAGAGCGCCGCCATGAGGCTGGGACTCGTGGGGACGGGCGCCGGAAAGGGAAAGTTGGGATTGACGGCCGGCGCTTTGGGCGCGGTGCGCGCGGGCTGTTTCGGCTGCGCCGTAAACGTGCGGACCGGCGTGCGCAAACCTTCGACGGGCTCGGCGCCGCTGGCATCCAAATACGCCAGAGCTGTGGCGATGGCGTGCTTGCACATGCCGGGGTAGCGATAGGCAGCGGGGCAATCGCAGTCGTAGTCGATCACCTCGTGCTCGTCCATGTCGAGCGCTACGTGCGTCTTGTACAGGTCGCCGCGCGAGCCGCGCACCGAGCCCTCAACCGTCACGTTTTTGGAGAAGCGCGAGCCGCTGTCCTCAATCGACAGCACGGCGCCGTTGAGCATGAGCGAACGCCCCTTCATAAAGGTGCCGCTCAACGCCGCCTCTTTGCGAAGCGCCTGCACAAACGTCCCCTGTGCCATCACTTCCTCCAATCTCGCACGCCAAATGATTTTTCTGGGACGGGGATGAAAAAATCATTCCCATCCCAGAAAGACTGGTCTTCCGCCGCACGTCACCCAAAATGATTTTTTAATCCCCGTCCCAGAAAAATCATCTTAGATAACCGTCACGCGGCCTTGGTTGCCGACGATGGCCTTTGCCTCTGCCAGCAGCGGAATCGAGCGTGCATTGACCTTGGCCGGCACCTCAGCGCGCAGCACGCGCCCGTCGACTTGCTCAATAAAGATCTCCACGCGGTCGCCGCCCGGGTTGGTGGTGAGCACCGTGGCCAGGCGCGCCATATTGCCCTGGCTAAAGCGGCTGTTGGGCACCATGACCTCAAACACCTTGGGCTTGTTTTTCTCCTCGCTAAGCTCCAGCGGCACAATCTCCTGCGCGATGATCTGGTCGCCGCGGTCCGAGCGCTCGAGCTTGCCCTTAATGCGCACAAACGCATCGGACAGCTGTGCGCCGGTCTCGGGATCGACCTCGCCGTATAGATACCCCTCGGCCTCCTTGTAGGTCTTGGGGAACACCACGACCGTGGCCTCGCCTTCCATGTCCTCGAGCTGCACGATGCCCATGGGGTCGCCGTTTTTGGTCACGCGCTTGGACACGCTCGAGACCATGCCGGCCCACCACAGCGCCTTACCCTCGGGAATCTCCTGGTTGATGGTGCCGCCCGTGGGGTTCTGTACTTCGTAGCCGGTGTCGATCTGCGAGAACGAGAAGTCGCGCGCCTTACTGAGCGCATACTCAAACGGGCGCAGCGGGTGGTCCGAGACATAGATGCCCAGAACCTCCTTCTCCTGGCTCAGCTTAAGGTGGCGGTCCCACTCCTGGCCATCCGGATCGGGCACGCTCACCTCAAAGCCCGAGCCCTCAACGTCGCCAAACATATCGAAGAACGAGGTCTGACCGCTCGCGCGGTCCTTCTGGCGCTTTACCGCGGCGTCGATGATGTTCTCGGGGTTGTTCTTGTCCACAAAGTGCATCATCTGGCGACGCGGATACCCCGTGGAGTCGAAGGCGCCTGCCTTGATCAGCGATTCGATCACGCGACGGTTGGCCTGGCTCGAGTCCACGCGCTCGACAAAGTCGTGCAGCGTCTTAAACGGGCCGCCTGCCTCGCGCTCTGCGATAATCGCCTGCGCCACGCCGGTACCCACGCCGCGGATGCCGGCCAGACCAAAGCGCACGCCCTCCTTGGTAGCCGTGAACTCGGTGCCGGACTCGTTGACATCTGGCGAAAGCACGGGGATGCCGTCGTGACGGCATGCCGAGACGTAGTGCACGATCTTGTCGGTCTTGCCCGTATAGGACGTCAGAACGGCCGCCATGTACTCGTGCGGATAGTGCGCCTTGAGCCACGCCGTCTGCATAACCAGGATGGCGTAGCCGGCGGAGTGCGACTTGTTGAAGGCGTAGGATGCGAACTCGAGAACATCGTCCCAAATTTTCTGGGCGACCTCGCGCGTGTAGTTGTTCTTGATAGCGCCGTTCATCCAGTGGTCGTAGGTGGTCTCGTCCGAGCCATCCTCCCAGTGCAGCACCGTCGACGTAAGCAGCTTAATCTTTTTCTTAGCCACGGGCTTACGGATACGCGAGTCCGATTCGCCCTTGGAGAAGCCGCACATCTCGACGGAGATGAGCATAACCTGTTCCTGATAGACCATGGTGCCGTAGGTTTCGCCCAGGATGTCGTCCAGACGGTCGTCGTAGGAGACGGCCGGCTCCTTGCCGTTCATACGGTTGATGTAGGACGAGACCATGCCGGCGCCCAGCGGGCCCGGGCGGTACAGGGCGATCAATGCCACGACGTGTTTGTACTCGGTGGGCTTCATGTTCTTGATCGTGGCCGTCATGCCGGCGGACTCGACCTGGAAGACGCCGGCGGTGTGGCCGGAGCCCATGAGCTTAAAGATCTCGGGATCGTCAAAGGGAATCTCTTCCTCTTTGATGTCGATGCCGAAGTTCTTTTTGATGTTTGCCTTGGCCTTGGAGATAACCGTCAGCGTGCGCAGGCCCAAGAAGTCCATCTTGAGCAGGCCCATGTCGGCGACGGTATGGCCCTCGTACTGGGTAATCTCGACGCCGCCCTTGGTGTCGAGCTTGGTGGGCACGTGCTCGTTGACGGGGTCGCGGCAGATCAGAACGGCGCACGCGTGCACGCCCTCGCCACGGGTGAGGCCCTCGATCGAGAGCGCCGTGTCGATGATGCGGCGAGCGTCGTCGTCCTTTTTATAGGCCTCGGCAAAATCGGGGTTAAACAGATCCTCTTTGCCGGGTTGCTTTTCGAGCACCTGCTTGAGCTTGACCTTGGGGTCGCTCGAGACCATCTTGGACAGGCGCTGGCCCATGTAGACCGGGTAGTCCAGGACGCGCGCGGCGTCGTTGATGGCCTGCTTGGCCTTGATGGTCGAGTAGGTGATGACGTGGGTGACCTTCTCGGGGCCGTAGAGCTGACGAACGTGCTCCACGACCTCGAGGCGTCGCTCATCGTCGAAGTCCATATCGATATCGGGCATCTCGGTACGTTGCGGGGACAGGAACCTCTCGAACATCAGGCCGTTCTCGAGCGGGTCGAACGCGGTGATGTTCATGGCGTAGGCGACGATAGCGCCGGCGGCCGAGCCACGGCCGGGGCCGACGCCGATGCCGTTGTCCTTAGCCCATTGCACGTACTCGGCAACGATCAAAAAGTAGGCGGCAAAGCCCTTGTCGCAAATGACCTTGTATTCGTACTCAAAGCGCTCTTTGATGTTGACGCCACCGATCTCGCGCGTGGCCCAGTCGTCGCCATAGTGCTGGCGCAGGCCCTTCTCGCACTCGCGGCGGAACTGGCTCTCGTGCGTCTCGCCGGGATCGAGCAACGGAAAGCGCGGCAGGATGATAGAGTCCCAGTCCAGCTCAACGTAGCACTTGTCGGCGATCTCGAGCGTGTTGTCGCAGGCCTCGGGGCAATACGGGAACATCGCCCGCATCTCCTCCTCGGTCTTCATGTAAAACTCCGAGCCGGTCATGCGCATGCGGTTGGGGTCATCGACCTTGGCGTTCATGCCAATACACATGATGACGTCCTGCACGGGCGCATCCTCGCGGCGCAGGTAGTGGAAGTCGTTGGTGGCGATGACCTTGACGCCCACCTGCTTGGCGATGTCGATGAGCGTGCGGTCCATCTGCTCGTCGGTCAGGCCGTTGTCGGTGGTAATGCCGTGTTCCTGGATCTCGATGTAGAAGTCGCCGGGATCGAAGGTGTCGCGGAAGGTCTCGGCCCATTTAATGGCGCCTTCCATGTCACCGCGGTCGATGTATTTGGGGATGATGCCGGCGATACAGGCGCTCGTGCAGATCATGCCCTTGGCGTGGCGGCGCAGGTTGTCGAGCGTCACGCGCGGCTTGTAGTAAAAGCCCTGCACAGCGGCCTCGGAGACCGTCTGCATCAGGTTGACGTAGCCCTCCTGGTCTTTGGCCAGGAGGATCATATGGTAGAGCTCGGGCTTATGGTCGCGGGCAAGGGTCTCATCCGGCGTAAAGTAGACCTCGCAGCCAAAGATGGGCTTGATGACCAGGGGCGGCTTGAGCTCGTCGATGTTGCCCTTCTCGTCCCATATGGCCATGTCTTTGACGTACTGGGCATGCTCGCGCGGGTTTGCCTCGGGGTCGGGCTCCACCAGCTCGTCGCGGCGGTCCTTTTCCAAGAAGGCCTTGTCGTGGCTCCAGGTTTTGTACTCGGGCGTGTTGTGGTTGACGGCGTCGCAGGCCAGCGCCAGGTCGGGTACGCCGTACATGTAACCGTGGTCGGTAATGGCCACGGCGGGCATGCCCAGCTCAACGGCACGGTTGACCATATCCTGGATACGGGTTGCGCCGTCGAGCATGGAGAAAACAGTGTGATTGTGCAGATGGACGAATGCCATGTGATGAGCTCCGATGCGGGTTCGTGTTCTGACTGAACGATTTTACCCCACGGCGCGGACGGCACCCGAACCTAGCCAAACCAACACGGGTAGTCTTTTTGGGGCCTTCAAAAAGGGGAATGAGGGCATCCAGATATATCGAGTATTACTGGAACCCCGGCGATGCGCGGAATGATTTGTGACGAATGGTCATGTCCATCAAGAGGGCTCGACGCTTCGGATGGCTCGTCAATCGATATATCAATTCTTGGAAACCTGCATTCCTACCATTTTTAATGAAACAACGGCGGTAATCGCTATCGCGATTGCGCCAATAATACCGAGCGCCATCTGAATGGGGTATAACCCCAACACATGTCCAAATACGGAGAAAAACAATGCGGAAAAGAGGGCCCTTACCAGAGACGCAGCGGAAAGGATAGTCGCACGGAGATCGTCCGCTATCCCGTCTTGGATTAAGTTTTCCGAAGTGATGTACACCACTTCTGGGAGGAAACAAAGCACCATGCTAAGGCCAAACAAACACAGCGGATTTGAAGCGAACCACGGAAGAATCATGAAAAGGCCAGCCTCAATTAGCATCGAGCCGCGCATGGTATTTCTTTTCCCGAAACGCGATGAGAAGAAATCTGCTGCAATGTAGGCCGTCGCATTTACTGCATAGGATGCACCGAAAAAGATTCCTATTATGGAGACGGGAGCATCAAATGCGTCGAATACCAACTGATTCAAGTTGTAATAACTCCCGTAGAATCCGTCGAGCATGCTTGTGCCGATTAGGAGAAGCAATACCGCAAAAGCGGATTCTCCAACGCGCCAGGTCTCGCGCCTGAACATCTTGGCTGCGTCAAACCTCCCCTTTTCTGATCTTTCAGAACGGGTCGTTTCCGTCCTCTCAATGGGATACAGAAGGAAAAGCTGCAGGAGATAGAAAACGGAGACACATACGTAGAGGGCACTCCAAGATACTTGGGCAATGAAAGATCCGAGCACGATTGCCATTCCCGTAGCGATTGATTGCGCGGCAAGCAGCCGAGCGTTGATGGTGAGGAAGTGCTCTCCTTGACCGGCATTTCGGGCAATTTCATATAAAAGTGCTTGTTCGGATCCCGATTGAAGGGAGTAGGCGAGTGCCTCAACAAGGGAAAGCACGACAAGAAAGGGGCCTGAGAGCAACAGCATGCCGGCGGTATGGAAGAAAAGCAGCAGCACGCCCACTTGAATCGAAAACTTCTTTCCAAAGAAATCGCCTATCAGCCCTGTTGGCAGCTCGAGGACGACCGTTGCTATGTTGAACAGGGCTTGATAAAGCGCGATTTCCGTGACAGACATTCCTTTCTCCGCAAGGAAAAGTAGAAACACTCCCCGGTTTAAAACAAATCCCGTGAGAACGAAAAAGGCGGAATAGACGTGCAGTTGCGTAGTGGCATTCTTATTCATTTGGCACTACCAACAACTATTTTTGTCGGGCCGCTCGCTACTGATTCGAAGCCTGAAGTGTTCACAGTTGATGTGAAGAGCGGTAAAGCTTTTGCACAGGGTATCAATGGAATACATCCGAAGCGTTTTCGGCAGTATCATCGGCGAAGGCGGGATTAGCCTTTACGCGGCGCTCACCCTCGATGTATTTGACGATTTGATCAATCGTCTGGTTGGCGTGGCTCTTGAGCTTGCGCTCATAGAAGAAGAGGCCGAGCTTGCCGCGCGTGCCAGACGTGCTGCCACCCACACCCTGAAAATCCTCGGTATAGGTGAGCTCGCAGGCACCATCGCCAGCAGGTGCAGCCTCATAGCGCATGGTATTAATGCCCGCCGCATACTGAAAACGGACCTCATAGAGGCACGGGTAGTCAAAGTGCTTGATCTTAACCTTGATCGCCGTGCCCTTGGCCTTGCCTTTTGCGGACTGGGCACGCTTCTCGTACTTATAGCCGTTGAGCTTGTTGCGGCTGGGACGCTTGCCCGTGGCGTTCTCGATATCCTGCATGATGGACCCCGCCAGAGCGTCAAAAAGCTCCTCCGGTGTCACCTTAAGTGTTTTGGTGAGCTGCATGATGGCTCCTTATTCGTTTGAACCGTTCGAGTCATTGTACCGCCCCAGGCTCTCCCATGCGTTGCGGTGCTATTTGGACGATTGAGGGCTTTACAGCCGCAAAACTAACCAAATAGCACCGTAAAGCCTGAGGTGGCTAGAGGTTGTAGGTGACTACTTGAGGTTCGGCGGGTTCGACGAAGATGGTTGGATTCGCTTGCTCCACGCGAACGAACTTGACGGTCACGGCCTCAAAGCCCGCCTTGTGCAGAACATCAGCGTAGACGCGCGCCTGCAGGGCGTGCTTCTCCTGCAGCTGTTCCGGCGTCTCGTCCGGCGTGCCGCCCGTCTTGTAGTCGATGACCAGCGCGCATGACGAATCCGCCGGGTTCGTCGCCAAAGCGTCGATGGCGCCCTCGGCATAAGCACCGTAGCGAGCGATGTCCTCGTCCTCGCAGCCCAGTGAAAAGAACGGCACCTCGGCGCGAACGCACGGCCACGCGAGCAGGTCGGCACGAACAGCCGACTTGAGCCAGCGGTCCAGGGCAACGTCGAAGCGTTCGCGCTGCTCCGGCGTCAGGCACCACAGGCGCGCCAGCGCATCGGCACGCTCAGCGGGCAGCGCATCGGCACCCATCTCGATGAGCCACTGGCAGGCGGCGTGGAAGGCCGAACCCAAGGCCATGGGATTGCCGGCGGGCTCAACGGCGGCCACGTCTGCATCCGTCATCTCGGAACCATCCAACTCCGCATCATCGCCAGCCTCGTCCATGGGCACGCGCGTCTCGGCGGCACGGTCCTCGGACTCGGCATGCAGCGCCGTGGCAATCGATGAGTAGCTGTACGAATCGCGCGCCGGATACGGGCAGGTACCCATGCGCACGCCCACCGCCTGGGGACACACGAGCTCAAACGCATCGGGCTCGGGGTCGGCAGGACCGGGAACGGTTGAGCGCGCAGCATTATCGGCGGCATCGGCATCGCCACGAACAAGCCTGCCCTCGACATCCAGCGAAGCGTTGGCCTCAAACGCCTGCTCGCCAAACGTAAAGTCCGCCAGCGAGATGAGCTCGTAGTCGCCCGGCTTGGAGTTGTCGAACGCTAAACGGTCGCTATCGAGCTGCGGCATGTCCAGGCTGCCGGTCGGCAGGATGCGGCGCAGCACGTCGTAGGTCAGATCCGTCTCGACATCGAAGGTCGGCGCCGTCACCTTGCCGCGGCTCACGCCGGCGTCCATCGCCAAAATGACCAGCTCACGCGCTCGCGTCATGGCGACATAGAGCAGACGAGCCCGCTCCTCAAGCGAAAGTTGCAGGTCGTCGTTGCGCAGGCGGGCAAATGCCTCGGCGGGAGAGCCCGTCGCACAGACGTCCTCCATGAGCTCCGGCGGCAGCCACAGCGACGTGCCCTTGCCCTTAAACGCGTGCTCAAACTGCTTTTTGACGTCGTCGCCCTTCACAAAGGTTCCGTCGGTGAGCTTAACGCCGTCGAAGCGTGCCGGCAGCGCCACGACCTGCGCTCCTCCCTCAACGCGACCCATCTGTGCCGCACCCGAGGACTTACGCACGCCAAAGCACTCGGCGACCGCCACGACCGGATATTCCAGACCCTTAGAGGCGTGAACCGTCATGATGCGCACCGCGCCGTCGCCCTCCTCGTTGAGGGCACCCGGGGCTTCCTTGCCCGCCAAGAAGCGGTCGAAGGCCAGCGCGATGGAACGCGGCGAGTTGCCGAACTCGGCCTCCGCCTCGGCCACGGCGTCGAGCGCCTTGAGCACGTTGGCGGCAATGGCCTTGCCCTCGGGACCGCGCTGTGCCAGACGCACAAACCAGCCGGAGGCGTTGACCACGTCGCGCGCGATGGCGGCGAACGAATCGCGGCCCACGCGACGAAGCGCATACCGCAGCACCTCGCGGGCGCGCGTCACGAGCGGCAGATCTTGCAGACCCGGCACGTCGAAATCACTCATGATGCCCGCGTCGATATTCCGGCGCGAGGTCTCCCCCGTCTCGCTATCGAGCTTGGTCGCCAGCGCCAGGAACTCCTGAGCGCCGAGCGCAAACATCGGCGAGGCGAGCAGCGGCATAAGGCCCTGCGCCGTATCGGCCGGATTGGCGAGCGCACATACCAGGGCGCGCACCGTCTGCACCTCGGCTGCTTGAGCAAAGACCGAGCCGCCCGCGATGACGCAGTCGAGCCCCTGGTCGCGGAAGGCCTGGGCGTAGACGTCGGCGTTGGTCATGCGGCCCAGTAGCAGCACCATGCCGCCCTGAGGCTGGCCGGCATCGGCAAGCGCGCGGAAGCGCTCGGCGATCGCACGGGCCTTGGCCTGTGTGCGCTCCTGCGTACTGCCGCCGGCAACAAAGAGCGCCTGACGACGCGAGGCGTCTGCCACCAGCGTATCCTTGCGGCCGTCGCTCGCCTCAAGATCCAAAAAGCCCTGCATCAGGCCGCCGTCATCGCCGTCGAAAACGCGTGCCACATAACGCAGCACCTCGTCATGGCTGCGGAAGTTGCGCACAAGTTTGACGAGTTCGCCAGCAGGTGCGTCGGCCACTACAGTCGCCTCGGGCGCGGCAGACGAGCCCACCTTGCGCTCCTGGCGACGGAACACCTCGACCTCGGCGCCGCGGAAGCGATAGATGGACTGTTGTGCATCGCCCACGGTGCACAGCGCGCGCTCCCCCGCACCCGTCAGGTAACGAATCAGATCGACCTGCATCTGGTCGGTATCCTGAAACTCATCGATCATGACCATCTTAAAGCGGCCCTCGTACGCAGCACGGATGGCAGGGTAATCGCGCAGGGCCTCGTAGGCCATACGCAGCAGGTCGTTATTATCGAGGGCGGACTGGGCAGCCTTCAGTGCGCGATACTCGGCCTCGACGGAACGGGCCAGGCCCACCAGCGCATCGAGCGCCGGGCCACCGCAGGCAAGCACGATATTGATAAACGCATCGGCGGCCTCGGCCTTGAGCAGCTCGACCTGCTCCTTGGGGAATGCCTTGCTCGCGCGCGGCATGGTGCACGACATCATGAGTCGCGCCGCATCGACCATGGTCTTGCCGCTCGCCTCGAACGCGTCGATGGCATCGAGCGCCGCCTGCGCCTTCTCGGTCGAGGACTTGCTTGCGCCCAGCGCCGCGCGATAGGCATCGGCGAGTGCCGAGGTATCGGCCTGGCCGCGCGCCACGCGCACGTCGTCCATACCGCCCGGCAACTGGCTCGACAGCTCCAGCAGGTCGCGCACCAGACCCTTGATGGTCGTACCGCCGCCAAAGGAACCGCCCTCGCCCGCCATGGGATACCAGGCATAGAGGGCCTTGAGCGATGCCGCGAGCTCGGGGGCGGCATCGGGTGCCGTCGCGCGACCCAGCACATGCTCAACAGCCTGGTCCATGAGCTCGTCGGTATCGGTGAGCACCGTGAACTCGGGGTCGATGCCCAGCTCCAACGCGTGCGCGCGCAGGATACGCGAGCACATGCCGTGAATAGTCGAAATCCACGCGTCGTCGACGGTCAGTGCTTCCTCGTCCATGCCCTCGTCGATAAGCGCACGGCGCACGCGGTCGCGAATCTCGGCCGCTGCATCTTTGGTAAAGGTAATGGCGAGCACCTGGTCCAGATGCTCAACGAACGGACCGGATTCGGGCGAGAGCGCATAGACGATGCGGCGCGTGAGGGTAAAGGTCTTACCCGAACCGGCGCCCGCCGAGACAAACAGCGGGCGGTCGAGCGTTTTGACAATCTGCAGCTGTTGCGGCATCAAAGTCGAAAGATCCATGGTCTACACGTCCCTCCTTACAAACGTTCCTTCGTGGTTATACGAGCAGCGCGCATGCGCGGCCTGAGCCGACGCCGGGTCGACGGCGGCAACGTTGCCCGCCTCGAGCTCGCGCAGGCGCTCGGCGATGCCGGCCTCCACGCGATCGAGCAGGGCATCGAAGTCCATGCTGCCGCCCTCGCCCGGGAAGCCCTTCTTGAGGCCCGGGATGCGACCGTCACCGCGCTCTTCCTCGAGCAACTCGGCGCTCGCCGCACCGCGCAGCGCGGGCTTGCCGCCCTTGGTCGAAAAATAGAGCGCTGCACGGGTATCCAAGCCCAGTGCCCGACGCATGGCCTGCGCGTAGATGAGCGTTTGGGTATGGGGCGGCAGCCAGCGCGGGTCTTCGATGGGAGCCTCGCCCGTCTCCTCGTCACGCACCGTGGGGTCGGCAAGCTTAAACTCCTCGACACCCGAACGATGCTTGTAGTCGATTACCACGGCGCGATTCTCGGCATCCACATCTACGCGGTCGATGCGCCCGCCGAGCGGCCAACCGGCATACTCGACCTGGAGCTCGTTGAACGCAAACTCCAGGTAGCGCGGGGCAAAGGGGGCAAGTGCCTCGGACTCGTAGGCAAGCACGCCCTCCAGCTGCGGCAAGATCTCGGCCACCTGGCGCTCCTCCACCGCAGAGAGCGGCACCAGCGGGCCCTCCGTGCCGCGCTTGCCGGCGTGCTCGGCCAACGTCTCGTCAAAGACCTCGTGCAGCAGCTCCTGTGCACGCGGCAGATTCTCGGGCGTCACGCGCTCCATGCCTTCTTGGGGCAGACGGGCATGCAGATGCTCCAGCACGTCGTGGACAAAGTTGCCCTTCTCCATGTTGGCAAAGCCAGCGTCGATCGACTGGGGCTTGACGCGATACGAGACGAACCAGCATAGCGGACAGGTCGAATAGGCCTCGATCTGCGAGGCAGACGTCAAGCGCGGCACCAGCGGCGCATCCTCGCCCTCGCCATCGCGACGGCGCAGGACCAAATACGGCACGGCCTCGGCACTCAGATGCTGAGGGGCTTCACAGGTCACGCGCTCGCGCTTGAGGCCTTCACCCGCCGCGGGATCAAAGTCGGCGATGATATCGCCCTCGCCCACGCACGTGGGCTTGGCAGCGCCAACGGCCTCGGCATGTGCCCGCAGCTCGGTCCATACGGCTGCCGGGTAGCACTCGCGCGCCTGGCGATCGTGCGTCACGCGGGCGAGCGCGACCGGACCGCTCGCCGCCTGCATCGCACGGCCAAAGCGCACGCGCAGCAGGGCGGCGGGCTCCAAAGACACGCCGTCGCGGCGCAGCTCGACCGTCAATGTGGCAAGCGGGCCCTCTTCGTGCGAAAGCGGATAGCTGTCCAGGTCGACATCGGCAAACAGCGCGGCATCGTAGCCGCCAGGACGCAAAACCGACGCATCGGCAAGCGACACGAAGCGCACTTGTGCCCGTGGCGTGCGATCGACCTCGTAGGTCGCGTAATCGTAAGCGGTACTGCGCTTGTCCACCTTGGTTCGAACGCCGTCGAGAACCGGTACGGTCGCGGCCTGCGACACGTCGAGTGCGCGAGCATCGTTCATAAGGATGTCGATGGCATGGCGCAGCAAAGCCGTCTCTGCCTGGCGACGGGCCTGGCCGTCAAGGCCGCCTAGCGCGCGATCGGGCAGCGCCTCGGCAACGGCGAGCATGGCCTTGAGCGCCGTCACGGGTTTGTCGCGCCACAGCGCCTGAAACACGTCCGAGACCACGCATGGCACGTTCTTAAACCAGTTATCGTCGCTGGCGGCCTTGCGGGCGCCCCTCACCTGGCCCTGCACGCTCTGCAGCAGGCTCTTGACGCCCGCAGTGGTCTTGTTGCGCGACAGGCGCATGTTCTTGTCGAAGCCGCGGGCGCTCGCGGCGTCGGCACCCGAAAGCGGGCTATATATCCAGTCGGTAAGCACTGGAGCGGGCCACCACTCGGTCTTGGAAGCGGTGCCCTCGTCGGCGGCTTTCATACGCTCGATCAGGTTGGCGAGCGCCGTAAACTGCCTGCCCGCGATGGACTGGGAAAACGCCGTGAACTCAGTCGTCTCGGCCGCAATGTGACGCGCCGCCAGACGGGCAGCGAGATCACCGAACAGCTGGGGCGCCCGGACAGACACAACGAGCACGCGCACGGGGTCCGCGGACGCCGTGACACCGCCGTCGACCGCGGCGTCCTCACACGTTTTTACCAGCTCATCGATTGCATCCACATAGGCGTGGGCGCGGGCGTGAGGGCCGGCAACCTCTACAAAGGTAGGCTGAGCGGCGGACTTGGAGGCAGTCTGGGGCGCAGCGGCACCCTCCTCCAGCGGCGCTACCTCAAACAGCACACCGCGGGCATCAAAGGCAGCAGCCAGGTCCTCGCGCATCGCCGCCTGCTCGCAAGCGAGCAGCACGACAACCTCTCCCCCGTTGTGCGCCACGGCCGACAGCAACTCGAGCAGGCCGTGCGTAAACGATGTGATACCGCGCACACATACCGCGCGGGCGCACGCCGGAAGGTTGTCGGCCAGCACCTCGACCATAAGGTCAGCCGCCTCGCAGGGCTCAACCATGTCTCGACGGTCCAAGCCGCTCGCATAGGCACTCAACAGCTCGAACACGCGGGCCTCGGCGTCGCTCTTGGGATCGGGCCGGCAAACGTCGCCGCAGCAGCGCTCGGCACCCGTCCCCGCTACGCCCGACAGCACATCGCGGGCCATGCGCGCGAGCATGCGCACCGTACCCTGACTGCGCGAAAGCGGCTGCAGGTCGGCATCGTCGCGACGGGCGATCATGTCCGAGAACAGCATCTGGCGCTGCATGTTGTCGACGAAGCTGCGGTCATCGCCCATAAGCTCCCACAGCGAACGAAGCCACGACGCTGGGGTTTTGTAGTCAACGCCCAGCGAGGCGCCAGCAACCGCAGCATCGTGACGGCACACGTCGAGCTCGGCAAACGAGGGCGCCAGCAACACGGCACGCCCGTGGCGGTCAATAAGGTCGGCAAGCAACGCCGACTCGGCATCGCTCAAATCCGTGCCGGCATTGGTGGTATAGATTCGAACAGGCATGGTCCTCCACTCAAACTGTTCGCAATAATCAATGCATCCATCCTACCCGCCCAAGCGGACAGATTTGCCCCACGCCAACAGATTTGATCCCTTGGGGACGGAGGAAAATGGATCACAGAGGGGGGGTCAGTCTAACCAGGTGATCCGTTTTCCTTCGTCCCCAGGGATCAAAAAACCGCCCCCGGATGAACTGCCTCCCATTTCTTGGACATGAGAAATGGGAGGCTTTTTATGCGAGTCGACTTGAGGGTGAAGCACGACATCGAGGCCAGGAGGGCGGCGATCGGGCTCTTCGAGCGAGGCC
>JAXKGF010000017.1:0-16279 GCA_036550515.1 Collinsella sp.
CAACCAGATCGTCAACGACGAGATGCTCGACTCCTGCACCAACTACGAGTGCTACAAGGGCCTGTACTCCAGCTTTAACTCGGTCAACATGTTCGAGATTGCCCACTCGCTTCATCGCCAGTTTGGCGGCGACCCCTGGTGCATTTATCGCGGCAAGCATCTGCTGTCGTTTGTCGACAACCACGACGTGCCGCGCCTGGCGAGCATCCTGACGGACAAGTCCTGCCTGCGCCCCGCCTACGGCATGCTCTTTGGTATGCCGGGCATTCCGTGCGTCTACTACGGCAGCGAGTGGGGGATTGCCGGCGAAAAGGGCGGCCCCGATGGCGATTGGGCGCTACGTCCTGCGCTTGACACCCCGGCACCTAACGAGCTGACGGCATTTGTCATGCAGCTCGCGCACCTGCGCTCGGCCGATGACGCAGCGGCCCGTGCTCTCAACTACGGTGCCTATCGCAACGTGGTGATCCAGAATAAGCAGCTGCTGTTTGAGCGCGCCTGCGACGACGCGACGGTGCTCGTGGCGGTCAATGCCGTGAACGAGCCCTATACCTTTGGAGCCGGCGAACTCAACGGCTCCTTCGTCGACCTGCTTGCCGACGATGCGCCCACGGTCGAGCTGTCGGGCTTCCTTGAACTTGCGCCCTATGAGGTGCGTTATCTGCTGAGGGCCTAGCCCATGGCCGCGTCTGACGAGGGCTATCAACATATTGAGCATGGGCTTGAGCCCGTGTTTGACGAGCGCTCGCGCGTTTTGGTGCTGGGGTCGTTTCCCTCGGTGCTCTCGCGTGCCAATGCCTTTTACTATGGCAATCCGCAGAACCGCTTTTGGCGCGTGATGGCCGCGTGCCTTGGTGCGCCCGTGCCGCCCAACGAGGGAGACTCTTTGGCGAGCGGCGAGCCCGCGACGCTCGATGCCTCGATTGCCGCCAAGCGGGCTATGCTGCTGAACGGCGGCGTGGCCCTGTGGGACGTGATCGAGAGCTGCGACATTAAGGGTTCGAGTGACGCCAGCATCAAAAACGTCGTTCCGGCGCATGTCGAGCGCATTACCGACGCAGCTCCCATTGAGCAGGTGATATGCAACGGTGGTACAGCTGGTCGGCTCTACAAGCGCTATCTACAAGAACGCACGGGGCTGTCGGCCATCGTTCTGCCGTCGACTAGTCCCGCCAATGCGGCATGGCGCCTGGAACGCCTTATCGAGCGCTGGCGCGAGGCCGTTGACTGGGGCGCTCTGTAATTTAGATATCTGATTGGGCGCTGGTGCCGAGGTGTTTCATGATGGCATGCCAGATCGGTGCGGGCACGGTGGGCTTGACGCGCACCATGCCGTCGGCATCGACGCTACCGGCATTGCCGCCGCCAAGCAGCTGCGCATGCTCAATAGAGCAGCCCATGCGCACAGCGCCCACAAGCTTATCTATCGCTTCCGAAAATGGCCGACGCAAGAGGCCCATACGCGGGGAGTGGCGAAGCGCTGCGATGCCGCTGCCGGCACGGATGACAACGCCGTCGCACCATGGCAGGTCACGTAGAATACATGCCCGGTATAGGCGGTCGAGGGCTTCGTCCGCCTGCTTGGTGTTTTTGGACAGGGCCTGAACGACGACATAGACGCGCGCGTCTGTATTCTTAAAGCGATCGAGTATCTCCTCGACAGCGATCATAGCCTCATCGTCACATGCATCATCAACAGCGAGCACCATGCCATCGACTGCACCGGCATCATCCGCCTCCAAATCGATCGGGCGGGGGAGCGCGGTGCCAGAAAGCTGAGCATAGGCGGCGATGGCATCCTGCAGGTCCCAGAGCAAAAACTCAAGATCGGCGCTATTGGGAATGCTGATATACGCAATGGTTTGCAACGTTTTTGGTACATCGCCGCGTGTGGTCGTCTCCATGCCGCCTCCTTTCCGGTTGGTTTCCGTTTAGGTTACACCGTCTGGTGACGCTCCGCCGCGCTATCCTAGTGCAACCCTTACGAAAGGAACGCCATGCGTCTGCCCATGAACACCTCGCTTGCCACGCTCAAGCCCTCCGGCATCCGTCGGATTAACGCGCTCGCCGCGCAGCATCCGGGATGCATTGCGCTCGCGCTCGGCGAGCCCGATTTTCCCACGCCCGATGTGATTAGCGCTGAGGTGACTGCTTCGTTGGACCGCGGTGACACGCATTATCCGCCCAACAACGGTCGCCCCGCCCTGCGCGAGGCGCTGTCTGCCTACATGGGGGACGCGGGCCTGACGTTTTCCGCCGACGAGGTCATCCTGACCGACGGCGCGACCGAGGCCCTGTCGGCTACGCTTATGGCCATGCTCAACCCCGGCGACGAGGTCATTATTCCCACGCCGGCCTTTGGCCTGTACGAGAGCATCGTCGTGGCCAATCACGCCAAAGCGGTCTTTTTGGATACAGAGCCTGCGCAATTCCAGATTGACGAGGGCGCACTTCGTGCTTGCGTGACGCCGGCGACCAAGGCCATCGTCATCTGCACGCCCAACAATCCTACGGGCTGCATTCTCGACGCGGCTTCGCTCGACGCCGTGGCGCGCGTAGCGGAGCAGGCGGGCATCTACGTGGTCTGTGACGACGTGTACAACCGACTCGTCTATGTGGACGGCTACGAGCGCTTCGCCCAGCGACACCCGGAGCTGCGCGAGCAGACGGTCGTCATCGAGAGCTTCTCCAAACCCTGGGCCATGACCGGCTGGCGCTTGGGCTGGCTCGCAGCGGCAGCCCCCGTCATCGCCGAGATTGCCAAGGCTCACCAATACTTAGTATCGAGCGCCGTCTCCTTCGAAATGGACGCCGCAGCTCGAGCCCTGACCGTCGACCCCACCCCTATGCTCGAAGTCTACCGAACCCGTCGCAAACGCGTGCTCGCAGCCTTAGACGCCATGGGCCTCGACGTAGTTGAACCGGCGGGAGCCTTCTATACCTTCCCGAGCATCAAACAATTCGCCCTAACCAGCGAAGACTTCTGCATCAAAGCCATCAAAGAGGCAAACGTAGCCCTAGTCCCGGGCGACTGTTTCGGAACCGAAGGCCACATCCGCCTCAGCTACTGCGTCTCCGACAAAGACCTGGACGAAGGCCTAAATCGCCTGTCCACCTTCATTTCAACCTTATAGTCCTTAGGGACGCAACACATCAGCCCACCGACATAAGGATTATGCGTGGGGGCGTCGCTCAACGGAAAACCGGGCTGCCCCAAAGTCGCCGCAGGCCGCGCCGCCGAAGGCCGGGCGCAAGGTTTTCGTAGATTCCGCACGAGCCGAAGAGCACTTAATGTGCTCTTCGTGCGAGCCAGGACTTGACCGAGCGAAAACCTTGCGCCCGGCCTTCGGCGGCGCGTGCCGGATGGTGGAATTGTGTACAGCCCGGTTTTCCGTTGACCGACGCCGGGGTCCCCGCCATAATACTTTCGGTTCACGCACGAATCCGCTGCCAGAGACAGCCGGCGCTAACGGGCTTTGCCCGCGAGCTTAATGGGATATCCCGCCAGCCGAGGTGGTCGAGTAGATATGTCTTCTCGCCCCCGTCGCTCATGCAGCGCGGGGGCTTTCTTTTTGGACATGCCCCCGTCACGTCCTTGTGGCGGACCGTGCCCGGAAAGAATTCGAGGAGGTGTAATTCATGCCCCAGCAGTACAAAATCGACAAGGTTGCAGAGATCGAGTCCCGTATCGCCGAGAACGCCGGTCTGTTCGTCGTCAACTACAATGGTCTGACGGTTAAGCAGGCTCAGGAGCTGCGTCATCAGCTTCGCGAGTGCGGCGCCGAGATGAAGGTCTACAAGAACAACCTGGTCAAGATCGCTCTCAAGAACCAGGAGCAGCCCGAGCTCGACGAGATCCTCGCCGGCCCCGTCGCTTATGTGTTCTACGAGACCGAGCCGGTCGAGGCCGCTAAGACCCTTAAGGACTTCTCCGCTAAGTCCAAGGGCGTCCTTGAGATTAAGGGCGGTATCTCCGACGGCAAGGCCGTTTCCGCTGATGATGTTAAGGCTATCGCCGAGCTGCCCACCAAGGATCAGCTTCTCGGCCAGATCGCCGGTCTCATCTCCGGTTTCGCTCGCGACATCGCTGTCTGCGTCAACGGCGTTTCCTCTGGTCTCGCTCGTTCGATCCAGCAGGTCTCCGAGCAGAAGGCAGCCTAGTTGCTGTTTTCACCCGCGGCGGCAACGCCGCACCCCTGGCGCATTCGCGCCGTGTTTTAACTGATCTCCGTGCATTCGCACGGAAACCGAAAGGACTTAGAAATGGCTAAGCTTACCACCGATGAGATCATCGATGCTCTTAAGGAAATGACCCTTCTCGAGGCTTCCGAGCTCGTCAAGGCTATCGAGGGCACCTTCGGCGTTTCCGCCGCTGCTCCTGCCGCTGTTGTCGCCGCTCCCGCTGCTGGCGCTGCTGAGGCCGAGGAGAAGACCGAGTTTGACGTCGTGCTCGAGGGCTTCGGCGACAACAAGATCCAGGTCATCAAGGCCGTCCGTGAGCTCACCAACCTTGGCCTGAAGGAGGCCAAGGAGGTCGTCGAGGGCGCTCCCAAGGCTGTTCTCGAGGGTGCCAAGAAGGAGGACGCCGAGGCTGCCAAGGAGAAGCTCGAGGCTGCTGGCGCTGCTGTCACCCTCAAGTAATCAGGCTTTCTCGCCAGATTTCTTTGCAGACGGGGTTCGCATTGCGAGCCCCGTCTTTTTTTGTTTTGGCCCTTCATTCCCATTGCTCGGCACGCAGCACACCGCTGTCTTCGCCGCGCCAATCCCGTTACCGCTGGGGCGTAAAATTGCACCATTCGAGCAATAATTTGCGTTGACCTGCTGAAGAATTGCGTTTGCCTTACGGCGACGTATGTCTCCGGCGGTAAGATACTTCGGTATCGCAATTTGGTCTGCGGCCGCCGTGCCGCACGCACAGGGCGCATTCTGCGCCTGCGAAAGGATCCTTGAATAACATGAAGGCAATCATCCCCGCCGCCGGTCTGGGCACGCGTTTTCTGCCTGGCACCAAGTGCACGCCTAAAGAGATGCTGCCGGTACTCGACAAGCCGGTCATCCAGTATGTCGTTGAGGAGGCACTCGACCCCGAGGAGGTCGACGACGCCATTATCGTCACCTCTCCCGGTAAGCCCGAGCTGCTGAGCTACTTCCAGCCCGACCGCTCGCTCGAGAACCTGCTACGCGAGCGCGGCAAGGATGCTTACGCCGACGCCGTTGCCCATGCGGGCGGCATGCCGGTCGACTTCCGCTATCAGTATGAGCCCAAGGGCCTCGGTCACGCCATTCGCTCTGCCGCCGACGCGGTGGCAGGGGAGAACTTCCTGGTTCTTCTGGGCGACTACGTTGTGCCCAATCGCGACATCTGCGACAAGATGCTCGCCGTCTCCAAGGAGCACGGCGGCGCTTCGGTTATCGCCGTCGCCGCTTGCTCGCCCGAGGAAGTCAGCCGCTACGGTGTTATCGCCGGCGAGCGCGTTGGTGCTCTTGAGGGCGCCGAGGACGTTGCCGACGATGAGCCCGGTGCCGTTTGGCGCATCGGCGGTCTGGTCGAGAAGCCCGCTCCCGAGGCGGCTCCGTCCAACCTGTACATCGTCGGTCGTTACCTGCTGAGCCCGCTGGTCATGGACCTGCTGGCCGATCAGCAGGCCGGCAAGGGCGGCGAGATCCAGCTCACCGACGCCATGGCCCGTTCGCTCGACCGCGAGGCCATGTATGCTGTCGTCATCGACCCGCTCTCGGGCTACGACACCGGTACCCCGTCTGGCTGGATGGCCACCAACGCCCTCATGGCCGCAAGCGATCCTCGCTTTGCCAGCGCCTTCTGGGACGCCATCGACGAGCGCGGCGGCTTGATGCGCAAATAAGCCTTCGGGCATCGACATTTACGGGTGCGGACTTCGGTCCGCACCCGTTTTTTATAAGAGCTGCGATTGCCGACTCTCTGTTCACAGAAAATATATGAACAGATGTTCGATTCACAGCTATCTACCTGCACCTTTTCTGTCGAAAAACTTTGCTACTCCAAAAACTCAATCGCGTCAAGGCTTTTCTTGCCCAACGGTCGGTACCTGATAAACTATTAGGTTGCGATAACTGGCGAAGCTATGCCTCGCCAACCCACCGAGCATTTCCGTGAAGGAGGAAAAACCTGGTGACCTACGCATACACTGCCACTGAGCGCAAGCGCGTCAGCTTCGGGAAAATCCCGGAGGCCATGGAGCTCCCCAACCTTATCTCTGTTCAAAGGGAATCCTTTGAGCGTTTTAAGGACGAGGGCCTTCGTGAGGCGTTCAAGGAATCCAGCCCCATCCAGAGCCAGAACCATGTTCTCGAGGTTACCTTCGGCGAGCATCAGTTCGGCGACCCCGCGCACACCGTTGAGGAGTGCCGCGAGAAGGATATGACCTATCAGGCTCCGCTTCTGACCGACGTCCGTCTCACCAACAAGGAGACCGGCGAGATCAAGGAGCAGCTCGTCTTCATGGGCGACTTCCCCATGATGACTGATCAGGGCACCTTCATCATCAACGGTACCGAGCGTATCGTCGTCTCGCAGCTCGTCCGCTCCCCGGGCGTGTACTACAGCTCCGAGATGGATTCGGGCAAGCAGATCTACAAGGCCCAGATCATCCCGTCCCGCGGTGCCTGGCTTGAGTTTGAGGTCGACAAGCGCGACCAGCTCATGGTCTCCATCGACCGTAAGCGCAAGCAGAGCGCCACGATGTTCCTGCGCGCCCTTGGCATCGCCGTCACCAACGACGACATCATCGAGCTGCTCGGCAACTCCGATGTGATCAAGCGCACCCTGGAGCGCGACACCGCCCTCACTCGCGAGGACGCCCTCATCGAGATCTACCGTCGCCTGCGCCCGGGCGAGCCCCCCACCGTGGACGCTTCCCGCAGCCTGCTCGAGGGCCTGCTCTTCAACCCGCAGCGCTACGACCTGGCCCGCGTCGGTCGTTACAAGGTCAACAAGAAGCTCAACCTCACCACCGAGGAAGAGGTCACGGTGCTCACCGACGAGGATATCGTCGCGACGCTGCGCTACCTCCTGTCCCTCGCTGCCGGCGAGCAGGGCTTCAAGGTCGACGACATCGACCACTTCGGCAACCGCCGCATCCGTACCGTCGGCGAGCTCGTCGCCAACCAGTTCCGTATCGGCATGAGCCGTATGGAGCGCGTCGTCCGTGAGCGCATGAGCTCCCAGGATATCGACGAGATCACCCCGCAGTCGCTCATCAACATCCGCCCGATCGTAGCCTCCATCAAGGAGTTCTTCGGTTCCTCGCAGCTCTCGCAGTTCATGGACCAGGCGAACCCCCTGACCGGTCTGACCCACAAGCGCCGTCTGTCCGCACTCGGCCCTGGTGGTCTTGCCGGCCACAAGTCGGGCTCCAGCCGCCGCACCAACGTGCCGACGGCCGTCCGCGACGTTCACAATTCGCACTACAGCCGCATGTGCCCGATCGAGACCCCCGAAGGCCCCAACATCGGCCTGATTGGCTCGCTCGCCCTCTACGCCCGCGTTAACGAGTATGGCTTCATCGAGGCCCCGTTCCGTCGTGTCGAGAACGGCGTTGCCACCGACCAGATCGACTGGATGACCGCTGACGAGGAAGAGAAGCACGTCATCGCGCCGGCCAACACGCCGCTCGATCCCAAGACCAACGAGTTCATCACGACCGATGCCGAGGGCAAGATCGTCCGTCCGCACACCGTGATCGCCCGTACCCGCGACTTCGACGGCTCCTTCGGCGCTCCCGCCGACGTGCCCGTCGAGGACGTCGACTACATGGACGTTTCACCGCGTCAGATGCTCTCCGTCGCAGCCACGCTGATCCCGTTCCTCGAGCACGACGACGCCAAGCGTACGCTGATGGGCGCTAACATGCAGCGTCAGGCCGTGCCGCTGGTTCACCCCGCCGCTCCCTATGTCGGTACCGGCATGGAGCGTCGCGCCGCCCTGGACTCCGGCGAGGTCACCCTGGCCAAGAACGCCGGCGAGGTCATCTTTGCCGACGCCGCCAAGATCATCGTCAAGCATGCCGGCGGCATGGACGAGTATCACCTGGCCAAGTACCAGCGCTCCAACCAGTCCACCTGCATCAACCACCGTCCGCTCGTGCGCGTCGGTGACACCGTTGAGCAGGGCGAGCCTCTGGCCGACGGTCCCTCGACCGATCACGGCGAGCTCGCACTGGGTCAGAACCTTACCGTGGCCTATATGCCGTGGGAAGGCTTTAACTACGAGGACGGTATCGTCGTGTCCGAGCGCCTGGTGGCCGAGGACCTGCTGACGACCATCAACATCACCCGTCACGAGATCGACGCCCGCGACACCAAGCTCGGCCCCGAGGAGATCACCCGCGAGATCCCGAACCTCTCCGAGGACATGCTTGCCAACCTCGACGAGGACGGCATCATCCGCATCGGCGCCGAGGTCGGCCCTGGCGACATCCTGGTCGGCAAGGTCACGCCTAAGGGCGAGAGCGCTCTGACCGCCGAGGAGCGCCTGCTGCGTGCCATCTTCGGTGCCAAGGCCCACGACGTCCGCGACACCTCCCTTAAGATGCCTCACGGCGCTTATGGCCGCGTCATCGACGTCGTCCGCTTTAGCCGCGAGAACGGCGACGACCTGGCTCCCGGCGTCAACGAGCAGGTGCGCGTCTACGTCGCCCAGCGTCGTAAGATTCAGCAGGGCGATAAGATCGCCGGCCGCCACGGCAACAAGGGTGTTATCTGTAACGTTCTGCCGGTCGAGGACATGCCCTACATGGCTGACGGTACCCCGATCGACGTTATCCTCAACCCGCTGGGCGTTCCTTCGCGTATGAACGTCGGCCAGCTGCTCGAGTGCCACCTTGGCTGGGCTGCTGCCTGCGGTTGGGATACCGAGCAGGCCGACTCCGACAAGTACGTCCCCGGTCCGTTCTTCACCGCGACGCCCGTCTTCGACGGCGCCAAGGAGGACGAGATCGCCGAGGTCATCCGTCGCGCCAACAAGAACATGCTCAACAAGGCCACCGCTGCCTTTGGCGATCACATGCGCCCCGAGTTCGTCACCCAGCTTGACGAGCGCGGCAAGACCCGTCTGTTCGACGGCCGCACCGGCGAGGAGTTCCGCGAGCCCATTACCGTGGGTACGTCCTACATCCTCAAGCTCGGCCACATGGTCGACGACAAGATCCACGCTCGTTCGACTGGCCCTTACAGCCTGGTTACCCAGCAGCCTCTGGGCGGCAAGGCTCAGTTCGGCGGCCAGCGCTTCGGCGAGATGGAAGTTTGGGCACTGTACGCTTACGGTGCTTCCAACGTCCTGCAGGAGATCCTGACCGTCAAGTCCGACGATACCGTGGGCCGCGTCAAGACCTACGAGTCCATCGTCAAGGGCGAGAACGTTCCTGTCCCGGGTATCCCCGAGTCCTTCAAGGTTCTCGTCAAGGAGATTCGCTCCCTCGCACTGGACATCGAGCCCATGCACGATGCCGACGAGGACGCCTCCGCCCCTGTGACCGCCGAGGAGACCTCTGCTCTCGACGACCTGGCAGCGCTCGCCGGCGTTGACGCCGACGTCGAGGCCGAGGATGCCGAGACCGCCGAGGCACCCGAGGCTGTCGCCGCCACGACCACTGATAAGGAGTAGTTGACTGTGGCAGATTTCGAAGCTACTGATTTTGACTCGGTAAAGATCTCCCTTGCCTCCGCCGACCAGATCCGTTCCTGGTCGCACGGTGAGGTCAAGAAGCCGGAGACCATCAATTACCGTACCCTCAAGCCCGAGAAGGACGGCCTGTTCTGCGAGAAGATCTTCGGTCCCGCCAAGGACTGGGAGTGCTCCTGCGGCAAGTACAAGGGCATCCGCTTTAAGGGCATCGTCTGCGAGCGCTGCGGCGTCGAGGTCACCTCGGCCAAGGTGCGTCGCGACCGCATGGGCCACATCGAGCTCGCCGCTCCCGTGTCCCACATCTGGTACTTCAAGAGCCCCACGAGCTTCCCGATGAGCCGTATGCTCGACATCAAGTCCAAGGACCTCGAGAAGGTTCTGTACTTTGCCAGCTACATCATCACCGAGGTCGACTACGAGGCTCGCGAGGCCGACGCCGACGACCTGCGCGAGGAGCTCGCCGCCGATCTGGAAGAGATCGATGCCGAGTGCGCCCGCCAGATCGAGTCCCTCAAGGAGCAGGGCAACCCCGAGAACTTTGACGAGTTCTCCGACGAGGAGCCGCTGACCCCCGAGGAGATCGCCTCTGGCATCGTCGACATCGAGGAAGAGTGCAAGGACGAGAAGCAGCTCCGCACGGACGCCTTCAACGCCTTCATGAAGCTCAGCGAGCGCGACCTCATTTCCGATGAGCCGCTGTTCCGCGAGATGACCCGTTACTACTCCATGTACTTCAAGGGTGGCATGGGTGCCGAGGCCGTCCGCGACCTGCTCGCTGCCATCGACCTCCCCTCCGAGGCCGAGAAGCTCAAGGCCATCATCGCCGACGAGGACTCCCAGAAGCAGAAGCGCGAGAAGGCCGTCAAGCGCCTCGAGGTCGTTGACGCCTTCCTGAAGGGCGGCAACAGCCCCGCGAACATGATCCTGGATGTCATCCCGGTCATTCCGCCCGATCTGCGCCCGATGGTCCAGCTCGACGGCGGCCGCTTCGCCGCGTCCGACCTCAACGACCTGTATCGTCGCGTGATCAACCGTAACAACCGACTCAAGCGCCTGCTCGACCTGGACGCCCCTGCGATCATCGTGAACAACGAGAAGCGCATGCTCCAGGAGTCCGTGGACGCCCTGTTCGACAACGGCCGTCGTGGTCGCCCGGTCTCTGGCCGTGGCGGTCGCCCGCTCAAGTCGCTCGCCGAGGCCCTCAAGGGCAAGCAGGGCCGTTTCCGTCAGAACCTGCTGGGCAAGCGTGTCGACTACTCCGGCCGTTCGGTAATCGTTACCGACCCCAAGCTGCTGCTGCACCAGTGCGGTCTGCCCAAGACCATGGCGCTGGAGCTCTTCAAGCCCTTCGTCATGAAGCGCCTGGTCGAGCTTGGCAAGGTCGAGAACATCAAGGGCGCCAAGCGCGCTATCGACCGCGGTGCCACCTTTGTGTGGGACATCCTCGAAGAGGTCATCGACGGCCGCGTCGTGCTGCTCAACCGTGCACCGACCCTGCACCGTCTGTCCATCCAGGCCTTTGAGCCGGTGCTGGTCGAGGGCAAGGCTATCCACCTGCACCCGCTGGTCTGCTCGCCCTTCAACGCCGACTTCGACGGCGACCAGATGTCTGTCCACGTGCCGCTGTCCAGCCAGGCTCAGGCCGAGGCTCGCGTGCTCATGCTCTCTGCGAACAACCTGCGCTCGCCGGCATCCGGCAAGCCGGTCAACATCCCTTCGCAGGACATGATCATCGGTGTGTACTACCTCACCCAGGTCCGCGACGGTCTGCCGGGCGAGAACCACGTGTTCGCCAGCTTCGACGACGCGCTGCACGCCTATGACTGCCGCTCCGAGGTCGACATGCAGGCCAAGATTCAGGTCCGTGTGTCCGCCGAGAACGCCAACGTCATCAACGAGGACGGCACCCGTATCTTCCGTGTCAAGAACGGCAAGAACGAGTTTGTCGACTACGACGTCACCGGCAACAAGACCGCGCGCTTCGAGACCTCTATCGGCCGCATCATCTTCAACCGCCAGTGCCTGCCCGATGACTATGAGTTCATGAACTACAAGATGGTCAAGGGCGACGTGGCCAAGCTGGTTGCGGACTGCTGCGATCGTTACCCCGAGGCCAAGGTCGGCCCGATCCTCGACGCCATCAAGTACTCCGGCTTCCACTACGCTACCCGCGCCGGCCTCACCATCTCGGTGTGGGACGCTCTCATCCCTGCCGAGAAGCAGGAGCTGCTCGATCGCGCCCAGGCCAACGTCGACCAGATCAACGAGTACTTCGAGGAGGGCTTCATCAACGAGACGGAGCGCCACATCGAAGTCGTTAACGAGTGGACCGCTTGTACCGATAAGGTCGCAGCGCTCATGCTCGACATGTTCGACGAGGAGAACCCGCTGTACATGATGGCCGACTCCGGCGCCCGTGGTTCTAAGACCCAGCTGCGTCAGCTCGGCGGCATGCGTGGCCTGATGGCGGACATGTCCGGCGAGACGATCGACCTTCCCATTAAGGCGAACTTCCGCGAGGGTCTGCTGCCGCTCGAGTACTTCATTTCGACCTACGGCGCCCGTAAGGGCCTGGTCGATACCGCATCCCACACCTCGGACTCTGGTTATCTGACCCGTCGTCTGGTCGACGTGGCCCAGGACGTCATCGTCCGCGAGGAGGACTGCGGTACGCACGAGGGCGTCACCTACAACCTCATCATCCCCGGCACCACCGACCTCAACACCGACCTCGTCGGCCGTTGCTTCATTGAGGACGTCGTGGCCCCCGATGGCACCGTGCTCTTTGAGCAGGACGGCTACATCGAGAAGGTCGCCGACATCCAGAAGATGGTCGATGCCGGCCTTAAGAAGGTCAAGCTTCGCGCACTGCTCACCTGCCGCTCCAAGTACGGCGTGTGCCAGAAGTGCTACGGCTGGGATCTTTCCACCCGTCGCCCGGTCGCTATCGGTACTGCCGTCGGCATTATTGCTGCCCAGTCCATCGGCGAGCCCGGTACGCAGCTTACGATGCGTACCATTCACTCCGGCGGCGTCGCTGGCGTCGACGATATTACGCAGGGTCTGCCTACGGTCAGCCGTATGTTCGATATCGTCGGCAACGTCAACGAGAAGATTCTGGGTCGCGAGGCCGAGCTGGCTCCGTACTCCGGTCACCTCTCGATTAAGCCCGAGAAGTCCGAGTACGTGCTGACGCTCACCGACTCCGAGGATCACACCCGTGTCCTCGACGAGCGTCGCGTCCCCGCTTCGGTGCGCTTCATGCCTGAGATCGAGGACGGCTGCGAGGTTCGCGCCGGCGACCAGATCACCAAGGGCTTCGTCAACTTCCGCAACCTGCGCAAGCTGACCGACATCGAGTCGACGATGCACACCTTCGTCGAGAGCGTTAAGGACGTCTACACCAGCCAGGGCGTCGACCTGAACGACAAGCACATCGAGGTGCTCGCACGTCAGATGCTGCGTCGCGTTCAGATCACCAACCCCGGCGACTCCAAGTACCTGCTTGGTCAGTACGTCGACCGCTACGAGTTCGCCGACGAGGTCGAGCGCGTTGCCCGTCTGGGCGGTCAGGCTCCTGTGGCCGAGCCCGTCATCCTGGGTACGCTCAAGGTCGCGTCCAACATCGACTCCTGGCTGTCGAGCGCTTCGTTCATCCGTACCGCCGGTGTCCTTACCGAGGCTGCCATCGAGGGCAAGGTCGACCACCTGCTCGACCTTAAGTCCAACGTCATCGTCGGTAAGAAGATCCCGGCTGGTACCGGCCTCAAGCCGTACGCCAACGCCAAGCTGACGTATCGCACGGCCGACGGCTACGTGGACATCGACGGCCCGGCTTCGCCTAACGCCAAGTCGCTGCCCGAGTGGGCTCCGGTTGAGCTCAAGGACCTGGACGAGCAGCTTCCGCAGCAGCTCGACTGGGCTGGCTACGACGAGTTTGGTGGTGCTGACGGTTCGTTCACCCGCAACGGCCACACCATCTCCGCCGAGAAGGCTCGCCTGTACCTGTTCGACGACCTGGGCGTGTCGCAGCGCTGGACCAACAAGTTCAGCGAGGTCGGCATCGAGACGGTCGGCGACCTGGTTGGTAAGTCCGAGGAGGATCTGCTGCGCATCGACGGCATCGGTGCCAAGGCGATCGAGGAGCTCCGTGACGGCCTGGAGGCCCACGACCTGCTCTACATCCTCGAGAACAACGACGACGTTGCCGACGAGGAAGACCTCTCGCAGCTGCTGCAGATGGTCTTTAGCCCCGACGGTCCGGATGACATCCTGCTGGGCACCTCCGCCACGCCGACGCATCACGCCGACGCCGACGAGGAGCTTCTGGGTGCTCCGATCGACGACAAGAAGGCTCCCGCCAACGGTGCCATCAACGAGGACATGGCTTCCCTTGACGAGTTGCTCAACCAGCTCGTGGACACCGACGACGCCGAAGAGGCCAAGGACAACGACGAGGAGTAACTAGTTCCGCCGTTCTAACGAACGGCGGCGACCTCCGTCGCTGCGCGGCCCCCAGAGCTACAATCTGTCATTCAAAAGGCAGGGCATGACCAAAAGGTCAATGCCCTGCCTTTTTCATGCCACCTTGTACGCTCTGGGGGCCGCTCGCTTGCGTATGCTCAACCTGTTGCGTTCCATTGATCCCTTGCCAATAAAGGACAGGTTTATTTTGGTAGGTTATTCCTGCTTGAATTTGAAACATTTCGTTCGGTCAAAGCGTATCTATGGTGAGGGCCTCAGCAAGAAACATCAGCATCACCGGGAGGTGATTATGGAAGAACAAGCATTTAGACAGGTGGTCGAGGATCACCGTGATGTCGTGTTTCGAATCGCATTGACGTACCTGCGCGATCGCGCCGATGCCGATGATGTTGCCCAAGATGTCTTTCTTAAGCTGCTCAAAAGCGATACGCAATTTGAGAGTTGGGAGCATCTTCGCCGCTGGCTTATCCGGGTCACGATCAATGAATGCAAATCGCTCTTTCGAAAGCCATGGAGGCGTGTGGAGGATATTGAGAACCTGGCCGATTCGCTATCGGTAGCGCAGGATGAGACCAGGGCTGTCCTGTCAGACGTTATGCGACTTCCGGAACGATTCCGTATTCCTATTGTGCTCTATTACTATCTGGGCTTTTCGACCTCAGAGATTGCCGAGTTACTGCATGTGCCAGCCGCGACCGTTCGAACGCGTTTAGCTCGTGGTCGATCGAAGCTCAAATTCATCCTAGAGGAGGGCGACCGTGAAATCCAATCAAATCAAGCAGGCCTTCGAGTCCATCCAAGCCGATAGCGATCTTGCCGACCGTGTTATTGATGCTGCGGCTGGAAAGCCGCTTCGTCGAAAGGGTCACGCGAAACCTCTGTATGTTGCCGTAATCGGATGTCTTGCCGGAGTGTTGGCGACCGGAGGGGTCGCCTACGCCGTTGTCAATTCCAGCTATTTTGCCTCAGCCTGGGGAAACCACGGCAATGGGGATTCCATTACCTGGACCAACGGTGGCTCATCGGGGACTAAATATACCTACACCAGAGAGTTCGGTGATGGCATCGCGCCCCAAAGCCTGGAGGGCACAGTTCAGAAAGTTAATCTGTCCGTCGAGGGTAACGGCTATACGCTCGATATCCATGAGATGGCAATCGACCAAAACGGTTGCGGTGCTGTGACGTTTACGCTATCCAATCCAAATGGTGTTAACTACTACAAGCCGGCAGCAGAGACTGGCGAACTTGTTCTCTATGGTGAAGAAGAACAAGGAATCGGCACGCCCAGCATGAACTTCGGCGAGGAATGGGCTGACACACGCTGCACCATTGATAAGGACACATCAAGCGACACGGTCATTAATGGCACGATGTACTTTGCCGCTATGGATCGCGAGCGAGATTTGCAACATGCTGTCACCTGGAATATCCATTGGACCGAGGGTGAAGGTGAGAGTGCGAGGCGGTTTGAGGCGTCGACACCCGAGTTCAATATTGGAGCGTACGTCGATACAAAGGAACTCCGCTCCGGTGACTCGCCTCTTGAGATTAGCCCGTTTTCCATCCAGACGCACATCGATGATTTGGGCTATGAAGCAGTTGATAATAAGCTGACCGTCAGCTACAAGGATGGATCGGAGCAGATTATCGAAGATGACGACGCAGGGGTGTTCAACTTATATTTTTCTTATGGGCGCAATAGCGGAGAGAACATCTGGGTGCCAACGAAGTTGATTGATGTCGATCAAGTTGTCTCGGTAACCCTTGAAATTGTGAGGTATACATCAACAGGGGAGACCGAAACGAAAGAGCCCTTTACCATCGTCTATTCGTAAGGTCTGAGGCCGCTTTCTACTAGGGGAAGCGGCCTCTTTTGCGTTAAATGGAAACGCCGCCGATTTCCATGCGACAGATGAGAGCAGATTACCGCTGGAGCGCGACGTTTCCCCAGATAAAACCGATCAAAATAAACCTGTCCCTTTTTGGCAGGTAACGTTGCCCCGACGAGCACATCGGATTCCCGGTCCGGGCGGCCCGCTGTTTAAGTTTGTCGCGAGTTCCGCACGCAAAGGAAAGCACTTAATGTGCTTTCCGTCTTGCGCAGGACTGTAGAGCAGCAAACTTAAACAG
>JAXKGF010000018.1:0-8849 GCA_036550515.1 Collinsella sp.
ATGGCGCAATCGGTAAAATCAAAACCGCAGGTAGACGACTCGCACATTCCGCGAAATGCAGGGTATGGACGGCCTGTCCGGGTCCAGCCCCGTAATCCGACATAGTTTTGAAATGATACTTGTCAAACAGCACTAACAATTACATGGATTTGACCGGAAACGTTTATCAAAGCAATTTGGCAGGCATGTGAAGTGGGAACTTTGACAAAAAGAGGCCGGGCTATTTGCCCGGCCTCTTGATTCTCTGGTGGGCCCTCCGGGATTCGAACCCAGAACCCAGGGATTATGAGTCCCCTGCGCTAACCGTTGCGCCAAGAGCCCTTGAAACGTGACAGATGTGATAGAGCCCGTCAGAGCAGACCACCCATCTTGAACCACGACGTGAAATACTACCATGCACGCGGCACCCGTTCAACGCACGATCTTGTCGACCAGGAGGATCATGGTGCCGCCTTTGACCTTGTGTGCCTATATGAAAAAAGGCCCCAACTTACGTTGGAGCCTCATTCAATGCTCGGGTGGAGACGAGGGGGATCGAACCCCTGACCTCTTGACTGCCAGTCAAGCGCTCTCCCAGCTGAGCTACGCCCCCGTGCAGAAAAGTACTATACGGGAACTCGGACGGCGATGCAAGGACAATTTCGGAAAAACTTTCTGCGGATGTCGGCGCGGGGGCGCAGCCCGGCCGCGGATGCGGGACGGACCCGAGAGCGAGGGGCCCGCGATGTCCGATCCGGCCCGCGGGGGCGCGCCCCGCGGGCGGCGGCGTTGCCGCCGCCCTCCTCTCCGGCGCCCTTGGGACATCTCGAATCCCGCGGACCGCCGTTTCTCGCATCCGCGGCGTGGTCCGCCATCCGCCCAACGGCTGTCCTGCCGGCGCCGGGCCCATTATCGGGGCCAACCGCGCCCCCGCATACCCGACGATTCCAAAACCATGCCGGTTTACGGGGCCAGGCCGGGAACCCCCGAGCATGGCGCAATCGGTAAAATCAAAACCGCAGGTAGACGACTCGCACATTCCGCGAAATGCAGGGTATGGACGGCCTGTCCGGGTCCAGCCCCGTAATCCGACATAGTTTTGAAATGATACAAATTCACTGGCAGGCAAACTAGGTTGTTCTAGTGCCATGTCGCCGACTAATTTCCCATTTCCAACCAGTTGCACAAAACATTTGCTCGCAATCGCGTCTCGGCGCACTTCATTGCCTCGGATTTGGCTTTATATCGAATCCCCAAACGTTTACAAACGCTTTTGACTATGGTGTCTAGCTGCTTTTTGTCGTTAAGCATATCGTGGGTTACCAGGAACACGTCGAAACCCATGCTCTGGAGCGCAGTCATACGCTCCGCATCGTGGTCAAGTACCGCGCCTGATCCATGGATGACTTCACCTTGGATTTCGATAATTACTGCCTTCATTAGGATTGGGTTTACAATCACAATGTCGCCGTAGCAAACCTTTTGACCTGCGATGCTTTGGGCTGCCTCGGATAGAGGGGTTAAATCGTTGAGGTACACGTATCTGAATCCTGAACCACCTAGACGTCGAGAACGACTTAGAAGAAGGACCCCCGCGACCTCGAGTGGAGATGCAGCGATGCCGATAACCTGCTGAGCGGCATCATAAAACTGCTTTCCCCACATTTGACTTTTGACCTTATCGGCGAATCGATGCAGGTCGCTCAGTTCGATGAGCGGCTTTCTCATCCAAAGAGAAGTACCTTTGAGTTTTGTAATCTCTCTTCCATCCTCACGCTTATTCGATTGGCCTTCATTATCTGGGGCCTTTACGGTTGCGCGGGCATAAACGCGTTTCCAAGGAGCCTCGTCTTCGCCTTCATCAAGTTCGAACAGATCCTGCGTGCTGGAATTGCGATTCTCCTCTTCCGCCATTTTTAACTGCATTTCGGCAGCGGGGGTCGGCTCGAAAACAGAAAACCAGCCGCAAAGTTCGTACATGGCCAGTACGAGATCTATTTGGGACACAAAGCGTGTCATAGTAAATAACGTGTTAAGCGGATTGGTGACACTAAAGCCTAAATGAGTGTCGATTGTTGTGCCGGCGTCCGATGCCCCTTCCCAGCGAATAGTGGAGCGCAATCCCGAGTGGTGATTACAACAACCTGGCAAAGCAACAGCGATAATAGGGGTCTTGAGGACGTCGGTTACGAAAGGGGCTTGGGATAGGGCTCGCCAGCCGTCATCGGAACTCGGCAGTCGCGGGTAGAGGTCGCGTACTTGGGGCGGGCAACGCCAGTAGCGGAATGCGGTGTTTGCGCAGACGATCTCGTCCATGTGGGCCTTCCCTGGTTTCGGCCGCGGTCCGTGCGGATTGCGGGCATGGGCGATTATCTACCGGGGCATCATGCGGGTAAGTACCGGAAGCAAACCAAATGCAGACCAAAAGCTTGACGAGTTCCGCCAAAAAACCGTCGTGTGATAGAAATCCACTGGATGACGCTCTGGACGTGTGGTCCCTGTCTCCACATTTGCGCTCGGATCGCATGGGGAATTCAATGAATGAACGCAGGCGCATTTTGCAAAACGCGCAATGACGACACCTAATGTGAACTGCGTAACATATAACGCCTTAGGTAACTTCGCTTCGATTATGGTGTTAAAAAGAAAAAGGCCAGAGGCTTAACACCTCTGACCTGTGCTTTTGATGGTGGGCGATACAAGATTCGAACTTGTGACCCCATCCGTGTGAAGGATATGCTCTACCCCTGAGCCAATCGCCCGTCGCCTTTCGGCAAAAGAGATACTAACATAGCCGCGCGTGGTTTACCAAGAACTTTTTGCCCCCGATTTTAAATTCGTGGGAGCAAGTCACACCGTTTCAACCCGGTCAGTAAACAAAACCGCAGCTAAACTACCATTTACCGCTTAATCCACGAGGTCTCGGGACGGCAGATAAGTCGCGCGTTGTTGTACGCCATGTCGAGCGTGAGGCACGTGCGCGCAGCATAGAAGCCATCCTCGCGCTGGATGGTCAGCGCCAGCTCGGGCTTGTCGCCGGTCAGGCACAGCGGCAGCAGCAACTGGATCCGGCCGCCGTAGAACTGCGGCACGGCGAGCGTGTAATTGGCGGCGGCGCGTCGGGCGGCTTCGACGACGCCCTCAAAGGCACGGCGCAGCAGAAGCGAGTTACCCTCCCCCATCAGGCTGGCGGGAATACGCGTCAGGTTCTCCTCGTCGCCCAGAATGTGGTCGATGTTGGAGCGGATGGGTAGACGGTAGTCAAAGACCAGCTCGGAGGGGTCCTCGGCAAAGCGCACGCGGCACGGCAGGTACTCAAATGAGACCAGCATGGGGTCGCTTTCCTTAAAGAAGCCCTTCAAAAACCAGCGCTGGCGCGCGTCGGGCTTGGTGTTGGGTTCAGACAGGCCATAGATGGTCTCGTAGCGACGCGTGTAAAGGCCGGTGTTGAACAGGCAGCGGTCGTCGTCGAACACCAGCGGCAGGTTGGACGGCGCGGTCTGGTCTACGTCACGTTCGGTCAAAAACACTGCGCGGCTAAATGAGAACGACAGGTAGTTTTTGAGGATGCGGTTGCTGGGACCCCAATCTTCGGGGTCGGCGAGATCGACCAGGCGGTCGTAGCAGGGCTCGGGGCAAAACGCAAAGTCGTAGACATTGCTGCACAGGGTGCTGGGGATTTCCATGTAGTGTCCAATCCATTCAATAACCGGCGTGCGGATGCTTAGATTCTATACGAGCGACAGGTCGCCCGTGCCCGCAACGAATCCGCAGCGCAGCTCTTCGGCTAGCTCGCTGTTCGTGCGGCGACTGGAAACGAGGTCCTGGATCCAGGCGTAGTACTGGTTGTCTTTGGGCTCGGGGCTGTCGGACAGCACGACCGGAGTGCCTGCGAACCTTAAGACGGACAACGCAAAGACAAGGCTGGTTCGTTTGTTACCGTCTTCAAAGATGTGGTCCTTGACCATGTGCTCGGCCACGTAGGTGACCTGGTCAAAGATGTCTGCGAAGCGATGGGCCGGCGATCGACCGAATATCGTACAGAATGCACCCGCAAGCACGGACTCGACGCGTCCGAGTTCGAGCGCAGCCCGGTCGCCTGTGGCGTCGGTCGTATAGCAGCGCCCGACCGTTATCAACGTGCTGTGCAGGCGCATCACGGCCGCGGCCATGGCCTCGAGCGAAACGGCATCATCGAGCACGAGCGGCGCGAACGGATGCGCCCGGCGCGGCGCGACCGCCATCATGAGTTCTCCAAGAGCCTGAGCGCGTTGGGCATGCCCTCAATGGTCAGCCGAACAGCTTCATCGATTGACGTGGCGCCGTCGAGCAAAATCGGTGATACTGAATTTGCCACGTGCGCAGTTGATTGATCTTCTTGAGCAACGCAATCAGCGCTGTCATCTTGTTGAACATAGCTCCAAGGCATGTCTGACTCCTCTATAGCTTTACAGACGAAATAGCCTGCGAGTCGTACTCCAGAGCAATCGGTTGCCAGACGAGGTCTTCGATGGTGCAGTTTAGGGTGTCTGCAAGCGCCAATGCAGAGGAAACCGAGGCGCGGCGTAGGTCGAGCTGGTTCTGCTCGTAGAGTTGTATAGCGCGAAGCTTAACCCCCGATTGGGCGGCGAGCTGTTTTTGCGTTAGTCCGGCAGCCTTTCGTGCCGCCTTGAGGCCCTTTTTGTCTGCCAGGGCGTTGTTCAATTTTTCGATGACAATCTGGGCGAATTTATCTTCGGAGGCCTCGTGGAGCGGATGATACGAGCCGATGATCCAATCGAGCGGAGCAACTTCGAGTAGCTTATTAAAGCCCAAGCTGCTCATCCATTGCGTATAGGCCATAACCCACCCCGCCCAATACTGAGGCGAACGGTCGAACGGATAGGTCTCCCTGCATTTGACGGGGGTCAGTCCCGCATGGGCGATAATATCGCGGGCGAGCTCGTCGCCCGCCATGCCGCAGACGACGCGAGGCATACCGCGCTCAAACTGTTTCATCTCAAGAGCGTTCGACAGGATCGCCGTCAACTCGGCTGGAGTCAGCCCTTGGTCACAGAGAGCAAAATCGACCGCCTCGCCCAGTGTTCTCATGGCATCCTCGAGATACATCTCACTGTAGGCGTGGGTCATCGCCCGTCATCCCCTCTCGAATGATATCGACGATACGGATTCCCTCAAACGGGTTATCGGCAAGGAGCTCCCGATATTGCGCCCTTGCCGCTTCATCTCGCTCCTTGGCCAATGGACCAAACAGGGCATGCGGCGCACGTTCAAATCCAGCAAAACGAATGCTCTTAAACGCGCGCTCGCTTTTGAGCACAATCTGCTCTCCCAGGTTACCGAGCCTCATAGATCGACCAAGCTGATCGACGGTAATCGTATTGTTCACAAAAGCCCTGGCATAGCTAAAGTACGAGTCGTCCGCACGCCATCCCCTTATTACGTCGCAAGTGCTCGTCTGAGGTAGAAAGCAATCGTGAAGATATTCGCACGCCCCCGCGGCGACGGCGGTATCTTTGCGAAAAGAACGATGCTCAACGAGCAGCGCTATCCAATGCAGGACGCAATATTGCGGCGAAAGCAAGTCGAGAATTTTGAGATCGGCTGTATCGAGTTCATAGCGATTCGCAAAGCCATCGGTATCACGCGAGCATGCCCATTCCCTTGCAAGGTCGAGGCTATCTGTGCAATAGAATCCCTGTCCATAGTCGTTATGGACTTTCCCCAGGCCAAGCTGGGGAGTCTCAATGATTTTCTGAGAACCATGCCACAGTTCCACGCGAGTCTCCTAACAGGTATCGCTCTAGCGATAGTATAACATACTATCGCTAGAGCGATACCTGTATTCAAATAGTAAGAGGGTGTTTGGAACCGAGTTTGAGTTCAATACTGGTTTCTAAGGCTCGCCGAGTCCGGAAGTATGCGACAAAATTCAGACTTGCTGATCACGCCGGAGCACACTAACGCCTCATCCTGCTTACTCCGCTTCATAGACACGCACCTCATCTTGATCGATGCTTTTGCGGAAGGCCGGGCGCATGTGCTCTGGTGAGTTGGTGACGACTTCGACATTTCGCCCAAGTTCCATCTCGAGCTCATGGGAGAGTTCGTAAAGCGTGTCGAACGTCATGGTGATGCCACAGACTAGGCGCAAGTCGATATCGGTATCGGGCGTTTGCTCGCCTCGGGCGAACGAGCAAAAAATGCTTCGCTGACGTCGTATTGAGCCAGCTCGCGGGAGACGACAGTGGATAGTCGCACCGACTCAGCAGCGATATGCCACGGCAAGAAGCGCTGTTCCCAGAAGCAAAAGCGTTAAGGAAGCAGCGATCCAGTTGTTGTCGCCGGTTTTGGGGAGTGTCGCTGTGGTTCCAGTGACAGTCTTGGGTTTGGACGACGTGGTCACCGTAGTTTTATTCACCGTCGTCTTGGTTGTCGCGGATGTCTTGGGCGACGTAGTCGCAGGCTCCACCGCAGAATCCTTTGTCGTGTTATCACCGGGCTTTCCCGCTCCAGGATCAACACTGCCAGCAGGCTCACCCGCTCCGCCACCAGGCACATCGCGCGCATCGGTCTCTCCTGCCGGAGGCGTAGCATCCTGGGGCTCGATCACCACATGCGTGGCCACAGCCCCGCTGGCATCCACCACGCCCCTAGCCCCAAAGGCCCCACCGGCGGGCGCCACAAAGCGCGCGGACGTTAGCGATCCGGCCAGGCAGCCAACGCCGCCGTCGGCGCCGGTCGCATCTAGACACGAGGCATCGACGGCAAGCGTCCCGAAGGGCAGGCCATCTCCGGGATCCTCATCCAGCAGGTACGCACCGTAAGCGCGCACGCCTGCTCCGGAACCCGCGCCGGCGGCAACAACGCGCCCGCCGCCGCGAACGACAAGACGACCCGCGACTAGGCCGGCCACGACCTCGTCCTCAATGCCGGCCCCGTCGGCCTGGGCATTGACGGTGCAGCCGTCTACCACCAATGCCTGAAACGCGTGAATCCCGCACTGCGATCCCGTGGCCGTTAGCGACCCGGTGCCGCGGAGCGTCAGGTTGCCCCACACCTCCAGACCGCACTGCGAAATGTCCACGATGGACGCTTGCATCTCCTTCACGGAGTTTTGTCCGGTCAGGGCCACCACCAGGTCGCCATCGGCGCCGATGGCCTCGCCAGAAAAGCCGTTGAGCTCCAGGTGGTCGGCATCGGTCCAAGCCCAACCGGGGCCCGAGACGCCCGGCTCGTAGTACGTCGTGCCCGCAATAATCAGGCTCTCCGCGCCCGCGGCATAAGAAGGCCCGCCCAGCAAAACGCATAGGCAGGCCATGGCGGTAAACAGAATGTAGTGACGGCTAGTGTGGAACGCGGTGGCAAACATAACCGCTCCGATCTACGCAAGAGCCAATGGAGACTGCGCCAGGAAACTGCCTAGTAGCAGCAGTTATTAGTGTAGCGAGATCGGACGATGGGCATAGGAAATACCTGTGATCAATCCCCGAAATTAGGTGTAAATCGTTTTGCCAGTCGGCGAAAGGAAGAATCGCCTCGAGTCGATTGGCGTTCATAAATTCCTAAGTCTGCAACAAAGGATCCTTACAGGTTGAAATCGTAAGAATAGCCTACTTTGACAATTGCTTTAAATCCTGAGCTGATGATTCCGCAGCCTCAACCATTATTAACCAATCGTCTACTTTTGGAGGACGAACGGTCCATAAAGTATCTCTGCCCTTCAGCACATCTTCATTTGGTGGAACCATTACACATATAGCTTTGTTTCCGTACTGATCATCTGGGCTTAAGACTAGCTTACGCTCAGAATCATTAATTTGGTCTATTGAGCATTCTGAAGAACCAATTACTAGAGTGGTCTGCGCAAAACCGCAGAATGCCTCTTTGCTTCCAAGCTTAACAGCTAAAGGCTTAATCCAGCGCGCTAAAGAGGGGTATTCAAAGTTTTGGACTTCATCCCCTTCTAGATTAAACCCATGTGATTCCCAGCTATATACAACTGCTTCGCCATCGAGCAGCCTTGCTGCTACTCTTAGATTTGCAATTTCTCCTCTAGTAGCTTCACAAAGGTCTGGAAATGGCAATTCGCTGTCCGCAGCCCCGTTAACGGTTTCTAACGCAACCGCCAGACTGTATATATCATTAATTGTAACAACCAGGTCATCCCTAATGCCGAGATCAAAATAGAGAGCGCTCATGCCATTGATTTGGAGTTCAACTTTATTATCAGCGGCTTCGCTTAAGAATCGATAGGTTCTTGCAACATCTCGAGAACGCTTATTGGCTAAATTGCTAAATGAAAACTCGTAGTTAATGGTGCCGCCGGGCTGACTTGCATTCCATTTAAAGTTCAATCTGAAGGTTTGCGTCGCATCGTGGACAGAAAAGAATCCGCCTTTAGTTCCATGGGTGGCTTTGTCAACTATTAACCCTAGCTCACCACATCCCTCCCAGAACAACGATGCCGACTTTATACAATTTGATGTGTTCAGGTCAAAGCTCTTAATGATTCCCCTTCGAAATCCATCACAGGAACGTCCAACGGGCAATTGGCAATTTTGATCAATTATTTCCGCCAGCAACGAAGAGAAGGGCATGCCATATTCGATAAAATTCTGGGCTTGCTCTTTTTCATCGTCGGTCCCTGCAATGATTTTCACTGAAAAGGTTAAGGGATGCAGCATTGAAGCAATTGGCGTTTTTTCAATTACGTCGATTGCGATTCGGCCCGCTCCAGGGGTTACTGTTAGCGTCGGATTATTTTAGCCAAATATAGTCGGCCGAGATTGACCAATCCCGGCCGACCCATTTTAGCCAACACGCCCGCATCTATGACTTTCCTATCGCATTCCTACATCCCCTCGGGC
>JAXKGF010000003.1:0-6540 GCA_036550515.1 Collinsella sp.
ATGCAGCTTCTCGATCAGGATCCTCTCCTCGGACGACAGGTGCGAATACTGTTGACCCATGAGTGCGACACCTTCTTAAGTTAGAAACTTCGAACACTTCCAACCCTAGACAAGGTGTTGCACTTCTATTTAGAACCCGGGGTCTAAACCCACGAACCGCTTCACGGATAATCCTTCTCTTTCCGTAGTGCTGATGGCATTCCCCGTTCTCTCCAACAAACGGAAAACAAGCCCAGCATGGCCGAGGGGAGAGACAATGCGACAGCAGCGAATCGTCAGGCCGCATGCTGCATGATTACCGGCTTGACGATTCGCGGCATACCGCGCTTATCGGTGGCGCTTACCGGTGATACAGACTCACCCGTTCGTACTTCGGTTCGCAGCACACGTTGATGCCGAGTTTGCGATACAGCGCCTCGTCCGTGGATGAGATGATAACGGAGAAGAAGGCGTCGCAGCCCCGCAACTGTTTGAGCCCGTCGATGACGCGAGCGGCCACAGGACTGGTGGCGCTGGTGATTGACAATGCAATCAGCGTCTCATCCGAGTGCAAGCGTCGGTTCACGCTGTTGAGATGCTCGGTTTTCAGCCGACAGATGGGTTCGATGGCGGCATCGTCGATTACCGGAATGGTTTCGTCAACACCGGTGACGGCCTTGAGCGCGTGCATCAGCAGCGCGCTGGCCGCGCCCAACAGGTCGCCGGTTTTGCCGGTGACCACATGGCCATCGGGCAGCACCATGGCACCAGCCGGGGCACCGGTGGCGGCTTCCTTCTCAAGGGCCACGGCGCGGGCGGGAGAAAGATCGGGGGTCACGCCGGCCCGGTTCATGATGGAGCGCAGCCGCTCCACCTGTTCCTCGCCAGTGCCGGTGCGCTTCAAGTGCACGGCGGCGGCGAAGTAGCGGCGCACGATTTCCAGACGCGCGGCATCGCGGCAGGCATCGTCGTCCACAATGGCGTATCCGGCCATGTTGACGCCCATATCGGTGGGGCTCTGATAGGGGCTTTCGCCCATGATGCGCTCCATCATGGCTTTGAGCACGGGGAATGCTTCGACGTCGCGGTTGTAGTTGACGGTGGTCTCGCCGTACGCCTCCAGATGGAACGGGTCGATGATATTGGCATCGTCGAGGTCGACGGTGGCAGCCTCGTACGCGATGTTGACCGGATGGTTGAGCGGAAGATTCCAGATGGGGAACGTCTCGTATTTGGCATAGCCGGCGTCGATGCCGCGCTGGTGCTCGTGGTAGAGCTGGCTCAGGCACGTGGCGAGTTTGCCGGAGCCAGGGCCGGGCGCGGTGACCACGACGAGCGGCCGGGTGGTCTCGATGTACTCGTTCTTGCCGTATCCGTCGTCTGAAACGATGCGTTCGATGTCGTGCGGGTATCCGGCGATCGGGTAGTGCAGGCGGCAGGTGACGCCGAGTTGCTCGAGGCGGTGGCGGTAGGCGTCGGCGGCGGGCTGATTGGCGTATTGGGTGAGCACTACGGAGCCGACGAGGAAGCCGCGGGAACGGAACACGTCGATGAGTCGCAGCACGTCCTCGTCGTAGGGGATACCGAGGTCGCCGCGGGTCTTGCCTTTTTCGATATGGTTGGCGTTGATGGCGATGACGATTTCCACATCGTCCACCAGACTTTCCAACATGCGGAACTTGGTGTCCGGCTCAAAGCCGGGCAGCACGCGCGAGGCGTGGTAGTCGTCGAAGAGCTTGCCTCCGAATTCCAGATAGAGTTTGCCGCCGAATTGCGCGATGCGCTTTCTGATGTTGGCGGCTTGCAGCTCGATGTATTTTTCGTTGTCGAATCCCTGGCGCATAGAGGTCGGCATCCCTTTCCGAACGACGTCGTAAACGGAAAAATTATACCGGACGTCGTCGGCAACAAAAAATGGGATTCCCCGATGGGGAATCCCATTCGTCATAGAGAGCAATCACTCCCGAGGAATGTTGAACAGGGGTTTGCATGGCTCCCAAAAACGCGCTGGTCGAAACGTTGCCGACGACGCGTGCGCTCGAAGAGTATGCACGGGTGGCTTTGCGGTGATTTCCCAGACCGTTCGTTGCTAGGCGAGATATTTCTTTTTCCAGGCCTTCTTTCGGGCGTAAGCGTTTTCTGTCATGTCGGAGTAGTCGTAATCAACTTTGAACTTGCCGTTGGAATGGAGAATAAGCGTCATCGATCCCCATCTCTTTTCGGGCTTAAGCGCGGCCCTTTCAGGTTCAATGAACTTGTTGATAGCCATAAAGTTTTTCATCAAGGATGCCCTCGAAACGCCTTTTTGGTCAAAGCATTTAACGAAGTCGTCTTTTCCGCTGCCAGCAACGTAATACTCAATAGAGAACGCACCCTCGGCGTACTCGGCGTAAAACACGACCTTGCTCCAGTCTTCGGGGAGGGTTTCCTCAAGAATTGAAGCTATCCCTTGTAGCATCTTCTTTTCACTCATTACATTTCCTTTGCAGTGTTAAGAAGAAACGTAACCGTCTCTTCGCCGTCAATAATGTCCGTGATAGCAAACGAGCTAGGCCTGAATGACCCGCCCTCATAAAGTGGCTCAACCTTGAAAAACACTTCAGCGCCATCAGCCAAAGCATCGGCGCATTTTTGCTCGATTGCTGCATAGGCTTTTGGTTAACCTCGCCGCCCATGGCGACAATATTCTCAAGGCCATTTGATCCATTGAATCGGTCGGCAATCAGATGGCCTCTTTGATCAAAAAGCTCTTCAAACCCTTTTCCGATTGACTGGATAGTGTCCTTGATGGTCAAACGACCTTCGTGGGTCTTTAGTTGTAAGAAGCCTTCGGCCGATTCGACCCTACCCATTGCATCGGTAACGTATTTATACCCATTGATCTCATAGCTCATGTTCGGAACGAGGTCGTCGCCAACGCGGTAAAGCTGCCCGAGATCGTCGGTTGCACACTTCACGCCGTCGATCGCAAACTCGTTATTGGGAAGCAGTCGGTCGCCTTCGTAAATTGCCTTTCCGGCATCATCCAGAATTCGTGAGCTTGCGCCCGATTCTGCTGCCTTTGAGGCAAGAAAGTTATTTAGACCTCGTCCGGCAAGAAGCGTTGCTGCCGTAACAGTTCCCGCAACGACTTCTCCGACGATATCCTCCTGAGATATCTCACCGTCTTCAGCGCCGGCTTCCAAGCTCTTTCCCATTTCGTCAAGAACGAGTACAGCCCCAGCAGCGAGTGCTGCAGGGGCAGAAGCGGTGACGGCTACGGCACCAAGCGCAACTTCAGTGGCGATTTCGCCTCCAGTTTCGACATAGTCTCCGATTTCCCGTATCTGCTCATCGGCTTCCATGAAGTCGCCCCAGGCGTTGGCTGCATCGTCAACAGCGTGTGTTTGCGCGGTTTTCACCGCTGCTTCTTCGTCTTCGGCCAGTAGTTCAATATTCGATTGAACACCGACATATGCGTTTTCTCCAACGTCGGCAACTCCAAGTACGAACCTGCCGCCAAGATAAGCTCCGTTCCTTGCGCCATCGCGGACAGTTTCGCCTGCAGCGTTGAGTGTTGGCTCGCATGCTTTCCAGGCGTCATCTGCGGCTTCTTGAACTGTTGAAATGCTCGCGGTTAGGACATCGCCGGAAGAAATATCCCGCCATGCGGCATCTGCACAATCAGCAACGGTGCGTTGCGCCTCCTCGAAGGCCAATCTCGTTTCGGTCGTATCCGGCATTAATTGCTCTATATTTTCAAACGCCATTTAGATCACCGGCCTTGTTTGAGATAAGACCGCTGATACTTCGGCGAGTGCTGAGGCTTTTTCCGTTGTCTCGATGCCGGTACCCCTCTTTCTCAGCTCGTTGAGATGAGCGTTAAACATCGACTGAATGAACAGGTATTGGATTGGTCCCCAGCTTTCGGGTGAGGAGTCATCTTCGAATTTCCAGCTTGAAAGCAGATGGGAGCAAAGCCTCTCTTTGAGGCTGTCGGCAGATAAATCCCTGGCGTCGTCGAGGATGCGTCCAATATTGAAATACCTATAAGCACACCATTCAAACAGTGGCTTCCTCGAGGACAGAGGAGTCCCTGCCATCTCAATCAAGCGTGCCTTCATGGAGTCAGGTATGTCCATCTTGTGCACACAGTCGCAGAAGTTGTATTCCCTTGGCTCATCGAGCTTGAACGGATTAAGCACACAAGAGTTGAGATAGCGAAGCTCTTCAGAAGAAACCTTGTCCTTCGCGCTGTGCTTGCTCTGTGTTGGCGAGTACTCTAGGCCGCGTTCATGCGGTTCGATGTGACAGAGGACAGGTTCGGTCCATTCGTTCTGATATATTGCTGCAACGCCTCGCTGAAGATTTGCAAGCTCTTGGATTTGGCTCTCGTTAAGATTTGCCGCCTTGCTGACAAGCATCCTGTCGCCTTCGTCAGGCAGTTTCCAGGATAAGTCGATGCGATGATTCTGCCTCAAGCCCAGCGGGTTGTTAAGACGCGGTCATTTTGGCGCTTACATCTCACTTTTTGCAGACGTAGAATACGGGTATTGGAATCATAGGAGGGTTCTCATGCCAAATATCGGTAAGGACGACCATCCGAAGCTGTGGTCGCTTATTTTCGTGCTTATCATCGCGCTGACCTTCTGTTGCTTCGTCATGGGCCAAGGACTCAACAGTGGAACCAGCGTCTTCCTGGCAGGCCAAGGTTACGGTGCGAGCCTTGCCGGCGTACTTGCACTCGTCTTCTCCATTGCCGCCGCGTTAGCACGACTGTTCGTCGGCCCTGTTATCGACAACGGCAAGTGCTCACTCGTTATCATCGCCGGCATCGCTATCCTCATAGCAGGAACAGCACTGTCCGCTGTCGTTCAGGGCATCCCCTCTTCACAATCAGCCGTTTGCTGCAAGGCGTGGGCTTTGGCGCAGCAACAACAGCAGCCTCGACCGCCGCAGCAAGCGTCTTACCGCAAGAACGGCTCGGCGAAGGCATTGGATACCACGGCCTCGGACAGGCTATCGCCATGAGCATCGGCCCAGCCTTCGCACTTTACCTAGTAGGAACCGATCCCTCAACGAACCTCTATGTCGGCCTTGCCCTGGTTGGGTTTGCAGGGCTTGTAATCGCCCTCAACGCACGCTATGAAAGTAAATGGCAAACTCTGCCAAGCTCCAGCGCATACCGAATCAAAATGGAAACCCGGCTCGAACTCGACTCAAAAGACGGGCAGGCACCCAGCTCCACCACAGTAACTACATCCGAAACAATTAACAGTGAAAAGTGTCCTGAAGGCGACCAGGTGTCCAAGAGAACCCTGCGTGACTCATTCAACATCTTCGAGCCGCGCGCATTGCCTGGCGCCATCCCACAGATGATCATGTGCCCCACTTTTGGCTTTGGCGTCTTCTTTGCCGGTCTGTACGGTACTACTCTCGGCTATACCCACGCCGGTCTCTTCTACACCATCAGCGCGGTAAGCATGATTATCATTCGCATGATTTCAAAGCATTTCATGGACACCGTACCTGCAATCAAAACAATGACCGGAGCCGTCGCGTGCGGCATCCTCTGCTGCCTTATGCTACTTGCCGCACCGTACGGGGAACCTGTCTTCCTGGCGTCCGGAATCTTCTATGGTCTCGCCACTGGCATAAGCCTGCCACTTAATCAAAGCGTAGCGGTAAAGAACACCCCGCCAGAGCGCTGGGGCGCCGCAAACGCCCTGTTCCTGCTCGCCAATGACATCGGCATTGGCTTCGCAAGCGTAATCTGGGGCGTTATCAATGACTCATTCGGGTTCCAGACAAGCATCGTCTGCGTCATTGTCTGCCTTATCGCAAGCTACGCATCCGCCTGGATCGTCTACCCCGCCCGCGACAAGCGGTGGAGGCATTAGAGCGTAAGCGTCAAAATGACCGCGTAGCAGGAAACGTCCAGGGCCATTCCGGCATACGGATGGAAAAGTCCTGGACGTTTCCATCTTTGCGTTGCGGTATGCCGTAGGCCGCTATGTCGCTACAGGCCCTCCTCGGCGTTGTTCGCCATCTCGTCGTCGAACGCATCGGGGTCGATGTTAATTATGAAGTCGTCAGGCATCTCTTTGGCCTTCTCGGCAGCGGCTGGGTCGAGCTTGCAGGACTCAGGCACCCTATCCGACCATGGCAGGAACGAGTCCACAACCTCATCGGTGAGCTCGCCGGCGTTGGGCATCTCGGTCAGCAGCCACTCGACGTAAAGCCTGGGATTGAGCCCGTTGGCCTTGGCCGTGGTGGTGACGCTGTATATCGCCGCAGACGCCCGCGCGCCGCGTGGCGCATCGCTGAAGAGCCAGTTCTTGCGCCCTACGACGAAGATTCGCTGGGCCTGCTCGGCGACGTTGTTCGAGAGCTCCAGGTGCCCGTCTTCGAGCACGTTCATGACGTAGGGCCAGAACTCCACGGCGTACTGCAGCGCACGGTTGTATTTCGTCAAGTCGGTGTTTCGTGTTTAGTCATGTATTTTTTTCGGGTTTAGGCAGTTGCATGCATTTTCCTTATTTTTCCGGTTGCGCGGAGGTGTTCCTGCCGAACATGAGGGCC
>JAXKGF010000019.1:0-11340 GCA_036550515.1 Collinsella sp.
ACGTAGAGGACGTCGATGGAGTTGTCCTTCTCAACAGCATTCCACTGAGCATAAAGGGTAGCGTGGTCGCCGCCGCCGACCAGCGGCTTGCTGAAGTCGACAGGATCGGTGCCCTCGCGGTCGTAGGTCCAGCCGGCGAAGGTGTAGCCCTCGCGGGTCGGGGCCAGGGGCTGGCGGGCGACGCCGTCGCCGTCGGTCACACCCTGGAGAACTTCGTTGCCATCAGCGAAAACACCACCGTTGGCGACGTAAAGAACATCCTTCTCATTGTTAGCAAGCTCTGCCCACTGTGCGTAGAACGTAACGTGCTGACCGCCACCCTGGACGGGCTTGGTGAAGTCGACAGGCTCGGTGCCAGCAGCATCGTAAGTCCAACCGGTAAAGGTGTAGCCCTCGCGGGTCGGGGCCAGGGGCTGGCGGGCGACGCCGTTGCTGTCAGTGACACCCTCCATGGCCACATTGCCATCGGCGAAGGCGCCACCATTGGCGACATAGAGAACAGCCTTCTCGTTGTTCTGCTTCCACTGGGCATAAACGGTCGCGTGGCCGCTGCCCGCAACGATGGCCTGCGTGAAGTCGACGGGGTCATTTCCGTCGCGATCGTACGACCAACCAAGGAAGTCATAGCCCTCGCGGGTCGGCTGAAGCGGCAGACGCGCGATACCGTCGGTATCGGTTACGCCCTGGAGCGTCTCGTTGCCGTCGAAGAACGTGCCACCGTTGGCAACGTAAAGGATATCGATAGTCTTGTCCTGCTTCGCAGGCGTCCAAGCGGCGAAAAGGGTCACATGCTTGCTGCCACCGACGATCGGCTGGTTGAAGTCAACCTGGTCGGTACCGTCGCTGTGATAATACCAACCGGCAAACACATAGCCGTCGCGCGTAGGAGCAAGCGGCTGACGAGCAATGCCATTGCTGTCAGTCTTGCCCAGCATGACGTCGTTGCCGTCGGCGAACTGACCGCCATTGGCAGAGTAGGTCACATCAAGCACATTCGAGGGAGCCTCAGTCCACTTGGCGAACAGCATGAAGTGATCTGTACCGCCCTGAAGGGGCTGTGAAAAATCTACAGCCTGGGTAAACTTGCTGTCATAATACCAGCCGTCAAAGACGTATCCATCGCGCACTGGAGAAGCGTGCGGAGTAATCTCGCCGTTCTCATTCGTCTTATTATCCATTGAGATGGGGGTTCCGTCAGCAAAAGTGCCCCCGTTAGCAAAGAAGGTAACGTACTTTACGCCAGTGGAGGCTGCAGCGGTAGCCCCCTCGTTTGTACCCTGGGCAGTCTCCGCCGCGATAGCAGCAACCGGCGTGGAGCTGAGCACCATACTCAAGCTCAGACCGGCTGTGATAGCAGCGTTAAGCTTCCTATTCATGTGGTCGTCCTTTCCCGACTTGCTTCTTCGCGACCACTTCGCAGAAGAAGACATTTGAATTGCATCATCTATTTAAGCTGAGAAAAAACTAAAAAGGTTGCGCAACCAAACTATATCTAAGGTTTGAGACTTTTTTGCAAAAAAGTTTGCAAAAAGCTATTGCACCACCCGTACGCTGGGGCAAAGGTCTGCCAGCGGGCACTCGTCGCACTTGGGCTTGCGGGCATCGCAGATCTCGCGACCGAAGGTGATCCACTGGTGATTGACCGACTCCCAATACTCGTGCGGCAAGATCTTGAGCAGATCTTGCTCGGTCTTGAGCGGCTCCTTGGCATGCGTCTTGGGGCTCAGCATCAGGCGATGCGCGATGCGGTTGACGTGTGTATCAACCGCGATGCCCTCCACGATGCCAAACCCCACGTTGAGCACGATGTTCGCCGTCTTGCGCCCCACGCCCGGCAGCTTGACGAGCTCCTTCATGTCGGCCGGCACCTCGCCGCCGTAATCGGCGACAATCATCTGCGCAGCCTCCACGGCGTGCTTGGCTTTACTCTTATAAAAGCCGAGCGACTTAATGGTATCCGCAACATCGGCCACGCTCGCCCCTGCCATGGCCTCGGGCGTGGACCACTGGGCAAACAGCTGGGGTGTCACCTTGTTGACCTGCGCGTCGGTCGTTTGCGCCGAGAGCAACACTGCGATGAGCAGCCTAAAGGGATTCTCGTGGTCCAAAAAGCACTCGACCGGGCCATAGCGACGGTTGAGGCGCTCGCACACCTCGATGGCGCGCTCGCGTTTGGCGGCATTGGTCTCGCGTGGCATAACGACTCCTTGGCTCAACGGCACAACAAACCTATGGGCACGATTGTCCCACGTATGGGGTCGTTACGCCTCTAAAAATGCGCCGGTCTGGCGACTCCACAGGCTTGCATACTCGCCGCCCGCCTCGACCAGCTGCGCATGCGTGCCGTCCTCGACGATCTCGCCGTCAGCCAGCACCACGATACGGTCGAGCGCCGCCACGGTGGACAGGCGATGTGCCACCACGATGGAGGTGCGACCGCGCATCAGGTTCTCGAGCGCCTCCTGCACCAACGCCTCCGACTCGCTATCGAGGGCAGACGTCGCCTCGTCGAGCACCAGAATCGGCGCGTCGGTGAGGATGGCACGGGCAATGGCCACGCGCTGGCGCTGGCCGCCCGAAAGCTTGACGCCGCGCTCGCCAACCATAGTGTCAAAGCCATGGGGCAGGCGGTCGATAAACTCCAGGGCATTGGCCAGGCGCGCCGCCTCACGAATTTGCTCGTCGGTGGCGTCGGGGCGGCCGTAGGCGATATTCTCGCGAATGGAGCGGTGGAACAGCAGCGCCTCCTGCGGCACGTAGGCAACCTGACGGCGCAGGCTCTGCTGCGTACAGCGCGAGACGTCCTGGCCGTCCACGAGCACGCGGCCGCCCTGTACGTCGTCCAGGCGCAGCAGCAGTTTGGTGAGCGTCGTCTTGCCCGAGCCCGATTTGCCCACCAGGCCCACGCGCTGGCCCGCCGCCACATGGAGCGTCAGGTCGTCGAACACGCTCTCGTCCGCCGCGGCGTCACGGTATGCAAAGCTCAGGTGCTCAAAATCAATCGCGCCCTCACCAACCTTGAGCTCGGGAGCGTTCTCGTCGTCTGCCACCAGACGCGGCTCGTCCAGCACGCGTGTCATCTCGGCTGCGTCGCCCAGCGCGCGGTTGATGCGCTGCATCATGGAGCTCACGTAGTTCAGACGCATGGTGAGGTTGTACGTATAGGTAAAGATCATGACGAGCGCGCCGGCCGAGATGCCAAACCACGCGTTGCCGCCCGCGACGAACACGCTCACCACGGCCATGGTGATGACGATAAGGCCCGAGGTCGTAAAGTTGCGCTGCATCATGGCGTGCATCGAAACCGTCTCGGCGTCGCGCGCGGCGCGGTCGGCGGCATCGAACAGGTCGCGCTCAAAGTCCTCGCGCCCACAGGTCTTGACGGCCAGGATATTCGTGACCGCGTCGGACAGCACGCCCGACAATTTGTTCTGCGCGGCAGACGTCGCGGCCGAAAGCGGCATGGTGCGCTTGTACATAAGCCAGACAAACGCGATGTAGACGACCATAATGCCCACCAGGATCACGGTAAACGTCGGCACCACCGGAGCGAGCGCCGCTACCGTGCAGACAACCGAGGTGATGGTGGGAATGAGCGAATACACCGTTACGTCCACCAGACCCGTGTAGCCGCTCATAAAACGACTCGTCTGGCTCACAAGCGATCCGCCAAAACGGCTGGTGTGGAATGTCATGGATTGATTGGAGAGCGTGTCGAAGCACAGGCGCGCCAAGTGATAATTACCCGCAATCTCGAGCTTGTAGACGGTGTAGTCCTGCAGCTTGGAGAGGATCTGGCCCACTAGGTTAACGAGCACGAGCGCCAGAATGTAGGGACCAAAGACCTCGAATACTTGATTGCCCGCCACGGAACCCGCTTGGACGCGGTCGACGATAAGGGCCATCACGTAGGTGTTGGCAAACGTGAGCAAAAAGATGTAGCCCGCCGACGAGAACACCGAGAGAAAGACGATCAGCGGTTGTGTGCGCGTGACGCCCCAAAAACGCCGCAGCGTGCGGCGCACGGTGGAACGTTTGAGCGGACTGGTGCTTCTCTGAGACATGGTCTTCCTTTCGCGTCTGATAGGGCGAGACGCCATTGTTGCACACTAAAGCGCACTTCAGGCAAGCACGGCGCGAAAAGCGCCCGCGCCGTGCTTGCGCAGGCGCCCCACCGTCAGATGCAGCTAGTCCTCGTCTTTTTGGTCTGCGAGCAGGCTCGCAGACGTGAGCCCCAAGATCTCATCGGCCTCCCGCGTGTCTTCCAGCGCGTCGATATCCTTGAGTTTGCGCTCCATAACGTTGGTGCGTGTGGTGATGATGCCCTCGACCGTTTTACCCGCGGTCTCGATCTGCTGCTGGGCGCGGCGCAGCGCCGCCTGATAGCGCGGCAGCTCGGCCTTGACGGCAGAGAGCACACGCAGCACGTCGTCGGTGCGTTTTTGCAACTTAAACGTCTGGTAGCTCATCTGCAGGCTGTTGAGGATGGCCGCCATGGTGCTGGGACCGGCAACGTTGACGTGATAGTCGCGGCCCAAGGTCTCGATAAGCCCGGGGCGACTGACGACCTCGGCGTACAGACCCTCAAAAGGCACGAACATAATGCCAAAGTTGGTGGTCGCGGGCACGCTCAGGTACTTTTCGCAGATGTCCTTTGCCTCGCGCTTTACCATCGCATCGAGCGTCTTGCGCGCGGTGGCCACCGCCTCGGCATCACCCGACTCTTGCACGTCGAGCAAGTGCTCATACGCATCGCCCGGGAATTTGGAGTCAATCGGCAGCAGCACGGGATCGCCCTCGTCTACCGGCAGCTTGACGGCAAACTCAACGCGCTCCGAGGCGCCAGGCTTGGTGGCGACGTTTTCCAGATACTGGTCGGGCGTAAGGATGTCCGCCAGGATTGCACCCAACTGCACCTCGCCCAAAATGCCACGCGCCTTGACGTTGCCCAGCACGCGCTTAAGGTCGCCCACGCCGGTGGCAATGGACTGCATATCGCCCAGGCCCTTGTACACGGCCTCGAGCTGGTCGCTCACCTGCTTAAACGATGCAGACAGGCGATCGTTGAGCGTACGGGAGAGTTTCTCGTCCACCGTCGCGCGCATCTGATCGAGCTGCACGTTGTTGTCTTCGCGGATGGCACCCAGCTGAGCATCGACCGTCTCGCGCACCTTGTCCAGGCGATGCTCGATGCCCTCGCGATTGGCGCCGAGCTGTTGGGCGGTCTCGCGGCGCAGATCATCCATCCGGTCACCGGCTTGCGAGAACTCGCGCGCGATGGTCAGGTAACGTTGCTGCTCTACGGCCGCATCGGTCGTCTGCTGCTGCGCGATGGCATTGGCCGTGCGACGGGTTTCGGCCAGCGCGACGTTCAGGGCATCGAGCGCTTTGTTAGCCTGCTCGAGTGCTGCCAGCGTTTCCGCGCTACTGTCGCCACGCTCCCGCAACTCGGCACGCAGGCTCTTGAGTTGGAGGGCGCAAGCCACAGCAACCCCCACCGCCACCAAGGCGATCACAACAAGCACAATATCAATAGCAGACATAAACTCCGCCCAACAAACCCAATCGAGCACCAATCAAAACCGCGATCAATCTTACCCCGCCATACGCACCGGGCGCCCGGTCCCTTCTTGGGCGCCCCTCTCCTCCGCATATTCCATAATGCGGCGCGCCGTCTCCCTGCTCACCTTTGAGTCATCACCGGCTAAATATGCGTACACGTTTCCCTTATTCAGATTCAAATCGCGGCAGAGACCGTAGCGCGTTACGCCCGATTCCTCTAGCGCTCCCAACGTTCTTTTTCGCATCAGGGCGTTGATCCTTCTGTCCGCCACTGGCTTTTCCTTCACCGCTCTATACGCACGCCAAACGTTGGCATAACGATTAGGAAGTTTATCCTCGGCGCATAGAGATGCCAGGCTACCCGTTTGGGCGTACAAGGACAAAACGCCTCGGTAACCCTCTTCCATCCACGAACCCTCGGATAAGCCCAGAACGTATTCGGCTTTACCCTGTGCCAAAGCGAGCAAAAACAGGGGCTCCGCCACGCGCGGCGCAACCGTCGTCGCTTGCTTAACCAGTTTTCTAAAACTGAGCGACTGCTGTCCGGATAGCTCTCGGCAATAGCCTTTTAAGAATCCCTCAAAGGTCAGATTCAACCGAGCACCTCCTTTTTGTATTGCCTGTATGCACAGACCATCTCTTGATAACTCCGCTCCGAAGGCGACGACGCCAGTGCTTCTCCCTCGTCGAATATAAGCCGTTCGAGCAGCCCCCAATCAAGTCGGTCGACGAATGCCTGACTATGAAGATCGATGATGTCGTTCGGACGGAAGGCATAGAGCTTCATTACCGCCAGATCCTCCAAGGATGGCGTAAAGTACCTGATAAAACGCGCCCCAATATCCAAGGGGATCAAACGATCTTCGTAATTGAATGGCATCTGATTACAATATGCCACCGCCATACCATTCACCTCGGGGTATCGAGCTATGATCTCGCGGAGGCACCTGTCCGCCTCAAACACATCGATGTCATGTGTAACCGAACGATTCGTCACATCGTTTAGCATGAAGGCGCTTCCTCCCACCAATACAACGCTCGGCCTGTCGTCTCTTGGACCTATTTCCAGCTCTGCCTCTTCGTCAATGCCCAACAGAGTCTGCTCTAAATCCTGCTTATACATAACAAATCCTATTATTATTCAACTTCAATAATACTATTCAGTCGCACGACAGGACCAACAGGATGCAAGAATTCCGCTCGTGGCGATAATCCCTACACCCTAGAAGTCCTAATGTTACAAACGCTAGCTCTCCCAGCCGGTGCGGATGGTTGTTATGACGTCGCCTAGGCGCTGGCCCAGGGCCGCTAGATGTTGGAGCACCTCGTTGGGCGATGCGCCGTTGAGGATGCACGTGAGGGCATACGACGCCAGAAAGATGACCGCAAGCCCCAGCGGGATGAGCACGATCATCGCCAATGTGCGCAGGCGCTGGCCCACGCGGCGACGACGCGCACGACGCTTGTCGAACGCGAGCTCCTGCGCATATGAATCTTGCTGTACGGAATAGGCCTCTGGTGCCGATTCGCCCGCAGGCGAAACCACAGGCGTGGCATTTTGCGCAGGGGGCTGGGCTGCCGCCCCCTGCATTTGCATCTCCATGAGTCGTTGCTGCTGACGCAGCATGCGCTCAGCTTGTTGCTGCGGAGTCTCAAGAAACAGATCCATGCTGGCCTCCAAAATCGGAGCATTCGACGCTTGCGCCCAGCATCCCGCACCGCCATGACCGCGACAACGCAATCGCCGGCAATAGCCACAAAGTTTCTTTTGCTCAAAAGCTGTCGAAAAGCTCAACAACTCCCCTACCAGCACTTTCTCTGAGCTTTTTTCGTCAGCAATCTTTTGGCCTTCCACCCTTACGCCAACTGACCAAAATCTAACCAAAAGCTTGACGGAAATTGTGAAGACAGGGACCCCATACAAAAACGTGCCGCCCCAAAAGGGGCGGCACGCTAACTTCTTATCAGTTTTTCAGTAGCAAGCACGCGACGACCCGAAGCCGGAGCACAGGGTAGGGAAACACCTTTACCTCGCGCGACCTGCGCAGCCGTGAGCGAGAGGGAAAGGTGTTTCCCCGCCCCGTGCTCCGCAGTCGGTGGAGGCAGCTTTAGATGCCCGCGAGACCTCGGGTGGCGGTGGCGCACATAAACGCCAAGGCTAGAATCACGAGCGAGCCCGCGATGTCTGCCAGCACGCCCATTGCACGGCGTTCAAACAACCAGCTCTCAAAGTGCGGGGCGACGTTGCGCCAAACACGCCACAGCAAGATGCCCATACCGATGACGCCCGGGATATTGAGCAGTAGGATCTCGGAGCACAAAAGACCGATCAGGTTACCGGCGGCAAAGCCCGCATCACCCTCGCAGTATTTGCGGTAGACCATATACAGCATGTACGCCACAAACGGCTGCAAGCACGCAGAAATAAACGAGACCACCATCGAGGGGTCCTGAGAAAAGACATCGGTGAGTTTATCGACACTCGTGGCGTCCTTCGAAGCCAAGAACAAACCGATAACCACAAGGGGCACCATGCCCAAAATTACCTCGACCAGAGTAAATAACTTGGCAGTCAAATCCTCACTAGCCGAATTCAAATGAGGCGCCCACTCAGGATGAGCATGCGCCCCGACCTTCTTGTCCTTCTCAGCACGATCGGCCTTTTTACCCTCGGCAACCCGACGATCAGGATCCTTGCGAGTTCCCGCCGCAGCAACCCGAGCCCGAGACTTCTTACCCATACAAAAACACCCCATCAGGTAGTAGATAAACTAAAAGCCGCTACCCAGTGTACCCCCTAAACAACGGCGCCGCCCCAACCCGGAGCAAGCCCCGTCAACCAAATGGCCGCAACCCAATCCCTATACAAAACGTGCCGCCCCTATCGGGGCGGCACGCAAACTTCTTATCAGCTTTTCAGTAACGAGCACGCGACGACCCAAAGCGGGCCGGGAGGGCCGGACTACCTTCCCTCAACGCGACCCTGCGAAGCCGTGAGCGAGGAGGGAAGGTAATCCGGCCCTCCCGGCCCAGCTCACGCTAGCGCCACACGCTAGTAGTTCACCACCTGCTCTTCAAAGTACGCCTTGGGGTGGTTACACACCGGGCACACCTCGGGCGCCTCGGCACCAACGTGCAGGTGCCCACAGTTCAGGCACTTCCACACCTTCACGCCCTCGCGCTCAAACACCTCGCCCGACTCGATGCGCTCGACGAGTTTGTTGTAGCGCTCCTCGTGGGCCTTCTCGACGGCGGCGACACCGCGGAACTTCTCGGCGATCTCGACAAAGCCCTCCTCCTCGGCGGTCTTGGCAAACTCGTCGTACATCGTGGTCCACTCGTAGTTCTCGCCCGCAGCGGCATCACGCAAGTTGTCCAGGGTATCGGGGACGGCGCCATCGTGCAGATACTTAAACCACAGTTTGGCGTGCTCGGACTCGTTGCCGGCCGTCTCGGCAAAGATGTTCGAGATCTGAACGTAGCCGTCCTTCTTGGCCTTGGAGGCATAGTAGCGATACTTGGTGTGTGCCTGGGACTCACCGGCAAAAGCGGTCTCGAGGTTCTTCTTGGTTTGGGAGCTCTCAAAATCCATAGGTGTACTTCCCTTCAACGCATGCCGCCCGTAGGCTTCGAGCGGCCTTGTCTTTAGGATGCCCTCATGCCGGAAATCTAAACCTTACAATCCTGTTCTTCAGATTTGCACAGGCTAGATGCTCAGCCAGCGATCGCCCTCGGCTCGGCAAAAGCCCTCACGCTCCAGATCGGCAAGAATACTTGCGACCAGCTCGCGCTCGACCGAATCTCGGCCGGCTGCCGTCTCCATCTCGTTAACGCCTGCAACAGCTTCATCAACCGTAATCCCCGCCGGCTGGCCATCGCGCGCTGCCAGCAACATACGCACGATATGCGCGCGCTTTTGGCGACGCGAGCCCTCAAACTTGGACTGACGGCTATAGCCCGCCGAGCGCCTGGACGGATTGGGCAACGTCTTTTTTAGATATGCACCGTAATCTAGCAACGCGTAATACCACGCGCGTGGCGTGTCGGCATCGTCTTGAGGCGCGGCAAAGGGCGCAATCTCGTCCGCCGACGCACCGGGAGCCGCCGGACAAGCAGCCTGGATCAGCGGCACCAGCTCGCGATCGGGAACAGCCGGTACATCGGGAAAGAAATGATGCAAAAAGACCGTGCGCACGTTGGTCTCCAGATACACACCTGGAAGATCAAACGCAAACGACCGGATACCCTGCGCCGTTGCCGGGCCAATACCAGGCAGGGCGACCAGGTCACGCGTCTCGCGCGGAAACTCCCCGCCCCAATCCTCTACGACCCGTTGAGCGGCCCCATGAAGCGCCAGAGCGCGTCGGTTGTAGCCCATGCCCTGCCAAGCGTCCAAAACATCGGAAGGCGCGGCCTGGGCAAGCGCCTGCACAGTCGGAAAACGATCGAGCCACACCGGCATGCGCGCCTCCACACGCGGCACCTGCGTTTGCTGCAGCATGACCTCAGAAAGCCAAATGATGTACGGATCGCGCGTGCGGCGCCACGGAAGGTCGCGATAACGCAGGACCCCTTCCGAACGAATCATCGAACGAAAGGGGTCCTGGATCATGGCTATGCTCCTTATGCGGCGCTATTCCTCCCGGTAAGCGCACGCGCAGATGGCGTACTCGGGAAACGCTTCGCGGTCGGCGAACTTGGGATCGACGGCCGGGAACTGGCGGTGAGCGACGATGTCGCCGAGCGAAACGGAATCGAGGTAGTCGCGCATCAACGCCTGAGCTCCGGCCCACAGGGGATGATAGCAGCACGCGCCCATGCGCGCACAGTCACCATCGGGCGCGGTGCAATCGTTCATAACCATAGGACCCTGAACGGCCTCGACGACCTGGCGGATAGTGACGTCGTCCGGACTGACCTTGAGACGCATGCCACCGTGGACGCCACGCAGGCTCTCCACAATACCGGCCTGGACCAAACCGTGCTGAATCGAGCGGGCAAACGAATACGGGACATTGACCTCTTCGGCAGCGGTGCGAACAGAAAGCAAACGCTCCGGATCCTCGGCAAGCATCGCCAGCATGCGAAGGGCGTAATCAGTCTTCCTCGATATGTCCATTTTTCCCCTTTCAAGGAATACGAACAGCTCGAACGAGCTCCGGGGCCGAGCTTGTGTCGAGACGCTAAATGACCGCCAGGACATCCAAATGGTAAATCGGATATCCACTGAGTGCCGCGCTTGGAGCGAAATGCATCAGATGCGGCGCACAGTGCAATTTAGTATAACCTAACCCCCTGTCTCGTTGAACAGGTGTTGCGCAACAAAGCTGTTGTTCAGACAGATATACTTATTGGATTTTACTTGCGTTCCCGAAGGCGCGAGGATTCTGGGCGAAGATGCACCAGGGCGATCGTTCTATCGAAACAAAGTGCATCAAACGCAAAAAGCCACGTCCGAAGACGTGGCTTTAATTGCGTTGGCGGGAAGTACGGGGCTCGAACCCGCGACCTCCGACGTGACAGGCCGGCGCTCTAACCAAACTGAGCTAACTCCCCAGGCAGACGTTCGCGTTTGTTTCCGCTCGCGTGCGCTGCGGGGATTAGTATACACAGAAGTCTGTCCGGCGCGCAACAACTTTTTTGAAAAATTTTTTGGGGCCATCCGGGAGGGCTTCCGGGGCTGAGGGCGGGGGTTAAGTTTGTCGCGAGTTCCGCACGCAAAGGAAAGCACTTAATGTGCTTTCCGTCTTGCGCAGGACTGTAGAGCAGCAAACTTAA
>JAXKGF010000020.1:0-2670 GCA_036550515.1 Collinsella sp.
ATGCAAGTATTTCGTTGTCGCAACATCGACAAGCGGCCCGGAAACGCGGGGAAACGTTTCCTGCCGAAAGCCGCGAAGTCGCAAGAAACACAAGGGAAGGGGGAAAGGCGTCCCAAGGACAAAAGTAAAGCGCGGTCCGCCTCTTCAGCGCGGGAAACACGTAGAATATGGAGCCTTCCGGAAAACGTTCTACCCCTTTTCGAGCGCTTAGGGTATAATCCGAAACCCTGAATTTGACAGTTGCTGAGGCCCGTTTACCCCTTCTGACCTGGGGAAACGGGCCTCTTTTGCGTGAGTGTTTTGTGTGGCGGAACGCTACGCCGGCTTTGCCTTGGAAAACATCGCCTTGATATCCTTGGTCTGCGCGAACCTGCGGGACCCGTCGAATCCCGCCATCCTGCACAGGTTGTCGGAGACCTCGCTCCTGTGGTCGAAGACCCACCAGTTGTCGGCGATGTTGGTGCAGCACATAGCTGCGACCTCGTCGGCGATCTCGCGGGCGGAGAGCTTGCCGCCGCACTTGGCCTGGATGATTCTCAGGATGCACAGCGCGACGTAGCAGGTAAGGAAGTGCGCCTCGATGTGCTCTTCCCTCGACACGTACACCGGCCGAGTCTCGAGATCCGACTTCGTGACCTTGAAGGACTCCTCGATCTTCCAAAGGCCCCTGTAGGCCTCGATGATGTCGCTGTCGGACATCTTCGTCTCGCTGGTGACGATGCAGTAGTAGCCGTCGCAGGCCTCCTCGGCCGCCAGGCGCTCCTCGTCGAACTCAAGGGCGGTCGCGGCCTCCAGCAGCTCGCCGGTCTCGGCGTCGACCTCCACGCCCTTGACGTACTTGGCGGCGCCGAAGTGCGTGCTGGCCGTGTAGGCGCCGGGGTTGGTGACGAGCCTCCTGGCCTTGTCGATCGCCGCCTGGCGTTCCTTGCGGGCCCTCTTCTGGTACTTCTCGGACCAGAAGGCGACGTACTTGACCTCGACCTCTTCCTTGCGCCCGCTGCCGTCATCGTCCTTGACGGTCACGGTCTTGTAGCCCTGCTTGCTCTTCACCTTGTAGGTGACGCGGCCCTCGTCGTCGCGCGTGCATGCGTAGCCGGCCTCCGAGAGCACCCACTTCTTGAGCTTGGCGTCGGACTTGCTGCCGCGGATCGACTGCGAGCACACGAAGCCGTCGCCGCGCGCGGCGAGCGCCAGGATGTTGACAGAGCAGTTGTTGCCCTTGTCGCCGACCACGATCACCCTCTGGCACCCGTAGTCGCGCTTCATGTCGGCAAGCACGTCGAGCATCGTGCAGGCGTCGGGGGTGTTGCCGGGGAAGAGGCGGTAGGTTATCGGGATGCCGGCTGGGTCCTGCAGAAGTCCCATCTGCACAATGGGGCTCTTCCTGTGCTCCTTGGACATCCCTTTTTGCCTGAGTCCGCCGGGTTCGTCGGGGTCGTCGACCTCGAAGTAGTAGTTGGTGACGTCGTAGAACACGCAGGTGGTGTCGCGGACGCCCATCGCGTCTACGGCGCGGTTGATCGCCGAGACAACGCGGCGCGCGCAGGCGCAGATGGAGTCGAGCGCGCGGTAGGTGTCCTCGAGTTCGAAGTCGCACCTGAAGAAATGGCGCCCCTTGTTCTCCCAGGCGTGCTTCTTGGAACCAGGGTCGAGGATGCGCTCCGCGACAAGCAGCCTCATGACGGCGTTGGTATCGTAGTCGGCCTTGGAGTCCTTAGTCGCGTTGCGGATGGCCTTCTCGATCCCCAGCATGTTGTAGATGGCCAGAAGCACCGCCGAGCCGTAGTTCTTTCGGTAGTCCTCGCCGGCCCTCATCTTCTGCAAGGGGTGAATCTCTATGTTCACGGCCTGTGCGGCGGCCTCGGCCTCGGCGTTGGCGGCGTCGCAGATGGCCTGGAAGTGGGCGATCGGGTCGTCGTAGACCTCCTGCAGCTTGTCGAGGTAGCCCAGCGACTCCACCGTCCTCATCTTCTTTTTGCCGTCCTGGCGATAGGCCACCGCCAGCGACAGGTAGATCCTGCCGTCCTTGCGCTTCGACTTGTGGATGTACACGGGTGCCTCCCGGGGTTTTTCTACAGATACCACATTATACCATCCAACCATATCCAACCACGCGAAAAACTCATAAAACTTGACAAAGAAATAGCCACATGACCTGCGGCTTTAGTGGGAGATCGTGGTGCTCAAACTGTCAAATTATGGGGTCTTGATCCGCAGGGGATGCACTACGTGCGCCGCTCCATGCGCGCGATCGCGCAATCTGGGCGCGCAATCCTGCTGGTCACCCACTATGCCGAGGATATCATTCCCGAAATCGAGCGGCTGCTTTTGATTAAGGATGGAACGGTGCACGCGGACGGGTCGAAAGGGGAGCTCCTGTGCGATGAGGCCATGTCTTCGCTGTTCGATGTTCCGATGAGCGTTGCCGAGGTGACGCCTGGCCATTACTCGCTGACAAGCGAGTACTAAACGCGAACGACCTGGAGAGTGCGCGTTTTCGATTGGAGTCGCCGCAACGGGCGGGTTTGCGAGTTTTTGAAAAATATCCTTGTGGACAGACAGGGTCTTATGTATAACCTGAATTTGACAGTTGCTGAGGCCCGTTTACCCCTTCTGACCTGGGGAAACGGGCCTCTTTTGCGTGAGTGTTTTGTGTGGCGGAACGCTACG
>JAXKGF010000021.1:0-11406 GCA_036550515.1 Collinsella sp.
AGCGTGCTCATCTCAAGCCATCTGCTCGACGACCTGGCAGACCTCACCAACTCGTTCTACTTCATCGAAGCCGGCGCGCTCGTGGAAAAGATCAAGTCGTCCTCGCAGACGCTCAAGCAGGAATACCTCGATACATACGAGGGAGGTGAATGACATGATAGGCAAGAGCTATGCAAAGATAGCGATTGTTGGCTTTGTACTTTGTCTTGCAATGGTGCTATGTGCATCATTTGCGAGGTATAGGTCCGAGCAGTCGTTCATCGATGGCGCTGAAAATGGGTTTGGCATAGACGGGATGTATGTCAACGATGGCGCGACCAGGCCGTCTATGGCGATTCTTGCAGGCGAAGACATGGAATGGCAAATCTGTAATGACGATGGTTCTTGTCTGAGTGGTCGTTTGGCCGCAACGAGCGACCCGAATTCGTTCGATCTTCTCGACAATGATGGATCGGATTGCGGTTCAGTTCACCTGTCGTATGCATCACGAGATGGGATGGACGGCATTCTCTACGTCTCCCATGAGTCTGGCGATTTCAAGATGCGCAGGACTAACCGAGTGCCGGCTTTTTTCGAGGAGTGAGAATTCCCGGCGGTCTGCCGATCAGGCCGCCGGGGTATTGAACCCCGCATTCATCCGTACACACACGGATGAATGCGGGAAGTGTCCGGATGAAGTTGATAATCAAGGAAACAAAGCCGTTCTGCCTGGGACGGCTTTGGCCTGGACTTTAACTACAACATCGCAATCGACACTTATCAGCTCGCGCAACGCGCATGGCCAGATCTCGGACGCTGGTGCATGGAGGACCTTCGAGATTTACTGGACATCCAAAACGACGACGCACACCGCGTGCTCGCCGACTGCGAAGACGAGATGGCTGTCTACAATGCGATCAGAAACGGCGTGAAGTCCGGAGATCTTTCTGTGGAACCGCCGCGCCGTCGCGCGAGCCGACCGGGCAACCCGGGTAATCTGGTCCCGGCTCTCCCGGTCGTATTCCTACGATATCGCCCCTAGATCACCAATGTGTCAGATAAAGAATGAGGCAATGGCTGTGATCACGCCTACGGCAGATGCAACGACTGCGCCTTTTTTCCTCTCCTTTAGTCCGACGAATAGGGTTGCCGTAAAGTAAAGGGCGGAAATGCAGTCTATGGCAAGCAAAACGAGTTCCTTGGGTGGTTTCAGCAAAAGGTCGCTAGCAAAGAGTAATGCAAGCAGGGCAAAGCCGATTGTGACCAAGTATCTTGATTGATTTTGCGACAGCATGGCAACTGCCTTTCAGAACATGCAAGTGAAAAGTCGGTACGATGTCATTGCGGTTGCAAAAAAGCCGCCGCCAGGACCGGTTGTCACGAGACCGGCGATAACTTCAGCGGTGCCAGCAAGCTAGAGATCGCGCAGGCAAGCCTCCTCCTTCGCGTTCAGCTTGACCTTGTGAGGGACGGTGCGGTTATTTGCAAATCCGTGAGAATCGCACCACGCCTTGGAATATGAATCCGTGCAGCGCCCGCGCTCAAAAGGGGATATATCGTAATTTTCGTCGTAGTTGTCTCCGACATAGATCTCGCTGCTCTCGGCGGGAGATCCCTCGTCGGCATAGGCTGCCGCAACGGGCACAAATGGTGTCATGACAAGGGAGAGGCAAAGAGCTGCTGAGACGATGGAGGGCAGGCATTTCTTCATGGCTGGCTCCTTAATCTGGCCTTTGATAGTTACTCGATGTCGCCTTCTTCCGCTTTATATCCGTTGTATTTGGCGTATTTCTTTAATAAGGCAAGAGGTTCTTCCTCTCCTTCGGATGGGCCGATGATGTTTCCTTGGTCATCCAGTATGAATACGGACGGAATATGCTCAAGTTCATATTGGTCATACACGGTCTTATCTTAATCTATGTATATGGGAAAGTCTCCTTCATGGACCGAGGCTTCTTCAATTGTGCTGTCCTCGGAAACAGTGAAAAGGTTCTTCCTTAAGGCTGCGAAATTATCAAGTTGTTGCATATCTTCTATGAGAGATTCGCAGTGCTGACACCACGATGCCCAGAACATCAAGATGTTTTCCTCATTAGGTTTTAACTTGTTAAAATAATTGACGTTTCGGCCGAGGCTGAAATCTTGGCCCATTTTAATGGACAAAGATGAGGGATAAGCATCGTGTTGCGGTTTGATATTGACGGCGATTAAGGCGGCGAAACACATCAGAGCCGCCAAAGTCAGTAAGGCGATATCGCATTTTCTCGGTTTCCAGCTCATGACAGATTCCTCTCTCATGGTGAAACGCATACGTTTTGAGACCGGCAAGCTGATGCCGGCTCGAGGACAGCGGCCCGGCGCACCGGGCCGATCGATAGCGGTCTCAGGTTCACAGCGCAGTTTCTCAGGGCTCGCATATATAGGAAGACTTGATTGGCAATCGATTTTAATGAAGTCGGCAGCGCATGTCAGAGTTTTCAACAAATTTAACATGCCACCCTTTATATCCGCACGCGCGTAATTCAACTCATAAGGACCGGCTATCCCTTGCCTGTGACACAATCTCAAACGCACAGAACAGAATTATCAGTCCAATCATCGCATAAGAGGCAGCCGAACCTTCAAGCACTATTCCACAAAGAACAATCTCCGCGCCGCCAATAAGAACTGTTATCAGGCGCTCTGCCTTTTTGCTCTCGCCGCTCGCATAAAAAGGCGGCAAAGCGCACAAGATCACATATAGCCCGGGAAGGGAATACAGGATCGATAGTCCAAGCCCCCCATCAACCGCAGTGTTTTGCGTAAGAATCAACTGAACCCAAACGGCAATTATCACTGAGCAGGTTGTCGATAAAAGAAGACTAGAAATATAGCACGCAATAAAGTCCCGTCGCATTCGAACAGAGAAATCCGCGAACTCTCTTCGCCGCGTGGAAACAATAAGGTACACAGAAATTGCAATAGAACCAATCAGAGAAAACAGCGGAACAACCAGCAATTCAAGCTTATTACCCCATCGATCAACCACACCCCCACTCCAATGAGCGGGAATTGTATCAGGGAGGACTGACCAAGCCGCCCATAGAATCAGAAATGGAAGAATAGAGAGGATGAAAGATGATAACACTGCAGTAATTTTTTTTGAGGCTCTCATCGATTCCGCATCTCCTTGCGCGCCCACATTCCACTCCGCCTTAAATCAAGTATACGTTTTGGAACGGGATGTCACTCCGAACGCCTTACCCTCTTAGTGTGAATGCCGCTGCGGCATTGTTGACTCATCCTTAGTAATCGCGTCTATCCTCTGCAGCATCAGCCGAAGCAATCCGAGAGGAGCCGCACATGCATGCAGCGGAAATTCCTTTCGGGGGGGGTATCTCCGAGATTTACCCGTCGTCCGAAGGGGCAGTCGACAGTAGAGTACGTCCTGATCATCGCGATTATAGTCTTGGTTATCTTGATCGCGGGGCCGTGGGTCTCGTCTGCCATCAGAAACCAGTTCAACACGGTGGCGGGCGCCATCGGGTCTGGCACGACGGGCGAGAACTTCTACGAGCCGGAGGACATCCCCGACCCTGAGAACGGCACGGCGTTCGCGGTCTACTCCGAGGACGACCACAGCCTCATGTTCTACAAGAGGCGCGGGGTGCCCAAGGTAGGAGACATGTTCAACTACCGCAAGGTGACTGCGCTGTATACGGGATTCGAGACGGATCGCTATACACCGATAGACTACAACTACTCAAACGATGCGACTAACGCTCCGTGGTATAGCCGTTCAAGTGATTGTAGGAGCGTGTCCGTCGTTGACGGCGGCATTAAGTCGATCAGCATCTCCTTCTGGTTCCATCAATTCAAGAATTGCATTTCGTTTGATGTGTCGAAGCTCGATACCAGTTCGGTCTCCGGTATCGAGCATATTTTCTATAACTGCGGGAATGTGAGAGACCTGGATCTATCGACATGGGATTTATCTCATTGCGTGACCGCTGTATCGGCATTCGCATATTGCCATAATCTGGAATCTATCGAATTCGGTCCTATCTCCACGGCTGATTTCAAGCCATATGGATGCTATTGGATGTTCTCAGACTGCAACAACCTGAGCCTCGACTGCTCGGAGTGGATTATCGATCCGAGCGCTGCAAATTATGCGTTCAACTCCGGGGCGCCCGGTGTGATCTCTCCCAAAGCGTGGCGTTAACCGGTATCGAACTCAGTGCGAGAAGCCGACCCCGGCGCATCGAGGACGGCTTCTCGTTTCAGCCGTTTTGAGAGCCGGTGTCTAATTCAATTTGACCCAGATAACGGGACGGACTCCGAGCACGTCATCCTGTTTGCTCCCGTAATCGCCCGATTTGATAATGCCTTCGGGTTCTCGGTTTTCTCCCCTGCTTGGCATTTGGAATTCAGGGCGTACGCGGTGGGTGGATAATTGGCTCAATCAGATGACGGCGTTGACGGGAACAATCATGGCGATGTACGAGATTGCGGTCAAGTTCGATGAGGGCGAAAGGGCCTTGATTCAGGGCCGTGCGGACGCTGCGGGCATGTCCTTTTCCGAGTTCGTGAGAAGGGCCGCGCTCGAGAAGGCTGAGGACATGGCGGACATCGAGGCCTACAACGAGGCCTTGGACGGGGATGGCGGCACCCGCTACCCGATGGAAGAGGTCGTGCGCATGGCGGTGGAGGCCGAGTGATTGTCCGCGCACATCGTCTGCTCGAACTCGACAAGGGCGTCGGATATCTGACTGCTGGTGGGAAGCGCGAAGCGCTCTCTGCGCGACACGATCTCATCGAACAACGGGACAAGGAACGCCCGGACCTTCGACTCTTGGAACTGCGATGGGAGCGTCTCCTCCATCAGCGCCTTGAACTCCTCCGGCTTTACGCCGTCTAGGGCAGCAAGCAACTCGTCCATCTCACGTCCGTCGAGCAGGTACTCGACCGCCATGCACGACACCATGGCGTTGAAGTACCGCCCGAAAGACGCGCCGTCGCCCTCGAACAGTATCCCGCCGAGTGCGCCTGCGGCCGCTGTGCCGACCGTCCCGCCGACCATGCCGCCCGCGAGGCCGACGATGGTCCCCACGCCGGGCGACACCGCCGTGCCGGCCGCGGCACCGACCTTCGCCGCCGCGACTCCTGCCGCGGTGGCGCCGGCGATTCCCCCGGCGATCGAGGTGGCGAGGCATGCCATGTTCTGGGCGTACTGGGCGCCGCTTGCCTTGCCCTGGAAGAGCTTGTAGGCCTCGGGGACCGAGAACACGGCGAGGGTCACCGCTGCCGAGACGGCATTGCCCCTTAGCATCTTCGCAAGCTGCTTTGAGGCGGCCGCTCCGCTGATGGCGGTCTTGCCCGTAAGCGCGCGCAGGCCGTTGACGATTGTGGCGGACGCCTTGAATCCGAGCTTGCCGACCAACGCCTGGCTGGGCGCCATCAAAGCGTTGGAAAGCCCCGCTCTGGAGAGCTGCGAAACGACCATATGCTGGGCGAAGGAAAGGCCGAACACCTGGACGCCGGCGGCGATGCCCGCCTGGACGGCACCGTTGATGTCCCTGGTCTCCCTGTACGCCATGAACGTCGTCGCCAGAAACGACAGGCCGAATGCGCAGGAGCATGTGACAGCGCCGGTCGCGGCATCATAGGCCACCGATTCCACCGTTCCCGGCTTGGTGAGGTTCACCGCCTGGTCGTATGTGAGCTTGCCCTTGCGGACGATCTTCTCGGCGTCCCTGGGGTCGCTGACGCCGGGGACCTTGCCTTGGCTAATCTTCTTCTCAAAGCCGCGGAGCACCTGCTGGTACTGGTCTTTCGGGACCTCGAGCTGCATCGGCGTGCCGTCTTTCGCGAGGTAGCGATACTGATGGCTGCTCGGATCGAAGCATGCCTCGAGGGAGCCGCGTGCCGTCTTGTAGTACTTGGTCTGGATCAGAACTCCGTCGACGCTTCGGTCGGGGCCGTTCTTTGCGTTGTCCCTCCCCAGAATCTCGGCCTGGTGTCCCTGGAGCCTGTCGATGATGTTGTTCGCCTCCTCGGCAAGCTCTCCGTGGCCCGCGGGGTTGTTGACCGCCGCCCGTTGCTCGACGAAGACCTCCCCGTTGCTGTTGATGGTCGCCGCCGCCGCGACTGCCGCGGCCTTGACCGCCGTATCGTCCACTGCGGCAAGCTCGCTGTCTATGCCGGCGGCGCGGTCATCCTCAAGGCCGCAGAGCGCCCGGCAGCGGGATACGAACTGGCTCCGGCACGCTTCGTCGACGGTGAGCGCAAGGTTGCCTTCACCGTCGGAGGCGAAGGGGCCGGGCTCGAAGTACGCCCACTCGAAGTAGAAGAGGCGGGGCTGCCTCTTTTCCTTCCCCGGGACGGCGAACGCGTCGGCGTCCGCCTTGATGTAGACGCCCTTTTCGGTCATGGCGATGCCGCTTGGCCTGAGGTCGAACTCGGCGTCGGCCCAGACGACGGTCTGCTCCCTCGGTATCGGGAAGGCTGACTTCACCTTGGCGGCAATGGCTTCCGTCAACGGGAGCGGAGACTCCTGGAACGAGTCGAGTAGTTCCCGTGCGCGGGTGCCCTCAATCGCCCTCAGGGCTTCCTGTACCTTGGGCGCGTACACCGCCTTCTCCGCATCAAGTCTTTCGGCCTCTTTTTGGTCGAGGGCGGCCCTCGCGCCGCCCGCCGCCCCTGCGACCGCCGCGCCCGCCGTTGTCGCCGCGTCCACGATCGCAGCGCCTGCCGCTACCGCCACCCCAGATGCCCCCTCTGCAATCCTGGCCGTCGCCTCGCCGGCAGTCTCAGTGGCCCTCTGAATCTCTCGCAGCGGGTCGAAGCCTTTGTCGAATATGCTCATGGACGATTCTTTCTCGTGGGCGAATAGACAGTTCGAATCGCGTTGTTTCTCATTCGGTCGTTATTATAGCTTTGCGTTTTTATGCCTTTGGTTCAGCTGCCAAACCCGGCGAAGGAAACTCGAGCAAGATTGTCAAACATTGGGCGGTACAGGGGGGGCACCCACAATCGCCTCTATATCGACAAGGTGCAGCCGTGCGAGGGCTTCGAGAGGGCAATTGACTGCATTCAAGACACTCGGTTTTCTCCCCTACCGTCATCTTTGCCGCTGCGGCAAGACCGGAGCAACCTTTTGGAATAGTCCTACGCTCAAGCCGTTTTTATTCACCCTGAGCGAAGGGAGTGTCGCAAATGCATGCAGCGGCAATTAACCTTCGGGGGGGTATCTCCTAGGAATACCCGTCTCCGAGGGCAGTCAATTATCGAGTATGTCCTGATCATCGCGATCATCGGCCTGGTGATCGTGTTCGCGGGACCCGGCGTGGCCGGGGCCATCCGAAACCAGTTCAACCTGGTCGGCAACACGGTGAACAGCGGGGCGACCGGCGGCGTCGAGGGCGGCGGCGCGTCTGGTGGAGGCTCCACAGGGGCCGATTCCGCGACCGTCCAGGCGGCTATCGCCAAGGACGCGAAGGACTGGACGCTTGCCGAGCAGAAGGCCGTGGCCGAGGACATCGCCGCCAAGGGCGAGGCCTCGCCCGCCTACGCGAAAGCCAAGGCCGCGATGGATGCAGGGACGAAGTTCTCGATGAAGCTGACGGACGGCAAGACGCTCGAGTACCGCATCATCGGCATCAACCACGATGACTTGGCCGACGGCTCGGGCAAGGCGGGCCTCACGTTCCTCACCACCTCGACGGGCATTCGGTCCCCCATGAACGCCACCGACACCAATGCCGGCGGCTGGGAGAAGTCTGAGCTCCGTGCGAAGATGAACTCGGGCGAGATCTGGAACCTAATGCCCTCAGACTTCCAGTCTAAAGTGAAGGCCGTCAAGAAGTTGACGAACAACGTCGACGGAGCCGATACGGACGCTGCTGTGACGGCTACCTCGGACAAGCTGTTCCTGCTCAGCTACTCCGAGATCGTCTCCACCTCCCACTGGGCATCCAGCTATCCCTGGACCTCCTCCGAGGGTACCCAGTACGAGGCCTTCAAGGGGAAAGATAGTCCTAAAGAAAATGGTGTGACCGAGATATCTGGACTTGCCAACGGCAGCATGTTTTATGAGCGTGGAACATACCCGAGTACTACAGAGGGATTCCTCTTTGTTACTAAATATGGGTCTACAGGTTCGGGCGGTTATTATGTTGCCCGCTTGGCCATGAGTATCTGCCCAGTTTTTTGTTTCTAGCCTGTCTTCTAGTTTACCTGGCGAAAAGCCCGCGCGTCTCCGTGCGGGCTTTTCTTTTGGCAAGTGTACGAACGGTTTGAGGCTCGTGGCACAGATTATCGGTTTGAGGAGAAATGGGGTCATACAGCGGCTCTCAGAGCGCCTGCCGGACTCCCTCGCCATTACCCCTGCGGATGCCTTGTATAGAGCCCGTCCTGCTTGGCGTTTCGTTGCAACAGCTCACTTGTCCACCGGTCAAGTGAACTACTGGAATAAATACAGCGACACGCTTGTTCGTTACAGTGGCTATATCGGTGTATATCGCCGCGATAAATACAGCCCGTTCTTGGCGTGTACCTGCTGCGCGTATGTAGAATCATATCGCGTTAATAAATCGGCTCAAGCGCGTGCAAAACGTACAAGTAACCGCAAAAGGCGATTATCGCGCAGGTAGATTTTTGGCACCCTGTTGCTTAATCAAAATTAAGCAATTGCTTAAAACAAAAAAGGTCAGGCACTAGGTGCCTGACCTGCAAACTTCTGGTCGGGACGACTGGATTCGAACCAGCGACCCCTTGACCCCCAGTCAAGTGCGCTACCAAGCTGCGCCACGTCCCGAAGCTTTTGTTTGTTGCTCTGCTCTCGCTTGCAACAGGGAGTATATTAACCCGAAACTTTGCCCTTGTGCAAGAACTTTTTTAATTATTTTTGAGCAAGTCCAAAATTGTATCTGCGAGCTGGGGTTTTGTTAGCACCGGAAGTTCCTGAGTCCCTGCTGTGCTCACGATCCAAGCCTTATTGGTATCAGTTCCAAAGCCTGAATCGGCGCGTGAGACATCGTTGGCGATGATCGCATCGCAGCCCTTGCGGGCCAATTTGCGCTCAGCGTACTCCACAACGTTATCAGTCTCGGCTGCAAATCCAATCACACGGCGCTCGCCCTTCTGGCGCGAGAGCTCGGCCAAAATATCGACCGTCTCGACGAGTTCGATGCGATCCAAGCGTTCGTTGGCCTTTTTGAGCTTATGGTCGGCAGGGGCCGCGGGTGTGTAGTCGGCGACAGCCGCCGCACAAATGGCCGCATCGGCCGTCTGGAAGGCGTTTAACGCCGCATGCAGCATCTCTGCGGCGGTCTGTACGCACACGCACTCTACGCCGCGGGGAACATCGAGCGATGTCGGCCCCAGCACGAGCGTGACCTCAGCACCGCGGCGAGCAGCCTCCCCCGCCAGGGCGATGCCCATCTTGCCCGACGACCGATTGCCGATAAAACGCACCGGATCGATTGGCTCATGCGTGGGGCCGGCGGTGATCACGATGCGCTTGTCCGCCAGGTCTTGCGGCACGGGATTGAGCACCTCGCAGATGGCTTCGACAATGTCCTCGGGCTCGCTCATGCGTCCCGTGTCCACGTCGCCGCAGGCAAGATAGCCACTGCCGGGTCCCACCACATGCACCCCGCGCTCGCGCAGCGTTGCCATATTGGCCTGTGTCGCCGGCGCCTTCCACATGCCATTGTTCATGGCGGGTGCGATCACGATGGGTCGCGGCGTGGCAAGCAGCGTGGTGGAGATGAGGTCATCGGCAATGCCGTTGGCCATCTTGGCGATGATATTGGCCGTCGCGGGCGCCACGACCACCAGGTCGGGCTCCTGGGCCAGCGAAATATGGTGGATGGGGTCGGAGGGGTCGTCGAACAGACCTACGGCGACGGGCTCGTTGGTGAGCGCACGGAAGGTGAGCGGCCCCACAAACTCCGTGGCATGCTCGCTCATAACGACCTTGACGCGTGCGCCGCGCTTTTGTAGCAGGCGCACGATATTGCACGACTTATAGGCGGCGATCCCGCCGGTAATACCCAGCAGGATCGTTTTTCCCTCAAGTTGCATTGAATTGTTGGGTGCCGCCGTCATCGTTAGGCTTCCTTGCTGGGAAGCACCAGCAGGCGGTGGCAATACGGGCAGTGCGCGATCTCGCTACCGTCGTGGTTGAGGTCGCTCATGGACGATGCCTGCAGCGCGGTGTGGCAGATGGTGGGAATGTTGCCCTGGATGGTCTCGACGGCCAGGCCGCGGAACTGCTTGAGCAGGCGCTCGTAGTCGGTGAGCACGTCGGTCGGCAGCGTAGCGGCAAGGGCGGTGCGCTCCTTGGTCGCGGCGTCAATCTGGGCCTGCAGGTCGGCGGCCTTGGCGCGGGCGGCCTTGGTATCGGCCTTCACGCCCTCCTCGAATTTGGCGATGATGGCCTGCGCGCGTGCCTCGCGGTCGAGCGCCTCCTTATGGGCGACAACGACATCCTTGCGGGTGTGCTCGATCTTGTCCAGACGCTTTGCCAGGGTGGCAAGCTCATTCTCCAGGTCCTGCACCTCGCGGTAATCAGAACCGTCGACGTGACGCTTCTTGGCAGCCTCGATGGCGTTGTTGGTCTGGATCTCGGTGGTGTTGAGGTCGTCGAGCTCAATATCCAGATCCTTGCGCTGGGCGTAGAGCTTGGTCATCTCGGCCTTGAGCTTAACGTAGGTCTTGCGCTTGGAAGCGAGCTCCTTGAGCTCCGGCATATTGGCAAGTTCGCTCTTGTTGCGGGCGAGCTCCAAATCGATCTGTTGCAGCTTGAGTAGCGTAGCGCCGGCGCTCATAAGTTCTCTCCTTTTGTCACAGTCCACCATTGGCAAGGGTTCAGTATTTTAATCGCATGACGGGGGTCGACCCCGGCGTCAACTGCAGAGTTCATCAATATATCAACGAACGGCTCTTCGGAGCGGTCGTGGCCGAGCAGGATGATGCCCAGACCGCGCAGAGCGAGGTCCTGCGCCACGTGATAGCCCGCCTCGCCCGTCACAATGACATCCGCACCGGCGGCGATGGCAAGCTCGCCAAAGTCGCCGAGGGAGCCGCCCAAAATGGCGACGGTGCGGCACGGGTGATCGGCGTCGCCCCATACGCGCGGGTCGCTGCCAAAGGCCGTGGCGGCACGGTTGGCGAGATCGCGCAGATTGCAGGCGTCATGGAGGGTCGCGAGTGCGCCCAGACCGGTGAGCTCGGGCTCGTCCACATGCTCCAGCGAACTCATGGGCTCAGCGCCCAGCAATTCACTCAAGCGAGTACGCGCTTCGTGCGAGCGGTCCAGGTTGGTGTGAAGCGAGATGATGCTCACGCCGCAACGAGCCGCCTCGTACAGTGCAGCGCTGCACTGGGGACGCGCGGAATCCGCCGGACAAAACGCCTCGGGCTCCTTGATATAGATGGGAT
>JAXKGF010000022.1:0-9761 GCA_036550515.1 Collinsella sp.
AGCGTGCTCATCTCAAGCCATCTGCTCGACGACCTGGCAGACCTCACCAACTCGTTCTACTTCATCGAAGCCGGCGCGCTCGTGGAAAAGATCAAGTCGTCCTCGCAGACGCTCAAGCAGGAATACCTCGATACATACGAGCGAGGTGAATGACATGAAACTATTTGAACAGCTGAAGTCCAATGCGTCGCGCATGGCTGTCTACGCCATCCTCGTGGCAACGGCTTTATGCGGAATCGCGGCACCCGTCTATGCGCTCAACGGGGAGAAAGGCGATGTCGAACCCGCGTACATGGCTTCGACGGTTAAGGACCGGTACAAAGCCTTCTCTGGAGACACGTTTTACGTAGCAGAGTACGACACGACCTACCGTCAGCTTCGCTACAACAAGGGCTACGACTATCTAGGCGCAGAGGCAATCAGCTATACGTCGGGTTGGTACCGCTCCAACTATGGACACATAACCCAGTTCAAGTGTAACTACCGTGTGTACAACTAAAGCAACCGGCCGGGACGAGGGGTGACGCAAAAGCGTCGCCCCTCGTTTTTAACCATGTCAACTTAACCTAGTTCAGTTTGGTTGATTTCCGATCTCAGCCGAACACATTGAGCGGAAAGGCCGTTCCCGCAGTCAGTCGAACATCCCCGGGGCCCTTCTCAGGCCCCGGGGACGGCATTTTCCCAGTTGAAGGAACGGTGGAGATGTGTTTCGATGGGTCAGATTCGTGTCGTTCCGAAAAGACCGTGAACCTTTTGTGGGACACGCGGCGCCGTGGTACCATAGCCGAGTTTGTTGTCTTGGTCGGAAACCAAGACGCCTTATGCGCTGATCGGTAACCAGCGCCTGACCAATAAGGAGTCCTACCATGAAGCAGGGTATCCATCCCCAGTATGTCGAGTGCACGGTGACGTGCTCCTGCGGCAACACCTTCAAGACGCACGCTACCGTGTCCGAGATGAAGGTCGAGCTTTGCAACGAGTGCCACCCGTTCTACACCGGCCAGCAGAAGTTCGTCGACACCGGTGGACGCGTCCAGCGCTTCGCCGACAAGTTCGGTGGCGCCGCTGCCGCCCAGCTCAAGAAGGCTGAGGAGGCCAAGGCTGCCAAGGCCGCCAAGGCTGCTGAGGCCGAGGCCGCTCGCAAGGCCGCCGCTGAGGCTAAGGCTGCCGAGAAGGCTAAGCGTGCCGCTAAGTTCGCCGAGGAGGCTGCCAAGCAGGCCGCCGAGGCTCCCGCAGAGGCTCCCGTCGAGGAGGCCGCTGCCGAGGCCGAGACCACCGAGGCTGCTGAGTAAATAGCTCGCCGAGCAAACACTCGCATTCATGGCTAAAGGGCCGCGTATCCATTTGGGTACGCGGCCCTTTTCTTTTATTGGTGCAAACGAGCCTGCCCCCATTGCACCAGATTGGTGCGAAGGGGACGGGTTAGCTTGCGCCAAATTGCAGAGTGGCAGCGTTTTCCCAGATAAAACCTGCCAAAATAAACCTGTCCCTTTTTGGCAGGTTGGTCGTAGTTATTACGTGGCGGACGAGGTCGACCGTATAGGCCGCGCCTTGTTTGGCTAAAGTACATTTATCTGTGTTTAACTCGCCCAAGGCTGCATGGCGTGGGCGATGGCCAAAAAGGAAAACCACATGGGATTCATGTCAAAGCTGCTGTCCTTTGGATCCGATAAGGACCTTAAGCGCTACTACAAGATCGTCGACCAGATCAACGGTCTTGAGCCCCAGTTTGAGAAGATGACCGAGGAGGAACTCCGCGCCCAGACCGATAAGTTCCGTGAGCGTTACGCCAACGGCGAGTCGCTCGACGACATGCTCCCCGAGGCTTTTGCCACCGTGCGTGAGGCTTCCAAGCGCATCACGGGCATGCGTCACTTTGATGTACAGCTCATCGGCGCCATGGCGCTGCACGAGGGGCATATCGCCGAGATGAAGACCGGCGAAGGCAAGACCCTGGTCTCCACGCTGGCCGGCTACCTCAACGCTATTGCCGGCAAGGGCGTACACGTCGTTACCGTCAACGATTACCTGGCAAAGCGCGACTCCGAGTGGATGGGCCGCATCTACAAGTACCTGGGAATGACCGTCGGTCTGCTCCAGAACAACATGCCGCTCGAGCTTAAGCGCCCGGCCTACCAGGCCGATGTCACCTATGGCACCAACTCCGAGTTCGGTTTCGATTACCTGCGCGACAACATGGTCACCCGCCCCGAGCAGCGCGTGCAGCGCGGTCACCATTACGCCATCGTCGACGAGGTCGACTCCATCTTGATCGATGAGGCCAGAACGCCGCTCATCATCTCGGGTGCCGGCACCAAGTCCGCCAGCACCTACAAGGACTTCGCGCGTGCCGTGCGCGGCCTTGAGCGCGGTGAGGACGTGTCGCACGACATGCTCACCGCCACCGAGGACGTCGAGCCCACGGGCGACTACGTCATGGACGAGGCCAAGCACACCATCGCCGCCACCGAGCGCGGCCTTAAGAAGATCGAGCACCGCCTGGGCATCGAGGACATCTATGCCGACCTTTCGGGCCAGCTGGTCAACCACCTGCAGCAGGCGCTGAAGGCCCAGTACATGTTCCACCGCGATAAGCAGTACGTGGTCACCAACGGCGAGGTCAAGATCGTCGACGAGTTCACCGGCCGCATTATGGAAGGCCGCCGCTACTCCGAGGGTCTGCACCAGGCCATCGAGGCCAAAGAGGGCGTGCTCGTGCGCGAGGAGAACCAGACGCTGGCCACCATCACCCTGCAGAACTACTTCCGTCTCTATGACAAGCTCTCCGGCATGACCGGTACGGCACTCACCGAGGACGCCGAGTTCCGCGAGATTTACAAGCTACCCGTCGAGGTTATCCCCCCCAACAAGCCCGTGCAGCGTGTTGACCACGAGGACCTGGTGTACCGCACCATCCAGGCCAAGTACAACGCCGTTGCCGACGACGTCGAGCGACGTCACGCCAAGGGCCAGCCGGTCCTGGTGGGCACCGTCTCCATCGAGAGCTCCGAGAAACTGTCCGCCGCCCTCACTAAGCGCGGTATCGCGCACGAGGTCCTCAACGCCAAGCACCACGAGCGCGAGGCCCATATCGTGGCCCAGGCTGGTCGCTATGGCGCCGTGACCATCGCTACCAACATGGCCGGCCGTGGTACCGACATCTTGCTGGGCGGCAACCCCGACGAGCTGGTGCGCGAGCGCCTGGAGTACGAGGGCCTGACCATGGAGGACGTGACGCCCGAGCAGCTCGAGCAGTTTAACGCCGAGGCCAAGGAGACCTGCAAGGCCGAGCGCGAGCGCGTGCTTGCCGCCGGCGGCCTGACCGTTATCGGCACCGAGCGCCATGAGTCCCGCCGTATCGACAACCAGCTGCGTGGCCGTTCCGGCCGTCAGGGCGACCCGGGCGAGACCCAGTTCTACCTGTCGCTCGAGGACGACCTCATGCGCCTGTTCGGCGGCGACAGGATGGACCGTGTCTCCAAGATGATGGTCACGGCTGACATGGGCGACGACATGCCCATCCAGCACAAGATCATTTCCAAGGCCGTCGAGAACGCCCAGCATAAGGTCGAGAGCATCAACTTCTCCATGCGCAAGAGCGTCCTTGAGTACGATGACGTCATGAACAAGCAGCGCCAGGTCATCTACGCCGAGCGTAACAAGATTCTGGATGGCAAGGACCTGACCGACCACATCACCGAGGTCATGCACGACACCGTGTACCGCTGCGTGCAGGAGTTCTGCACCAAGGACAGCCACGATGGCGAGCGCGATCTTGAGGGCCTGCGCAAGTGGGTCGTGGAGCTGACCGGCCACATCGATACGCCGAAGTTCCCCGACGAGGACTTTGAGGCCCTTGCCGCCGATGTCCTGGCCTACGTCGAGAAGTGCTACAACATGAAGGCCGAGCGTCTGGGTGAGGACCTCATGCGCGAGCTCAACACCCAGGTTATGCTGCGCGTCATCGATACCCGCTGGATGAACTACCTGCAGGAGATGGACTACCTCAAGACCGGCATCGGACTGCGCGGCTTTGGTCAGCGCGACCCGCTGGTCGAGTACAAGACCGAGGCTTATGGCGCGTTCCAGATGCTCGTCGACACCATGTACGAGGATTACCTGCGCACCGTCCTGCGCATCGAGATCAAGGCCGCCCCGCAGGCCGTGGAGCACAAGGAGGACCCCGCGCTCGAAGGTGCGCGCTTCTCCGGCCCCGCCGACGTCGATGGCGACAACGGCAGCTCGGTGCTGCGCAAGCAGGCACAGGTTCAGGCTCGTACGGCCGTCCAGGGAGGCCCGGCTGCTGTCAACAACGGCGGCAAGGTGACCACCTACCGCAAGGACGAGAGCGACGACCCGTACGTCAACGTTGGTCGCAATGACCTTTGCCCCTGCGGCAGCGGCAAGAAGTTCAAGTACTGCCACGGCAGGAATCGTTAATGGCCGAGGCTTTAGAGGTAACGCCCGCCGAGCTGGACGCGTTTGCGGACCGGCTCGGCGAGGTCGAGTCGTATCTTCATTTGGACGAGAAGCGCACGCGCGTGACCGAGCTCGAGGCCAAAAGCGTGGCCCCCGGCTTTTGGGATGACGCCGACGCCGCTCGCGCCACCATGGAGGAGATCGCTCGCGCCAAGGAAGATATCGCTGCCGTGGATACCGCGCGCGGCGAGCTATCTGACGCCCGCGCGGCGCTGGAGCTTGCCGAGGAGATGGGCGACGACCCCGATGCCGCCGCATTGCGCGAGGAGGCTGCCGCTACGGCAGAACGCCTGGCCCGCGCTATCGACGAGCTCGAGCTTTCGAGCTGGTTTACCGGTGAGTTCGATCACGGCGACGCGATTGTGACCATCAAGCCCGGACAGGGTGGCCTGGAGGCGCAGGACTGGACCTTCATGCTCTTTAAGATGTACATGAAGTACTGCCAGCGTCGCGGCTGGAAGGTCACCATTAACGACTGCCCCGCGGCTGAGGTCATCGGCATCGACCGTGCGACCTTTACCGTCGAGGGCAAGGACGCGTTTGGCATGCTGCGCGCCGAGGCCGGCGTCCACCGTCTGGTGCGCATTAGCCCCACCGACGACAAGAAGCGCCGCCAGACCACGTTTGCCGGCGTCGAGGTCATACCCGTGTTGCCTGACGATATCGACATCGAGATCAGTCCCGACGATATCCGCGTGGACGTGTATCACGCGAGCGGCCCGGGCGGCCAGGGCGTCAACACCACCGACTCCGCCGTACGCGTGACGCATTTTCCCAGCGGCATCGTTGTCACTTGCCAAAACGAGCGCAGCCAGATTCAGAACAAGGCCGCGTGCATGCAGATTCTCAAGGCCCGCCTGTACGAGATCGAGCTCGAGAAGCGCGCCGAGGCGCTCGACGAGATCCGTGGGCCCAAGACCACAATCGGTTTTGGTAACCAGATTCGCAGCTACGTGCTCTACCCGTATCAGATGGTCAAGGACCTGCGCACGGGCGTGGAGACCAGCAACGTCGAGGCCGTTCTCGACGATGGCGATCTGGATCCGTTTGTGATCGGCTACCATCGCTGGGCAACCGGCAACGCCGATGCGGAAGGCTCGGACGCCTAGGCACATGGTTGGCTCCGGGTCGATGCAAACACTTCGCAGGGGTGGTATTTGCTCGGTGAATCGGTAGAATCGAATACAGCAAGAAGTTCAAAGCGCACTCGTTTGGGTGCGCTTTTTTGAGGGAGGCAGCATGGCATATCGTCTGGACATCAAGCGCATTCTTTCGCTGAACTTCTTTCACGATCTGCCCAAGATTATGCTGGGCTGCGCTCTGGCCGCTATCGCGACGGACCTGTTTTTGATCCCCAACGGTCTTGCTGCCGGCGGCGTTACGGGCCTCGCCACGATTATCCAGGCGGTCGGCGCCTCGCATGGCATATCGCTGCCTGTCGGTATCCAGACCATCGTGATGAATGCCTTGCTGCTGCTGGTCGTTATGCGCGAGGGTGGCATGTTCTACGTGGTCCAGACGGCGACGGGCTTTGTGCTGCTGGGCTTCTTCACCGACCTGTTTGCTCCGTTTGTGGCGCCGCTGGCACATGCCGACCTGATGCTGCCCGCTATGTGGGGCGGCATTATCACGGGCATCGGCTACGGCATGGTGCTGCGCGCCGGTGCCAACACTGGCGGCTCAGACACCATCGGTCAGATTATCTCGCGCAACACATCGCTGCCGGTTGGCTCGACCGTCATGGCGATCGATGTTGCCGTGTGCGCGCTGTCGGCCCCGGTCTTCTCGGTCGAAAACGCGCTGTATGCGGGCCTTTCGATGGTCATTAGCGGCTACGTGATCGATGCCGTGGTCGACGGCGGCAACAGGCGCCGTATGGTACTCATCATCTCGGACAAGTTTCCCGATATTGCGGCCGACATCATGTATGGCCTGGGTCGCGGCTGCACCAAGTTTAAGGCGACCGGCATGTACTCGGGTGCCGAAAAGCCGGTGATCATGGTAATCGTGAGCCGTCGCGAGCTCAATACGCTCAAGACCATTGTGCGCGAGCGCGACCCGCGTGCTATTGTGACGGTCGCCGACGTTACGGAGACCTTCGGTGAGGGATTCAAGGACATTAACGCGTAGGGTCGACTGCGTTCCATCCAAAAGACGTTCACATTGATAAACCGTTTCATCAGCGGTTCTGCCTGCTCAATTGTTCAAATAATGATAAATACTCTGGTAAAGCTTCCAGTTTCCAGCATAATGAATGGCGTACGTGCATCGCGGCTGGGTTGGGACGACCTTCTGTGCCGTGCGCATTTTGTCTAAAGAGGATGAAAGGAAGGCACAATGAGCGACGAAGAGCTCAAAAAGGTTGCCAACGAGGTAAGGAAGGGCATCGTCACCGGCGTGCACGCTGCCAAGTCCGGCCATCCGGGCGGTTCGCTCGGCGCTGCCGACATCATGACCTATCTGTACTTTGAGGAAATGAACGTCGACCCGGCCGACCCCCGCAAGGCCGACCGCGATCGCTTCGTGCTTTCCAAGGGTCACTGCGCGCCTGGTCTGTACGCCGTGCTCGCCGAGCGCGGATTTTTCCCCAAGGAGGATCTCGAGACGCTGCGCCACATCGGCAGTCACCTGCAGGGTCACCCCAACATGGACGACACCCCGGGCGTTGACATGTCCACCGGTTCGCTCGGCCAGGGTATCTCCGCCGCCGTGGGCATGGCCGTTGCCGCCAAGCACTGGGGCGACGACTATCGCACCTACGCCCTGCTGGGCGACGGCGAGAGCGAGGAGGGCCAGGTCTGGGAGGCCGCCATGTTTGCCGGCAACCAGCAGCTCGACAACCTCTGCGTGATCGTCGACCACAACGGCCTGCAGATCGACGGCCCCGTCGAGGAGGTCAACGATCCCATGCCGCTCGCCGACAAGTTCCGCGCCTTTAAGTTCCACGTGGTGGAGCTCGCTGACGGCAACGACTTCGATCAGATCCGCGCCGCCTTTGCCGAGGCTCGCGCCACCAAGGGTCAGCCGACCGCCATTATCGCCGAGACCACGAAGGGCAAGGGCGTCTCCTTTATGGAGAACCAGGTGGGCTGGCACGGTAAGGCCCCCAACGATGAACAGTTTGAGCAGGCCATGGCAGAGCTCACGGCCGCCGGAGAGGAGCTCTAGGATGGCAGACGTCAAGAAAATCGCCACGCGCGTAAGCTACGGCGAGGCCCTCGTCGAGCTCGCCAACGAGCACGATGACTTTGTGGTCCTCGACGCCGACCTGGCCGCCGCCACGCAGACCGGCAAGTTCAAGGCGGCCTGCCCCGACCGCTTCTTCGATGTGGGCATTGCCGAGAGCAACCTGATGGGTGTTGCCGCCGGTATCGCAACCACCGGTCGCGTTGCCTTCGCGAGCAGCTTTGCCATGTTCGCCGCCGGCCGCGCCTTTGAGCAGGTCCGTAACTCCATCGGCTACCCGCACCTTAACGTTAAGATTGGTGCCACGCACGCCGGTATCTCGGTGGGCGAGGATGGTGCCACGCACCAGTGCTGCGAGGATATCGCCCTGATGCGCGTCATCCCCGGCATGACCGTGATTGTTCCCGCCGACGATGTCGAGGCCCGCGCCGTGACGCGCGCCGCCTACGAGTGCGACGGCCCCGTGTATATGCGCTTCGCCCGTCTGGCCTCGCCGGTTATCAACGACCCCGAGACCTACAAGTTCGAGGTAGGCAAGGGCATCGTCATGCGCGAGGGCACCGACGTCACCATCATCGCCTGCGGCCTGATGGTCGGCGAGGCGCTCGAGGCCGCTGAGCAGCTTGCTGCCGAGGGCATCGATGCCGAGGTCATCAACATGCACACCATCAAGCCCATCGATGCCGACCTGATCGTCAAGAGCGCCACCAAGACCGGCCACGTCGTGACCGTCGAGGAGCACTCCGTGATCGGTGGCCTGGGCAGCGCCGTCGCCGACGTCCTGTGCGAACAGTGCCCGACGCCGCTTAAGAAGATCGGTGTCAACGACACCTTCGGCGAGTCCGGCCCGGGTGCCGAGCTCCTGCACAAGTACGGCCTGGACGCCGCCAACATCGTGGCGACCACCAAGGAGTTCTTGGCATAAGGCAAGGCGGATCTCAAAGACTGCTTCGCCAGTACTATGGAAACCCGGCAGGGGCGCTCTCTTGGAGGGCGCCCCTGTTTCAGTTGCGGTGAAATAAGGACTGTTTTGCCAGCCTAAAGGCTCAATTAATCCGCATTTCACCGCAACTTTCGAAGGCGTTCCCGCTTGTGTTGGCGCCGTCACGTCGACCGATTGCCGCTTGGCACAGTGCGGCAACATCGGGGGCGTCGTCGCCTTTATATGTCATGGCGAGTAGGGCGGCATCATAGATTTCGTCATTGGTTACATCGGCGGCATCAATGGGGCAGAAGGTGAGAATCGAATCCTGTTCTGCAAGCTCGGCCAGATCGATCGTTTCACCCATGGCAAAGGCGTCATCGAGGACGAGTGTGGCACTCGTGCATGGAATTTGATAGATCGTGCCGTCCGCAGCGATAGGGGAACCTGCTGCCTCGAGCGTGTAGACACCTTGTTTGAGATTGATGCCAGAGCCATCGGAGGCGACGAACTCAATCCTGTCGACCGTTATTCCGTCGATGGTCTTGCCCGTAATGTGTATCGGAACGCGCGATGCTCCGTTATCGGTGTTCCAGCTCGCAGCCGCGACATCCAGCACAATGGCGTGCTCCGAATGGGCGGATACGAAGTGCGACAACACCTGCCGCAGATGAAGGCCCATACAGCTACCGCCGACAATGCCAATTACCAGCATGCAGGTAAGGATGACCGCAACGTGGTTCCGAGGCTTTACCCGAAGCCCAGAATCAGCAGAGATGCCATTGACGGCAACCCCGCACGCTGTGCAGTACCTCACGCCATCGCGCAACTCAGCTCCACAATAAGGACAATTCATACTGGCCCCCACAACCATAGGCGTTCCCATCGAGGCCACTGTAAATCGACAATCCAAATCCGAGTTGCGCAACAATCAAATCAAGCCCATTTCAAGCAAGAGCTTCCTCCGGGAAACGGGCCCATCCCAACAAAGTGCAATTCAGACCCTCCCAAGCATGCATTTGCTGCACCTAATAGAAACGCGGCGACTCCTTAGTAGTCGCAGGCCACGCGCAGGGTTACCTCCCAAATCTTTCCGCAGGACGGAGGAGTCCCCGCAGCGCGAAGCGCACAGCGGGGACTCCGACATGTCCGAGGACGATTTGGGAGGTAACCC
>JAXKGF010000023.1:0-5189 GCA_036550515.1 Collinsella sp.
CTTCCCGGAGCAAGGTAACCCGCCCGGAGGCGGCCCCAGCGCGAGGCCGTCCCGGATGCTATTCGTTGTCGCCCGCGGTCATTTGCGTTGCGGAGAGCGCGCCGTCGGCAGCAGTTGCGGCTGCGGCGTCGGGCCAGACCCAGTCGGTAAAGGCCGGGTGATCGAAGCCCTCGTCGCACGCGAACTCAAAGGCCTCGGTGCGGAAGGCCTCCCACTCATTAATCTGCTCGGCAAACTTATCGACGTCGACCATGCGCAGCACGTCAGCGGCCAGGGCCCAGCGGTCCATGTTGTTCAGGCGCAGCATGTCGAACGGCGTGGTCGTGGAACCCTTCTCCTCGTAGCCGTGGACGCGGAAGGCGTCGTGGCCGGGGCGGTTCCAGATCAGGCGGCGAATCGTGCCGGCATAGGCGTGGAATGCAAAGAGCACGGGCTTCTCACCGCAGCCGAACAGCTCAGCCCAGCGCTCATCGCTGATGGCCTGGTCGTTCTCGCAGGCGTTCTGAATCTTGAGCAGATCGACCACGTTGACGAACCACACCTTAATGCCCAGCTCGCGCAGCATATCGGTTGCGGCCAGAGCCTCGAGCGTCGGCACGTCACCGCAGGTCGCAACCACGACATCGGCCCCGGCGAGCGAGTCGGCAGTCGATGCCCACTCCCAAGTCGCGACACCCTCGGCGAGCTCGGACTTGGCCTCGTCGACCGTCTGGAAGGTGGGGGCGGGCTGCTTGCCACAGAAGATGGCGTTGACGCAGTCGGTGGACTGGTAGACGCGCTCGGCTACAGCAAGCGCCATGTTGGCGTCGGCCGGATAGTAAGCATTCACGATATGCGTGTCGTTGGCCTTGTTGAGCAGCAGGTCGATAAAGCCGGGGTCCTGATGCGAGAAGCCGTTGTGGTCCTGGCGCCACACGTGGCTCGACAGCAAAATGTTGAGACCGCTAATGGGAGCACGCCACGGAATCTCGCGCTTGGTGGCCTCGAGCCATTTGCAGTGCTGGTTGACCATGGAATCGACCACATGGACAAAGCTCTCGTAGGAGCTCCACACGCCGGAGCGGCCGGTGAGCACGTAAGCCTCGAGGAAGCCCTCGCACTGGTGCTCGGACAGCTGCTCGACAACCTTACCGGAACCGGCCAGCAGCTCGTCGTTGGCCTCGTCCTCGTAGAAGCCGGCATCCCACTGCTTCTTGGTCACCTTGTAGGCGGCCTGCAGGCGGTTAGACGCGGTCTCGTCGGGACCGAAGATGCGGAAGTCGTTCATGTTCTTGGCCAGAACGTCGGCAGTGTACTCGCCAAAGACGCGGGCGGCCTCGGTGGAGCCCCAGCCGTGGCCCTTCTCGGCGACGGGGATCTCGTGGGCGTGGATATCGGGCAGCTCGAGCTCGCGGCGCACTTTGCCGCCGTTTGCGTTGGGATTGGCGCCGATGCGCAGCTCGCCGGTCGGCATAAAGGCCGTCACCTCGGGGCGCACCTGGCCCTCGGGCGTAAAGAGCTCCTCGGGCTTGTAGGAGCGCAGCCACTCGCGCAGCACGCGGAAGTGCTCGTGGGTGTCCTTGGCACTCGCCAGCGGCACCTGATGCGCGCGCCAGGAGTCCTCGGTCTTCTTGCCGTCAATCTGCTTGGGGCAGGTCCAACCCTTGGGCGTACGGAACACAATCATGGGGTAGGCCGGGCGGACCACGGTCTCGCCTGCGGCGGCCTGGGCCTGTGCGGTGGCCTTGATGTCGCAGATCTCATCGAAGACCTGCTCAAACAGGGCAGCAAAACGCTCGTGGATGCTTGCATGGCTCTCGTCGTCAAAACCGGCGACAAAGAAGTGCGGCTTATAGCCCATGCCCTCAAAGAACTTGGTGAGTTCTTCATCGGACACGCGGGCAAGAATGGTGGGGTTGGCGATCTTATAGCCGTTGAGGTGCAGGATCGGCAGGACGATACCGTCGGTTGCCGGGTTCACGAGCTTGTTGGACTGCCAAGAGGTCGCGAGCGGACCGGTCTCGGACTCGCCGTCGCCCACCACGGCCACGGCCAGCAGGCTCGGGTTGTCCATGACGGCGCCGTAGGCGTGGCTGAGCGTGTAGCCGAGCTCGCCGCCCTCGTGGATGGAGCCAGGCGTCTCGGGCGCAAAATGGCTCGGGATGCCACCGGGATAAGAGAACTGGCGGAAGAACTTCTGCAGGCCTGCCTCGTCATTGGTGATGTCGGGGCGAATCTCACGGTAGGTGCCATCGAGCAGCGACTGGGCGGTGCCGGCGGGGCCACCGTGGCCCGGGCCCATCAAGAAAATGGCGTTCTGGTTGTGATCGGCAATAAGGCGGTTGACGTGGCCGAACAGGAAGTTGATGCCGGGCGTGGTGCCCCAGTGACCGACCAGGCGGTGCTTAACGTCCGGGCGACCAAAGTCGCGCACCTCACCGGTTTTCTCGTCGACAAAGTCGGGGCGCATGAGCGGATTAGAGCGAAGGTAGATCTGACCGACGGACAGATAGTTCGATGCGCGCCAATACAGGTCGACGCCCTCGAGCTCGGAAGCCGGTACCTCGTGGCCCAGCTTTTGCCACGGCGTCCCCAGTGTTTTAGCCATTGTTTATGTCCCTTCGCTGTGCGGTCACCCTCCGATACGGCAACCTTTCGTTGGGACTAGTATATTTGCTAAAACGTTTTATCATGGTGAAAAAACGTTTTAGCATCCTTATCGATCCCATCGATTGGCAAAACGCGACATTCACCTGCGGCATTGTCTGTCACAGGTGCTCCACATTCAGTCTCTGTAAATTGATAAACGCGTTTAGTTGTGTTTAGTAAGCTCGAGCACGCTGTCCTTAACGATAAGCGCCGGCTCCAGAACGACCTCTTCGGCACGTCTACCGCCCCTACCGGCAAGACGCTTGGACATGCAGCCAAAAGCATGCTCCGCGAGGACACCAGGATCCTGCTCAATCGCGGTCAGCGCCGGCTCAAAGAGAACGTCGGCCGCCGAGTTGTCATAGCTTACGACCGAGATATCGCCTGGGATGCTCTTCCCCATCTCGTGCAGGCGCTTGAGCAGACCCAGCGCAATGTTATCCGAGCTTGCGAACACGGCGGTGGCGTCAGTTGCGAGCACCGCCTCCGAGGCCTCATATGCGCTCGGAATGTAGTACTCGCTCTCAAACTCCAAACGCGCGTCAATAGGCAGGCCAACCTCGCGCAGTGCACGCTCGTAGCCGGCAAGACGTTTACGACCCGTATTGGAACGGCGCGCATTAACCAAGCAGGCAATGCGACGGTGGCCCTGCTCGATTAGATAGCGGGTGGCCATATAGCCGCCCATCTCGTGGTCGAACATCACCTTGTCGCACTCGAGTCCCTCAATGGCACGGTCGACCATCACGGCCGGAATGGGGAGATGGCTGACTTCTTCGCGCAAAGCGCGGTCGTCCGAGAACTCGTCGCCCACGACCAAGAACACACCATCGACGCCGCGCGTCACCAGCTGGCGCAGGAGCTCCAGATCGTCCTCGGCACTTCCACCCGAGCTGGTAATAAAGAGCGCGTAGCCGTCCTCGCGGCAGCGCTTTTCCAAGCTGCCGGCGAGCGAGGCAAAAAAGCGGCTCTCGATATTGGGAACGATAAGGCCCAGCGTGCGCGACTCGCGCATGACCAGGCTGCGCGCAATCTGGTTAGGAACATAATGGTTGCGCGCCGCAACCTCCTTGATGAGCTTGCGGTTTTCTTCCGAGATGCGACAAGGCCGGTTGTTAAGGACAAGCGAGACCGACGAAGGGGAAAGCCCCACCTCCTGGGCAATCTGCTTGAGAGTAACTTTGTTGCCCATCTCGCTCCTTCCGAGTATTCGCGCAATCTCTTGAAAGTATAGCGACCGTCCCTCTACCTTGATGATAAACACTTTACCAATCCGGTAGACGGCTGTTTTATCGCCGCGATTGGCGCAAAGCAACCTAACCCCTTTGCGCCATGTGATGCATTGGGGTCAGGTTACTTTGCACCAAATCCATCCGGGTGGGGTATATTGCATTCGATTAATGAAAACGACCACCATAAGGCGGATATTCGTATGCACGAGAACGACTTTTTTAACGAGGACCTGCTCTGCGCGCTCGCCGGTGTTGCCGGCGAGGACAACGTGCTCATGAGCGAGCCCATGCGCGAGCACACCACGTTTAAGATCGGCGGCCCGGCCGATGTCTTTGTCACGCCCGACACCGAGCAGGGCCTCGTCGCCACGCTCGATACCTGCTATCGCTGCGATCTGCCACTCACCATCGTGGGCAACGGCTCCGACTTACTCGTCGGTGACAAGGGCATCCGCGGCGTCGTCGTAGCGCTGGGCGAGGGCCTCTCCGACATCACCGTCGACGGCACGCACGTCACGGCGGCAGCCGGCGCGCTGCTCTCGGACGTAGCGGCCGCAGCAGCCGAGGCTGATCTTACCGGCATGGAGCCCCTCTCGGGCATCCCCGGCTCGGTCGGCGGTGCCTGCTATATGAACGCCGGTGCCTACGGCGCCTGTATGGCCGATGTTTTGGAGTCTGTGCGCGTCTATAAGCCCGCCCGCGTGCTCGACGACGGCACCCGCGGCAGCGGCAATATCATTGAGTTCGATGTCGACGAGCTTAACCTGGGCTATCGCAAGAGCCGCATCGCCGACGACGGCTTTATCGTGCTCTCTGCCACCTTTAACCTCGCCCCGGGCAACGCCGCGATGATCAAGGCCGACATGGACGACTACCGCCAGCGCCGCGAGGACAAGCAGCCGCTCGACATGCCGAGCGCCGGCTCCACTTTCAAACGCCCCGAGGGCTACTTTGCCGGCAAGCTCATCATGGATGCCGGTCTGCGCGGCCATGCTGTCGGCGGCGCGCAGGTGAGCGAAAAACACTGCGGCTTCATCGTCAACGCCAACCACGCCACCGCCGCCGACGTCGACGAACTCATCCGCCACATCCAAGCAACCGTCAAAGACCAATTCGGAGTAGACCTACAACCCGAAGTCCACCGAATCGGAGAATTCCTCTAAAAAGAAGGCCCCGAAAGGGAGAGGCTTCGTAAAGAAGTCCTCTCCCTTTCGGCTTTTGTAATCCCCCACTTATGATTGAATTGGTAGGTAAAATCATAAGTGGAGAATCACAAGAGGGAAGGAGGGCTTGGCTATGGCGAATGGAAATGCAGCGCCTATTCTCGGC
>JAXKGF010000024.1:0-3293 GCA_036550515.1 Collinsella sp.
AAAACATTCCGCAGCGCGAGGACGTTTTCAAAACCAAGCCCGGCCCCGGCCGGACAGCTAACGAACGCTACAGGTTCTTGACCCCCATCGCGCGCATGGCGTTCAGGATGGCGATGATTGCCACGCCTACGTCGCCAAAGACCGCAAGCCACATGTTGGCGATGCCGAGCGCCGCAAGCACCAAAATCAGCAGCTTAACGCCCAGCGCAAAGATGATGTTCTGCCAAACAATCGACATGGTCTTGCGCGCCACACGGATCGCGCGGGAAATGTTGGACGGCTTGTCATCCATCAGCACGACATCCGCCGCCTCGATCGCGGCGTCGGAGCCCATGGCGCCCATGGCAATGCCCACATCGGCGCGCGTAAGCACGGGCGCGTCGTTGATGCCGTCGCCGACAAAGGCGAGCTTGCCCTTGCCGCTTTCGGCCGCGAGCAGCGCTTCAACACGCTCGACCTTGTCGCCCGGCAGCAGCTGCGCGTGGAACTCGTCTAGGCCGAGCTGCTTAGCCACCGCAGCAGCCACTTCCTTGCGGTCGCCTGTGAGCATGACGGTGCGGTTGATGCCAGCGGAGTGCAGGTCACGGATCGTCTGTTCGGCATCGGCCTTTACGGTGTCGGCAATCACGATGTGGCCGGCGTACACGCCGTCAACGAGCACATGCAGAATCGTTCCGACGACCTCGCAATCGGGCGCTTCTACTCCGGCCGCGGCGAGCATCTTTGCGTTGCCAACGACGACGTGCTTGCCGTCGATGATTGCCGTCACGCCGTGGCCCGCGTCGTTGGCGGAGTCGCTCACCCGCTTAGGGTCGACCTCGCCCTGGTAGGCGACGCGCACGGACTGCGCGATGGGGTGATCGGAGAACGACTCCGCAAGGGCTGCGACCTCGAGCAACGACTGCTCGGTATAGCCAGCCTCGGGGTGCACCGCGACCACCGAGAAAGTGCCGTTGGTGAGGGTGCCTGTCTTGTCAAAGACGACGGTGTCCACGTCGGCGAGCGTCTCGAGGTAGTTAGAACCCTTGATGAGAACGCCCAGTTTGGAGGCGCCGCCGATGCCGCCAAAGAAGCTCAGCGGCACGCTGATCACGAGCGCGCACGGGCAGCTGACGACCAGGAAGGTCAGGCCGCGCAGAATCCAGTCGGACCAGGCACCGGTGACCAGGCCGCCGCCAAGGGCGAGCACCGCGGCCGCGCCGGTGACGGCGGGGGTGTAGACGCGGGCGAAGCGTGTGATGAAGTTCTCGGTGCGTGCCTTCTTTTCGCTGGCATTCTCCACGAGCTCCAGGACGCGCGCGACGGTGGACTCGCCAAAGGGCTTGGTGGTGCGCACGTGGATGAGGCCCGTCATGTTGATGCAGCCGCTGATAATATCGTCGCCGGACTTGGCGGGGCGGGGGACTGACTCGCCCGTGAGCGCGGCGGTGTCGAGCTGGGTTTCGCCCTCGACGATGACGCCGTCGATAGGCACGCGCTCGCCGGGCTTGACCACGATCACGGTGCCGACGGCTATGTCATCGGGAAAGACCTGTTCGAGCGTACCGTCGGCTTGCTCGACGTTGGCGTAGTCGGGCGCGATGTCCATCATGGCGCTGATTGACTTGCGGCTTTTGCCCACGGCATATGCCTGGAACAGCTCGCCGACCTGGTAGAACAGCATGACGGCGGCGCCTTCGGCCATGTGCGGGTCGGTATCGGGGAAGAGCACCATGGCAAACGCGCCGATGGTTGCGACTGCCATAAGGAAGCTCTCGTCGAAGGCCTTGCCGCGGCGGATGTTACTGAATGCCTTTTGCAGTACGTCGTAGCCGGCAATCAAAAACGGCACGAGGAACAGCACAAAGCTGGCGTAGATGTCGCCCGGGGTGCCGAATGCGGCGGCGAGGGTGCCAAGCTCATCGAGGGCGTACACCACGGCAAAAATGCCCAGCGCTACCAGGATGCGGTTGCGCTTATGCTCGAGTGACTCTTTTTTCTTGCGCTTCTTCTTTTTCTTTTTGGGGTCGGCGGTGACCATGACTCGTATCCTCCCATTTGAATGTATGAACACTCGCTCATATAATTTCGCGAGCAAAGGCCGCGGCAAGCGCGGCCTTGCGGGTCAGCGTATGCGCAGGCTAGAGAATGATCTCGCAGTCCGGCTCGGCGTCGGCGGTGAACTCCACGACACGGTCGAGGACCTCCTCGAACTCGGCGTCGTCGGCCTCGAGCGTCAGCTTCTGGGTCATAAAGTTGACGGACACGGATTTGACACCCTCGAGCTTGGCCAGCTCGTCCTGAAGCTCGCGCGCACAGTTGGCGCAGTCGATCTCGTCGAGCTTAAACTGCTTTTTCATGGTGGGTTCCTTTCTCTGTGTTGGCGACCTGGGTGCCGGTCGCGTTGGTACCGTGGTTGGTTGCTATTCGCAGATATGGCTCATGCCCTGGTTGAGCATGGTGTAGACATGATCGTCGGCAAGCGAGTAGAGGATGTTGCGGCCGTCGCGGCGGAACTTGACCAGGTGCGACTGCTTAAGCGTGCGCAGCTGGTGCGATACTGCCGACTGCGAGGTTGCGGTCGCCCCGGCGATGTCGGCCACGCAGAGCTCGCGGCCCATGAGGGCATAGAGAATCTTGATGCGCGTGGTGTCGCTGAAGACCTTGAACAGGTCGGCCAAGTCGTACAGCAACTCCTCGTCGGGAAGGTCCTCGGGCGAGCAGGTGGTGGGGATCACGGGCTCGGTGGCCTCGATGTCAGTCTTTGTTTCATCAGCGTGGTCGCTCATTGCAATATCCTTTCATATGAACATGCGCTCATATAACTTTCTTTCGATTATATGAGCGCATGTTCATATGTCAATAACGTTCAGGTAATTCGTCGTACAAAATGATGAGGAAAAGCGGACGAGATCCCGGACTAAGCGGTTTTGATTAGCGATGCCGGGGTGGGTGCCCCTGCGCCGTGCAAAAATTGGAGTATTCTGCAACGATAGGGGGTCTGTTAATCTATCGCGGGCCAAATAATGTAGTTCAAGAGCTATCTTAGGGTGTTAAACCGATGAGTTCTTCCTCAAATGTTGCCTAACGTTCTCACGCAAGAGTGATTTCGCTTCACATTTGGATCCACTCGAGGGTGATGGACACCCGACCCTGCTGAATACTCGCAATTTTGCACGTCGCTAGGGTACCCACCTGGTAGCGCGCAGAGATGTGGTGTAAGAGGCGGGGCATGCCCCGCCTCTTCTCTTTCTTGAAAGGGAGGGGACACCGCCTAGAATTCGTCGTTGGAGTAATGAAGGTGACGAATGGAA
>JAXKGF010000025.1:0-13588 GCA_036550515.1 Collinsella sp.
CACTCTCTTCTTGGGGCATCGCCTTTCCTTCCATTCGTCACCTTCATTACTCCAACGACGAATTCTAGGCGGTGTCCCCTCCCTTTCAAGAAAGAGAAGAGGCGGGGCATGCCCCGCCGCTTACACCACATCTCTGCGCGCTACCATTTCGACTTGCTATCTGGCCTTATTAGTCCAAAATTGCTGCTACCAAATCGGTAACAGTACTCATATTTGATGTTTTTTGACCAGCAGGTCTCCCTGCCTTAGCAAATCTAAGGCAAAACGGGCTCCAGACCGCTGAATCATGCCGCATAGGACACGCCCACAGTCCGGAACCCGGTCCAAATTGAGTTATTGCGCTGCGTTAGCCCAAGACACCCGACAGGATCTCGATCAGGCTGTCCACGTCGGCCTCCTCGCAGACGAGCGGCGGCAAGAAACGCAGCGTATGGGCACCTGTAGCGTTGATCACGGCACCGGCGGCCAGCGCGCAGGCAACAATATCATGCGCATCGCCCGCAGCGTCATCCAGATCGCAGCCGAGCATTAAGCCGCGACCGCGTACCTCGACCACATGCGGTAGCTTGGTGAGCTTTGCCTCCATATAAGCGCCCACCTTGGCAGCATGCTCGCCATAATCGCCGCGCACGAGTGTGGAGAGCGTCGCGGCGCACGCCGCGACAGCCAAGCAGCTACCGCCAAAGGTCGAGCCGTGGTCGCCCGGCTTAAACACGTCGGCAATCTCCTTCTTTGCCACGACGGCACCCATGGGCACGCCGTCGGCAATGCCCTTGGCAAGGCTCATGATGTCGGGCTCCACGCCATAGGTCTGGAACGCAAACGGCTTGCCGGAGCGGAAGATGCCGCACTGGACCTCGTCGGCGATAAGCACGGCGCCCACTTCGTGTGCCAGGTCGCGCGCTGTCGCCATAAACTCCTCGGTCATGGGGTGCACGCCACTCTCACCCTGGATCGGCTCGAGCATCACGGCACAAATCTCGCTCCCCAGCTGCTTAAAGATCGCACGCAGCTCGTCCACATCGTTGGGCGTGCAAGCCACAAAGCCACCCGGCAGCGGGCGGAAGCTGTCCTGCAGCCAATCCTGCATGGTGGCGGCAATGGTCTCGAGCGTACGGCCGTGGAAGCCGCCGCGCATGCACACGATGGTGTTGCCGCCATTACCGGCACGCTTGGCGTACAGGCGCGCGAGCTTCATCGAGCCCTCGTTGGCCTCGGCGCCAGAGTTGGCAAAGAAGGTCTCCCAAACCTGCTCATCCGCAGCCGGGGCACCAAGAGCAGCTGCCGTGGTCTCATCGCCGGCGGCAATGGCATCGGCAAGCACGCGCGCACCATCTACGTCGTCGTTAGCAAGCTTGGACAGCAGCGCCGCGACCTGTCCGCGCTGCTCGATGTAGAAGTAATTGGAGACATGCATGAGCTTTTTGGTCTGTGCCTCGAGCGCCGAGAGCACAGCCGGGTCGCCATGACCTAGGCTGCACACGCCGATGCCGGCAAGAAAGTCGAGGTACTCACGGCCATCGTCGCCGGTGAGCTTCATGCCGTGACCCTCGACAAACTCGACCGGAGAGCGGCCAAAGGTATGCATAACGTAATGGGATTCAAGCGATTGCTGAGCTGCAAGTGACATGAGATGCCTTTCGTTGGGCGCCAGACGGCGCGGGGCTATGGGTGCAGGAATGGGGCGGCTGCGGGTCAGCTAGACCGTCTGAAGCTTCTCGACCTCGTCAAGGTTTTCGGTCAGACGCGCAGCAAACGTCGAAAGCGGATGCGGATGCGTATCGAACTCGTAAGCCGTCTCGGTGGAATGGATCACGGTGCCGACGCCGGCATCGGTCAGCAGCTCCAGGAGCAGCGAATGCGGCGTGGTACCGTTAATGATGTGGGCACGAAATACGCCGCCGGTAAGCGCATCGACGGCCGCACGCAGCTTAGGAATCATGCCCTTATCGACCTCGCCGCCGTAGAGCATTTCGTTGACCTCGTCGAGCGTTAGGTTGGAGATAAGCGAGTCCTTGTCGCTAAAGTCCTTGTACAGGCCATCGACGTCGGTCAAAAAGATTGCCTTATGCGCGTGGAGCGCCGCGGCAACGGCACCGGCGGCGGTGTCGGCGTTGATGTTGAAGAAACCGCCGTCCTCCCCCGCCGCGACGGTAGCGATGACGGGGATGTACTCGCTATCGAGTAAGCGCTCGATATAGTCGGTGTTGACGTGCGTCACTTTGCCCACGCGACCGAGCTCAGGGTCGAGCGGCTCGGCGATGAGCGTGCCGGCATCGCTGCCCGACACGCCCACGGCCAGGTTGCCGTGGTGGTTGATGGCAGCAACCAGCTCTTGGTTGACCTTGCCGCCCAGCACCTCGCGCACGATATCCATAGTCGCCGGCGTGGTCACGCGCTGGCCGTTCTTAAACTCGACGGGAATATCGTAATGGCTCAGCGCCTCGTTGATAGCCTTGCCGCCGCCATGCACGATGACGGGGCGCATACCGATGATCTTGAGCAAAACGATGTCGCTCATCACGTCGCGGCGCAGCTGCTCATCAACCATGGCGGCTCCGCCATATTTGATAACAACCGTCTTGCCGGTCAGGTTCTTAATCCACGGCAGCGCTTCGAACAGCAGCTGCGCGGTTGCTTCGTTGGATTCGCTCGAACGACAATCGCGTGCGAATTTCATAATCTGCCTCGTCTTTCGTATCGTTATCGCGCCGTACTCCGCCGTCCGCAATCGCGGCAAGATGCGCAGCATGCCTGGAATCTAGGAACGGTAGTCGCCGTTGATGGAGATGTACTCATGCGTGAGGTCGCAGGTCCACACGGTCGTTGCCGCGTCGCCTGCGCCCAGGTCGGCCGAGATCACGATCTCGGGCGCCTCGAAACGTCGTAGAGCCTCGTCCTCATCAAAGGGAACAGTCAGACCGTCGCGACAGACAGGCATGCCCATCATGTCGATGGAAACGTCTTCCTGATTAAACTTCACGCCGCACTTGCCAAGCGCCATGGCAACGCGGCCCCAGTTGCAATCGTGACCGGCGATGCAGGTCTTGACGAGCGGCGAGTTGGCAACGGCGCGGGCGGCAATATCGGCTTCCTCGTCGTTCACGGCGCCGGTAACGTTGACCGTAACAAGCTTGGATGCGCCCTCACCATCGGCGGCGATATTGCGCGCCAGGCTCTCGCACACCTCGTGCACGGCAAATGCCAACTCGTCGAAGGCATCGGAGCCCTCGACGATAGGCTCGGCATCTGCGGCAGCGGCGCCGGAGGCAAGCATGATGCAGGTGTCGTTGGTCGAGGTGTCGGAATCGACCGTTACCTTGTTAAAGGTCTGCTTGACGGTCGAGAGCAGCAGGGCATGAAGTGCCACAGGCTCGACGGGGGCATCGGTGGTGATAACTGCGATCATGGTGGCCATATTGGGCATGATCATGCCCGAGCCCTTGCACATTCCGCCTACCATATAGACATTGCCCGCATGACCCGCAGCCTCGCTGACATAGGACACGGCGTACTCCTTGGAGTGCGTGTCAGTCGTCATGATGGCGCGAGCGGCATCGGCGCCACCGTGGGCGGAAAGCGCCTCGTAGGCAACAGGAATGGCGGTCTCAAACGTGTCGATCGGCAGAATCTGGCCAATCACGCCCGTGGAAGCAACCAGAATCTGCTGGGGCTCGCAGCCGATGACCTGCGATGCGATGCTGCACGTCTCGCGCGCGCATGCAAGGCCGGTCTCACCCGTGGCGGCGTTGGCATTGCCAGAGTTGACCGAAACGCCGGCGATGATACCGTAACCCTTGTCAGCACCGCCCAGGTTGGCACGGCTCACTTGCACGGGCGCCGCGCAAAAGCGATTGGTGGTAAACACGCCGGCACCGGGACAGGGTTTATCGGGCACGACGAGCGCGTAATCCAGACGCTCGGGGTTCTTGCGGAACCCAGCGTGGATGCCCGCAGCTTTAAAACCAGCCGCAGCCGTAACGCCACCCTCGACGGCGCGAATCTTGATATCAAACAGCTCGGTATTCATCGTCTTCATGACTCCTTATGTCAAACAAAAAACGGACATCGGTTGGTGCGCCATGCCAGTCGTGATCATGAGACCAGCTTAAGAGTGGCGCCCCACTCGATGCCCGACTACCAAATCGTTAACAATCGAATGTGCTACACCGGGCACGCCACTGTGGGCAAGCCTCGTCGCTCGTCAAAGCCAAAGACGATATTGGCGCACTGGACCGCTTGGCCCGCAGCGCCCTTGCACAGATTGTCGATGGCGCCCGTCGCCACCAGCACGCCCGCGCGCTTGTTGAACGCAAGGCCAATCTGGGCGGCGTTGGTGCCGACGACCGAAGCCGTCTTGGGCTGCTGGCCGGCATCGAGCACACGCACAAAGGTGCGACCGGCGTAGAACTGCTCGTAATGGTCGACGACGTCCTCAAGGGTCAGCGTGTCGATAGCCTGCGGCGCGAGCGGCAGCGTCACCGTGGAGAGCAGGCCGCGCTTGAGCGGTGCCAAATGCGGGGTGAAGACGATGCGGTCGGCCAGACCAAGAATCTGTTCGATCTCGGGCGTATGACGATGCTTGCCCACGCCATATGCCTCCAGATTCTCTTCTGCACTGCAAAAATGCGTGCGGGCGTTACAGGACTTACCGGCACCTGTCACGCCGCTGATAGCGTCAACGACCACGGGATCGCTCTCGGCCACCCAGCCCGCGCGCACGGCAGGCGCGGCAGCAAGGCTCGTTGCGGTGGGATAGCAACCGGCGCAGGCAACCAGCACGGACTTGCCGTCAGCATAGTCGGATGCGGCGGTCTCCAAGTCCTGGCAGAACAGCTCGGGCAGGCCAAAAGCGCGCGTCTTGAGCAGCTCGGGGCTCGTGTGCTCGGCGGCATACCATGTCTCGAACACGGCCGGATCGCTCAGGCGATAATCGGCCGAAAGGTCAAAGCAGGAAACGCCCGCGGCAAGCAGGGTGGGCACCTGCGCCATGGCGGCGGTGTGCGGCACGGCCAAAAAGACAGCGTCGCAGGTCTTGAGCTCGGGGGCGTCATGCGTCGTGAAGACAAGATCGCTCACGCCGGCGAAACTCGGATACACCGCGGACAGCGGCTGTCCGGCATCGGCATTGGACGTAATGGCAACAAGTTCAAACTCGGGATGGCCGAGCACGAGACGAATGAGCTCGGCACCGGCATATCCTGCCGCACCGACGATTCCAACCTTCAAAGACATATCAGACTCCTTGTCTGCGATTTATGCACCGATGCGCATTTCGCAGCGGTCGTTATGAAGTGGATTGAAACTTTAGCACCAAAAGATGCATTTATACGCAAATCTTTTGCATATTCATGCATTGAAACAAACCAGACACATTCACGCGAAGGAATTGACAAATAACAATGGGCCCCACATCGCCCGGTGCACCTTGCGGTGCCGTTGCGATGTGGGGCCCGACACAGGCGGGTATTTAAATTGTTGGGGCCGGCGGGAGAACTCTTTTAGAGCTCGACCGGCACCCATTCGTCGTGGTTGCAGATGAAGGCTTCCGGCTCCTCGACGCTAAAGAAGACGAGCGTGGGGTCGTTAGACCCCTCATAATGCTCGCCCAAGCGCTCCAGATGCTTCCAGCCAGCCTCGCGCATATCGGGGGCAGCCTGGTCATCCAAGCCGGCGCGCCCGCGCAAAATGAGCCAGCCATGACCCGGCCACCAGCTCGTGGCCTCAAAGCGCTGGTTTTGCAGTAGTTCCTGCCACACGTCTTTGGTGCGTGCCGTCACAAACCACAGTTTGCCATCCTGAATCTGCGCAAACGAAAACGGACGCACATGCGGCTGCCCATCCACGCTCGTCGCCAGATACCACGCCGGCACCGACGTCAGATACTCCAACACCGTATTCAATCCGTCCACGTTTCCTCCTGTCACAAGCTAATTCGGAACGGATAGTTAATTTGAGGCGCACTAGAGCTCCAGATGCTCTTCGCTGCCGTCGATATCGCAGAATCGCGCGGCGATGTTGCGGACCGAGAAAAACGCAAGGCGACCGTCGTTGGCGCTCTCGTGATTCTCGCCAATGCCCACCATGTGCTTAAAGCCAGCTTCGCGAACGCGGTCGCTCACGACTGCATCGTCCTCGAGCGCAGCCTCGCCGGTCAATACGATCCAGCACTCCCCCGGCTTCCAGCCCGAAAGCTCAAACTTGGGGTTCGCGCCGAGCTCTGCCCACACATCCTTGTCGCGCGAGGTGCAAAACCACAGCTTGCCGTCATCGACCATGGCAAACGAGAACGGCCTTACGCGTGGCTGATGCCCATCGTTCACGTCAGTCGTGGCCAAAAACCACGCGGGGATGCGCCTGAGGTATGTGCAGGCGCGCTCGAGTTGCGCTGTGCGGTCGATGTCGGTCATAGGAATCCCTTTCTTGCGCTCGAATCGCGCTTAGACAAGTTGAAGATTGATGACGACAACACATGCCACCAGCAGCGCCATCGCCACTGCGGCCAGTGCATCCCCGCGGCCAAACGTAAGCGCATGCAGACGCGTGCGTCCCTGCTCGCCGTGATAGCAGCGCGCATCCATGGCGGCCGAAAGCGTCTCGGCATGACGGAACACGCCGGTGAACAGCGGAATCGCCACACTGCCGAGTATGCGCACACCACCGAGCGGACCGCCCGTCACACGCGCGCCGCGGCTTGCCTGCGCGTCCGCCGTCTGCTTCATCTCGGTGGCAAACTGCGGCATAAAGCGCAGCGCGATACCCATAATCATGCCGAGCTCGTGTGCCGGAAGCCCCACGTGCGCAAGCGGCGCGAGCAGGCGCTCAAAACCCGCGGTGAGGTCGAGTGTGGGCGTGGTGAGCGTAATAGCGCTCATGCCGGCCATCATCAGGGTCAGGCGGCACGCCATAAAGACAGCGGAATACAAAGACCCCTCGCTCACCCGTAAAAAGCCGAGCTGCCACAGGATGCGCCCGCTCTGGTCGGAAAACAGGTTGAGTACCGCGACTACCACAACAATCGCCAGTAGCGGCGCCATCGACGACAAGACGCGACGCAGCGGCACTTTGGCTGCGGCATAAACCAACGCGACAAAAAACGCAATGGGGACCAGCCCGCGGAAGCTGCCAACCGTAAGCGTCGTGATCAGAAACACGAAGCCCAGTAGCAACTTAGTGCGCGGATCCAGGCGATGCACCGCGCTATCTCCGGGATAGTAGCTGCCAAACGAAAACGCCTCCATTAGCAGCCCTCCTCTCGCGTGGCCACTTTGGAACCAGCCTGACGCAGAGCGCCCGCAGGCTTGTCCGCGCAGCCCAGCAGCAAGCCGGCCAGCTCATCGGCCAGTGACTCAACCGTATAGAGCTTGTCGCAGCAAAGCGGCACACCGGCTTCCGCAAGTGCCAAGGCCATACGCTGCGCGGCGGGAACTCCCAAACCGATCGATTTGAGCTCGTCAGCATGTGCAAACACCTGCGCAGGAACTCCCTCGGCAAACACCGCGCCTTCGTTCATCACTACGATGCGGTCGCAGCAATTGGCCAGGTCATCCATACTGTGCGAAACCATGACAACGGTCAGGCCCTCGTCATGAAGACGACCAATGAGCTCCAGGAAATCCCTGCGAGCCGCCGGATCGAGACCTGCCATGGGTTCATCGAGTACCAGCACCTCGGGCTCCATGGCGAGCACGCCGGCAAACGCCACGCGCCGCTGCTGTCCACCCGAAAGCTCAAAGGGGCTCTTGTCGCCTATCGCGGCAAGGTCGAGGCCCACGCGTGCGAGCGATGACGCAACGCGGCGCGCGACCTCGTCTTGCGACAGGCCAAGGTTGTGCGGACCAAATGCGACGTCCTGCACCACGGTCTCGGCAAATAGCTGGCGCTCGGGATACTGAAACACCACGCCGACCTTGGCCTTAACCGCGGCGGCGTCTTTCTTGTTTGATAGGTCGAGCCCCAGCGCGCAAACGCTTCCCTCCTGCGGACGAATCAACCCGTTGAGATGCTGAACCAGCGTTGATTTACCCGAGCCGGTATGACCCGCCAGGCCCAGAAACTCACCGCGACGCACCGTCAGCGAAACATCGCGCAGTGCCCAGGGACTGTTTGGATCGTTGCCCCAAAGGACCTGTTTGCTCGATGCGTCCGCAGTGGCCGAGCGCTTGCGCCAGTGACGGCGCTCGCGGGCGCTCAGCGAGTAACTATGCGAGAGATGCGAAATCTCGATAACGGGCTCCGACGCGGCTATCCCGTCGGCCGCAAAGGATCCATTGTCAAGCACATGAGAATCGGATGCGGAAGGCTGTCCCGCGGTGCCCGCCTCACTTCGCTCGGTATAGGCCTGCGCAATCTCGACGACCATATCCGCCTCGCGCACCTGCGCGTGAACGGGCACGCCCTTCGCACGAAGCGCCCTACCCAGACAGCACGACGCCGGCATATCCAAGTTGAGCTGTGCAAGTTCGTCCGCCCGCGTCAAGATTTCCTCGGGCGTACCGAGCATGGCAACGCGCCCCGCCCGAAACACCGCGACACGATCGGCCTCAGCGGCCTCTTCCATAAAGTGCGTAATCATCACGATGGTCATGCCGCGAGCGTGCAACGCGCGGCAAGCCTTCATGAGGCCCTTGCGGCCGCGCGGGTCGAGCATCGAGGACGCTTCATCCAAGATGAGCACGCGCGGTTCCATGGCAAGCACGCCGGCAAGCGCAACGCGTTGCTTTTGGCCGCCCGAGAGCGCGTGGGTCTCGTGGCGCTCAAAGCCCACCAGGCCCACCGCCTTCAGCACATCCCGCACACGCTGCGCGATCTGGGCCGATGGCACGCCCAAGTTTTCGGGACCAAAGGCAACATCGTCCTCGACAAGCGTCGCCACCAGCTGATCATCCGGATTCTGGAATACCATGCCCGCAGTCGAGCGAATGTCGTAGACCAGCTCGGAGTCGGAGGTATCCATACCATCGATGCGCACCGTGCCGGCATCGGGCTGTAGCAGCGCATTCAGGTGCTTGGCAAACGTCGACTTACCCGACCCATTGCCACCGAGGATGCAGAAAAACTCGCCATCCTCGATGTTCAGATCGACGCCGTCGAGTGCTTTGGCGACACCGTCGTAGCTAAATGAGATGCCCCGGCACTCAATCATGCGCGGCCTTTGACCTGGTCCTTTTTAGGCGTGATGAGGTTGGAGACTGCCTTATACACCGCCAGCGTCAACACCGAGTTAAGCACGGTCTTGATGAGGTTAAACGGCAAGACGGCGGGAAGCATGAGCGGCAGAATCACATCGGCCGAGCCATACCAGAACCAAACGCCGATGGTCAGGTTCGCGACCATGGACAGCACCGTAGCGGCAATGACGCCAAGCACCAGACCAATCACGGCACCCTTGTAGGTGTGCATCTTTTGGTAGACGATCGCCGCGGGCAGAATAAAGCCCAGCGTAGCGACCAAGTTCATAAGCGCGCCGACCCAATCGCCCGTGGTGAGCGCATGGATGACGATCGCCATGGCGGCAACAGCAGTGCCGGCACCAGGGCCGTACGCAAACCCGCACACCATCGCCGGCACCAGCGACGGGTCATACGTCAAAAACGGCGCCGAGGGAAGAATGGGCAGCTGCACATACATAAAGAGCGCGCCCAAGGCACACATGAGCGCCATGGTTACGAGCTGTTTGGTGCTCCACCTATTCGTGTTCTCAAAATGGATATGCTGCGACTGTTCAGACATAAGATCACCTGCCTCTTTCATCCGGACTCTAACCGTTGGTACTGGGATCTCACCAGTTCAGCCGGCATGCGAACCAACGCACACTCGGGTCGCGGACTCATCGGCTCGGCCGCAGGCACCTCGCCTGCACCACGGCACCCCTTTAGCACCGCCCGATTTACCACCAGTGGGGAATTCCACCCCGCCCTGAAACAGCAAGGAAAAGTGTAGCACCAGTAGGCTTTCGCGCAAGTATGCCGAGGGTAATTTATGGTGGGAGAAACGCTCCACAAATAAGCCCGGGACAGAACGGCGCAACAACGATACTGCAGCACGCTAGCAACTGATCGCAGGCAAGTACGAAAAATCAAGAAGGGCAGTCAACACAGAATTCCCCGAAGTGCAAAGGGCGCGATTCCACAATCTAACCCGAATTTCACCACAAATTGCTGAGTCAATGGATGTAGACTCAAGTCAGACAGAGAAATTAGGTTTTCCGCCATCTCCCTGTCCTCCGTTTTTTGAAGACCTCCGACAGTGGCTCCAATCTTTAGCCGGAGTACCACAGCTCGGGGGTCAATTCATGTAGCAGGAGATATCATGACAAGAACCGCTGTCCTAATCGATGGAAATTTCTTCCTGAAACGAGCGCGCAGGCTATGGGGAGACACTTCACCCGAAAAGCGTGCATCGGAATGTCATGCCTATGCCCTGCGACACATATCCGCTAAACGAAAGATGACGCTAGAATACGGCGACCGCTCCCTATACAGAATCTTCTTCTACAACTGTCCACCACTGGAAAACGGCACTTTTAAGCAGCCCTGGGACGAACACAATACCGTGTTCAGCCGAAAGCATCCCTCCAATGTATGGATGTCTGATTTCCACGCAGCCCTCGGAGAGAAGAGAAAAGTAGCGATGCGCATGGGCGAACTACGCTCAGCGAACGCGCATTACAACCTGAAACAAGAATCGCTCAAGAAGCTGCTCAAGGGTGAGTTGACAACAACCGACCTCGGGCAGGAAGATTTCACCCTCGTTGGGTTAAAGCAATCCGGTGTTGACATGAGAATCGGACTCGATGTCGCCTCGCTCGCCCATGGGAGAACTGTTGATCAAATCGTCCTGATAGCTGGCGACACAGACTTCATCCCAGTCGCAAAAACGGCCAGAAGGGCAGGACTCGATTTCCTAATCGATCCGATGGGCCACCATCTGCCTAGCGAGCTTGTTCTTCAGTCTGATGGCATCGAAGATATATCGAATGAGTTCGATCCCGCCAAAGTCAGATAGCAAGTAAGGGACCGTCCCGCGGGACGGTCCCTTTCATAAACCTCGAGCAAGCCGTCTACCCAAGAATTTGCAAGACGCGAGTCGAGACGAGCCCGCCACTCAATAGAGCAGACAGTCGATTAAAGTCGAACAAATGAGAGATCCCGAAATAGCTGAACAATAATTCAGTACAAAAAGGGCCCCTTGTCCGCAGCTCCAAAGGAGCAAGACAAGGGGTCCCAATCTAACCGAGGACGTTCCAGGGAGAAACCCCCGTCCCGCCCCCGGATTCCCGGTGGGAGTTCTAGACCTTGTCGGCCTTAGTACATACCGCCGCCCTGCTGACCAGCAGTGGCAGCAGCGATGGCATCCTCAAGCTGAGTGTTCTTGGGCACATCGGAGACGGTGGCCTCGGTGATGAGGATCAGGCTGGCGACAGAAGCAGCATTCTGCAGGGTGACGCGGCTGACCTTGACGGGGTCGAGGACGCCCATCTCAATCATGTCGCCCCACTCGCCGTTGGCAGAGTTGAGACCCTGGCCGGCGGGCAGCTCGGCAACCTTGTCGACCACGACAGCGCCCTCAAAGCCAGCGTTCTTGGCGATGGTAGCGACCGGAGCGGTCAGAGCCTTCTTGACGATATCGACGCCGATCTTCTCCTCGGGGTCGTCGATCTCGACAGCATCGAGCGCAGGCGCAGCATCCATAAAGGCGACGCCGCCGCCGGCGACAATGCCCTCCTCGACAGCAGCGCGGGTTGCCTGCAGGGCGTCCTCGACGCGGTGCTTAATCTCCTTGAGCTCGGACTCGGTAGCAGCGCCGACCTTGATGACGGCAACGCCACCGGAGAGCTTGGCCAGGCGCTCCTGGAGCTTCTCGCGGTCGAAGTCAGAGGTGGTGTTCTCCATCTCGCCCTTGATCTGAGCGATACGGGCGTCGATGGCCTCCTTGGAGCCAGCGCCGCCGACGACGACGGTATTGTCCTTGGAGATGGTGACGGACTTAGCGGTACCGAGCATATCGGCGGTGATGTCAGCGACCTTCACGCCCAGCTCGTCGAGAGCAGCCTGACCACCGGTGAGGACGGCGATATCCTCGAGGATGCGCTTGCGGCGATCGCCGTAGCCCGGAGCCTTGACGGCGCAAACGTTGAGGGCGCCGCGGATCTTGTTGAGCACGAGGGTGGGCAGAGCCTCGCCGTCGATGTCCTCAGCGATGATGAGCAGGCCACGGCCGGCGCGCTGGACAGCCTCGAGAACGGGCATGATGTCCTGGACGCTGGAGATCTTCTGGTCGGTGATGAGGATGTACGGATCCTTCATCACGGCCTCCATGCGGTCGTTATCCGTGACGAAGTAAGCGGAGACGTAGCCCTTGTCGAACTGCATGCCCTCGACAGTGTCGATGGTGATGTCGAACGTCTGGGAATCCTCGACGGTGATGACGCCGTCCTTGCCCACGACCTCCATAGCCTCGGCGATCTTCTCGCCGACCTCGGGGTCACCGGCAGAGATGGTACCGACGGAAGCAATCTGCTCCTTGGTCTCGACCGGCTTGGCCTGCTTCTTCATCTCGGCGACGGCGGCGTTGACGGCCTTGTCGATGCCGCGACGGATGGCCAGCGGGTTGGCGCCAGCGGCGACGTTGCGCAGGCCGTCGTTGACGATGGCCTGGGCGAGCAGGGTTGCGGTGGTGGTGCCGTCACCCACGGTGTCGTTGGTCTTGGTGGCGACCTCCTTCACCAGCTGGGCGCCCATGTTCTCGATGTTGTCCTCGAGCTCAATCTCCTTAGCGACGGAAACGCCGTCGTTGGTGATGGTCGGGGCACCGAACGTGCGCTGCAGCGCAACGTAGCGGCCCTTGGGGCCCATGGTGACGGTAACGGCGTCGGCCAGGGTGTTGACGCCCTTGGCGAGCTTAGCGCGGGCATCGGTGTTGAACGTAATGTTCTTTGCCATAGTGGGTAATCCTCCAAAAGAAATGTGACTCGCGTCGCCGCTTCCGAGTCCTATGCGGCGGGCGCGTTCAAAGACGAATCAGAGATTCTGACGAGACTAGGCCTCGACGACAGCGTAGATGTCATCGGCGCGCATGAGCAGATACTTCTCGCCGTCGACCTTAACCTCGTTGCCACCAAACTTACCGTAGATGACAACGTCGCCGACCTGAACGTCCATGGGAATGCGCTCGCCCTTGTCGTTGACCTTACCGGCGCCAACGGCAACGATGGTGCCGCGCTGCGGCTTCTCCTGAGCGTTGCTGGCGATGTACAGACCAGAAGCGGTCTTCTGCTCGGCCTCGTCGGGCTTGACCAGGACGCGATCTGCAAGCGGCTTCAAAGACGACATGCTTGTTTCCTCCTTTGTGGGCCGCGCGGTCATGCCGCGCGGGTTAACCCTTTTTGTTTGCGTACGCGTTGAATGGTACCCACGAATGGCGGGTTATACAACACGGAGTCAAAAAATCTTATTTTTTGGCACTTAGATTTTCTGAATGCCGGGGGATAACTTAGAGGTGGCTCCCGGGGCGGACCGGAGGGCATGAAGTTTGCTGCTCTACAGTCCTGCGCAAGACGGAAAGCACATTAAGTGCTTTCCTTTGC
>JAXKGF010000026.1:0-43504 GCA_036550515.1 Collinsella sp.
TCGCTGATCGGTTCCGTTCGATTCATATGGTTTTAGTATAGGAAAAGGAATTTCTCGGGGCCGCCTCTCGGCGGCCTTGCGAAAAACAAATCCAAGTTAGACCATTTCAAATGGTTCGATGTCTGCCCGGATGTGACACTGAAGTGAGTGTCCATCCTCGCAGTATCCGGTTCTCAAGGTGCACGCTCTGCGGCTGATCCGGTTGCACCGGGCCGCGCGGCAAGGAGATATATTGCCAGACCGGAGGGCCCCCGCGGGCGGGAATCACGCACTCCATATTTTGTTCACAAATGAATAGAACCCTCAGTTACTTCACTGAGGCCATATTCGAAGCAGCAGCTTCTGATATTGGCGATGACCAGCTGGTTTATAGGTGTTAAGGCATCGGTCATCTCTGGAGCGCCACTTTACTCCAAAAGCATCAGCTATTTGTTTCCCGTCGGTAAAAGGCAGGTTTTGTTCGCCAAGCGTTCTTATATATAAAGAGAAACGGGTCGAACCCATGCCTTCGCAACAAAAAAGCGACCAACCGGAGTCGATCGCTTTTCTATTCTATGGTGGGCCGTCAGGGGTTCAGCCTGCTCCGCAGGCGGCCGCTGCGGCGCTTCGCGCCTTGCGCGCTGCGCTGGCAAACGCTCGCGCGTTTACTCAGCTCCGCGCCCCGACGGGTTCGAACCCGCGTCGCGGCAACAAAAAAGCGACCAACCGGAGTCGATCGCTTTCTTTTCTATGGTGGGCCGTCAGGGGTTCGAACCCTGGACCTTGGGATTAAAAGTCCCCTGCTCTGCCAGCTGAGCTAACGGCCCGCGGGTGGCATTGTACCACGGTCTGGGACTATTCCCAACTCCATTGGCCGTTCTGGAAAATCACAACTTCACGTCCATCAGGCGTAATTCCCGTAATATCGATGTCGTCCGTACCGATCATGAAGTCGACATGCGTGCTCGAAACGTTAACGCCATGCTCCAGGAGCTCCTCTTTGGACATGTCGTACCCGCCTTCGATGCATTCAGGGAATCCAACACCCAACGCAAGGTGACAGCTGGCGTTCTCGTCATAGAGTGTGTCATAGAACAGAACACCGCTTTCGCGAATTGGCGTGTTCTTGGAAATAAGCGCGACCTCACCCAGATGAGCAGCACCTTCATCGGTGTCAATAATGCTCGCAAGTGTTGCCTTGCCCACGCGAGCGTCGTAGTCCACCACGCGGCCACCCTCGAACTTAATCCAAAAATCGTCGACCTTATTGCCGTGGTGGATGAGCGGCATGGCCGAGTACACGATACCGTCGGCACGCATACGATCAGGCGAAGTGAAGACCTCCTCGGTGGGGATGTTCGGGAAGAAGGGGTGCCCGTCGGGCGTCTTGCCCTTGCCGCCGGCCCACTCGTGGCCTTTCGTCATGCCAATCGTCAGATCGGTTCCATTTGCCGCGGTGTAATGCAGGTAGTCGAAACGATTGTCGTTCAGGAAGCGCAGGTTCTTTTCGAATGCCGCGTCATGAAGCTCCCAGTCGCTCTCCGGGTCCTGGCCATCGGCGCGAGCGGTGTGCAAAATCGCATTCCACAGCTTATAGATTGCGACCTCGTCCGCATCGCCCGAGAACACCTCGCGAGCCCAGGCAACGACCGGAGCGCCGGCGATACACCACGGGTTGATGTTGTAATCCAGTCCACGGCGAAAGACCTTACACTGCGTATTCCTTGCCTTGGAAGCCGCGGCGGGCTTGGCGGGATCGATACCCTTGAGAGCTGCAGGGTCCGCACCCTCGATAAAGATAAAGCAGGCACCATCTTGGGCCAAGGAATCCAGCTGCAGGCGCTTCCACTCGGGCGTCTGCTCAAAATAGCTTTTATCGACATGCTCGTACGCAAGCCTTGTCACGGCATCATCGGCCCAAATGACCGTCACGTGACCGGCGCCGGCGGCATAAGCCTCCGCGACCACCACGCGGGCAAAGGGTGCGCACTCGACTGGAGACTGAACGACAACCTCCTGGCCGGGCTTGACGTTTACGCCCTTGCGGACAACCAAGCGCGCGTAGTTTTTAATTTTGGGCTCCAGGGCCTTCATGCCCTCCAGAGCTTCTTCGACCGTCAGGGCAGCTCGAATCATGTGCCACTCCATCTATCTATATATAGAACAGTAAAAAGGCGCGCCGCAAAAACGACGCGCCTTATATCTTAGCGATAAGTATGTATGCAAACGCTACTTCTTCTTGGAGTCCTTTTTGTCCTCCTCGGCAGCTGCGCGCTCGATAAGAGCGTTGAGCTTGTTCTCAGACATGCCCTCGGCCTGCGTGCGGTACATGTTGCGCAGGGGACGAATACGAGCGAAGTCGTAGATAAAGTCACCCAGGATGATGACATAGGACAAAACGATGCCGACCATCTGGACGGGACTGGACACCGTGCCGCCGGGAATGAAGTAGAGCGAAGCCCAAATTGCCACGACGAGCACCATGCCGATAGCGAGCACAGCCCACCAAATACGGCGGCGCTTGGTGTAGTCCTCATCCTGCTTGAGAAGGATATTCGACACCGTGTAGATGCGATCCTCGCGGGCGCGCTGCTTGGCCTTGCGGGCGCGTTTTTCCTCCTTGGAAAGACCTTCCAGGTTTTCACCCTTCTCGAGCTCTTTGCGGCGTGCCTTAGACGAAGCCGGCACGACGCGAACGGAGCTCGCTGCCTGGCGGGCGGGTTTAGCAGATGCGGCGGACTTGCGCGCAACCCCGGTAACTTCGTGGGATTGCGTACGCTTGTTCGTGGCGCTACGGGTACTCACTTATGCGTTCTCCTTCATGCTTGTGAACTGGGAGCCCGTGATGATCTGGAAGGCCTCGCGATAGCGCTCGGACGTGCCATCGATGACCTCGGCGGGCAGGTGAGGGGTCTCCCCCGTCATATCCCAGTTGGCTTTGAGCCAATTGCGGACGAATTGTTTGTCGTAGCTAGGCTGAATCTTGCCCTCCTCGTAGCTGGCAGCAGGCCAGAAACGGCTGGAGTCGGGCGTGAGACACTCGTCGATCAGCGTGACCTTGCCATCGATGACACCAAACTCGAACTTGGTATCGGCGATGATGATGCCACGGGTCGCGGCGTACTCGGCAGCGGCCTTGTAGATCTTGAGGGACAGGTCGCGAATCTGCGTGGCGATGTCCTCACCCACGATCTCGCAGCAACGCTCGAACGAAATGTTCTCGTCGTGGTCGCCGATCTCGGCCTTCGTGGACGGCGTGAACAGCGGCTTGGGGAGCTTGGAGGCCTCGGTCAGACCCTCGGGCAGCTGAATGCCGCAGACGGTGCCGTTCTCGTCATAGGTCTTCTTGCCCGAACCGGTCAGATAACCGCGGACGATGCACTCGACAGGAATCGTCTGGGCCTTCTTGACCAGCATGGCGCGGCCTGCGAGGTAGTCACGATACTCGGCAAACTCCTCGGGGAAATCCGCCGGGTCGATGGAGACGAGGTGGTTGGGAACGATGTCGGCAAACTTATCGAACCAGAATGCCGAGATGCGGTTGAGCACCTCTCCCTTAAACGGAATCTCGTCGGGGAGAATAAAGTCGAACGCAGAAATGCGGTCGGTGGCGACCATCAGCAGGTTTTCACCGGCATCGTAGATATCACGAACCTTGCCACGGGAATCCGGACGACGCTCCATCGTTGTCACGTGAGTCACTCCTTACCAAAATACGACAGTAATGCGGGTTCTTTCCCGCACGTTTTCGCAAACTCGGAGCGGCAGGGACGAAACCCCCTCCTTCACCGAATAGCGAAAAGCTAGTGCTCCATTGTAGTAGATGCCGCGTCCGCCGTGTGCTCGCGAGGCAGATGAATCGTAAAAGTCGTACCCTTTCCAAGCTCCGACTCCACGGATATGTAGCCGTGATGACGTTCGACAATCTGCTTGGTCACGGCGAGGCCAACGCCCAGGCCGCCAGCTTCGCGGGCGCGGCTGGCATCGGCGCGCCAAAACCGCCCGAAGATGCGCGACAGATCGTCCTTGGCAATACCGATACCGGTATCCGAAACGGCAATACTGACATGTTTGCGGTCACTGAGCACCGACACCACGACCCAACCGCCCTCGGGGGTGTAGCGCATGGCGTTACTCAAGAGGTTGATAACGCATTGCGTGATCATGTCGGGATCTGCCTCGACAACGTCATCGTGGCCCTGCGTCTCATCTGCAAAGCGCAAACGCAGGTCACGGTCGGCAAACAGGCGCTCCTGGCCATTCACAATCGAACGCACAAACGGCACCATATCCACCGGCTCCAGGTTGAGCGGCGCGGTACTGTTTTCCATGCGCGACAGGTCGAGCATCTGCTGAACCAGACGGGCCAGACGACGAGTCTCGGAAGCGACCGTCTCCAGATGCTCGTCGTCGGTGGGATACACGCCGTCCTGCATGGCCTCGACCGTTGCAAGCATGGCCATGAGCGGCGTACGCAGCTCGTGGGCAACATCAGAGGTTAGGCGCTTCTCGTGCTTCATATCCTTTTCGAGCGAGGTGGCCATCTCGTCGAAGGTCTCTCCCAGCTGATCGATCTCATCATCGCCGCGCAAGCCCGTACGAGCGGACAGGTCTCCATCGCGAATCTGCTTGGCGGTGCTGGTAATACGATGAATCGGCTTGGTGAGCATGCGCGACATGAGCGCTCCGATAACGACCGAGATGCAGACGGCCACAACCGCGGCAAGGGCCATGGCGTTAAAGGTCTTCTCTCTGAATGCTGAGTCTGCCCTGGTGAGCAGGGCATCGGAGCCAATCGCCCACAATTTGACCTGACCCACGTGCTCGCCGGAGGACGTCACGATCTCAACGTTGGCAACACTATTGGAATCGGTGGGAGCAGACGAGACTGGACTGTGTGATGCCTTCTTTCCGCTCGTACCGTCGGTCGTCGCCTGATTTTCGCGTACATCGGCAGTAGCGCTTGCCGAGGGCCACGAGTCGTCGTAGACGATGACGCCCTTTTTATTGACGACCTGCATACCAAGATCGTCGGACACCAAACTCGATGTCGCGACCGTACGCAGCTCCCCCGCAGTCCAAGAACCGTTTTCCTCATATGACGTTGCCAGCTTTTCGGCAGCGGAATTGGCGATTTCGACAATATTGGAGCGCGTGTAATCCGTAAAAACCGTGCCCCATACAACGGAGACTACGCCCACCAGCACCAATACCGTCATGAGCGATGTCAGGGCAAAAGCCAGGGCCATGCGCGAGGGATAGCTCATCGTTGGCCGCGAATCGGAACGAGGCGTGTTCCAACTAGCCTTGGAACCCGCCTCGTTCTCCTGCTTATGCTTTTGCCCGATTTCAAAGCGCGCAGGTGTCATATGTGATTTCCCTTATTTCTCGTCCGACTTATCGGTCTTGGTCGGAGCCTCGAAGCGGTAGCCGACACCATGGACGGTGTAGAGCCACTTGGGCTTCTTGGGGTCGTCGCCCAGCTTGGCGCGAAGGTTCTTCACGTGGCTGTCGATGGTGCGCTCGTAACCCTCAAAGTCGTAGCCGAGCACCTTCTCGACCAGCTCCATGCGGTTGTAGACGCGGCCGGGGTGACGGGCAAGCGTGGTAAGCAGCTTGAACTCGGAAGCCGTCAGGTCGACTTCCTTGCCCTCGACCAAAATCTTGTGGCCCGAGATGTCGATGACCAGATCGCCAAAGTCGAGCACCTCGACGGCCGGCTCATCGGCCTGGTGGGCACGGCGGAACAAGGCGCGCACGCGCGCGACAAGCTCGCGCGGCGAGAACGGCTTGATCAGGTAGTCGTCGGCACCGAGCTCGAGGCCGATAATACGGTCTTCGATCTCGCCCTTGGCCGTCAGCATAATGATGGGGACATCCGAGGTGTCGCGAATGGTGCGGCAAACGCGCTCGCCCGGAATCTTGGGGAGCATGAGGTCGAGCACGACCAGGTCGAACTGATGCTTCTCGAACTCCTCGATAGCGGACTGGCCGTCGCCCACGCCCACAACCCAATAGCCCTCGCGCTCGAGATAGGCAGCGACAGCATCACGGATTGCCTTCTCATCCTCGACCAGCAGAATCTTTTTTGCATCTGAAGCCATAACACGGCCCCCCTGTCTCAATTAGCTAAGAACAAGCTCATTTTAACGCACCTGAGCCCACCGGGTATCGCATGGGTGCGATAGCTCGGCGGGCGGTACTCATAGTCACAACGCGCTTATTCCCCTGTCGAGCCCTTTTTAACCCCTCGGAGACTAAAGAGAGAACAAGCGAGCGGTAACCGTCTCGGGAATTCCCTGGCTGTTACGCACCGTTGCGTACGTTAAGAACGAGTTCGATTTACCCGCCGTAGCAGGATAATCGCCATACTCCAAAGCTCGGTCGGGTGACAGAAGCGAGCCGTAGGTCTTAGCCGAAGTGTCAATCAAAAAATGCGACGCCTGAACTTTAACCAGGTATTTGTTTTTCCTTCCCGCAGCGCACGCGAGCGGCTCACGCGAAAGGAAGAGATACGGCCCGCCCTCGCTACCGATATAGGTGCCCATATTGCCCAGGCTACCCACACCGCTATACGTCGCCTCAATGGAGAACACGAAGGTGTCGCCCATATACACGGCCTCGAAAGGCGAAACCGACGAAGGCAGCACCAGCTGAGCTCGCTTCGTGTTGTTGCCGTCAGTCAGGTCGATCGCCGTCATACCGTAATAGACGCCCTCGTCATTGCGCACGCGGGGCGAGATGGTCAGGATGCCATCGCTCACACGCGGGGCGGATGCGAAGCGGCCCGTCGACTTCCAAATAATCTCAGGCTTGGACTCGCTGGGCGACTGACGGTAGCAGCACGAATCGCTACTCGTCTTGGTGCCGCCGGACGAAGGCATCTTATACCAGATGACCGACGACCCATACGCTGTGAAGAGCGGCGGATCGTAGTTTTCGCCACCGCGGTCGAGCTCGACAGCGTTGCCGGTAAGGGAGGAGCCTACAAGGTTTTGCGCATAGAGTTTCCAGGACGCATTGGCAAAGTTCATCTCGACCCACGCGAACACGCCATCACCCGCGCGAACGTCGTAAAACGCATAGCCGGTTCCCTCAATGGGATCCTCGATAAGTGTGGCAAGCGAGCCATCGCCCAGATTGAGCACACCAAGCGTATTGGCATGCAGGGCAGAAGCAGGCGCCATCATCGCGGCAGCGTAGTCGCCATCGCAGTAGTACAGCAGCGTGCCCAGCGGCAGTGTCCACGAGGCCGCTGGCTCAAGATCGATATCGACAGCTTCGTACTCATCGGTGATCGAGACAATCTTCGAATCGTCCTTGATAACCTGCGGCTCGCCAGCGACGTCATCACTCGTGCCCGTTTTTTTCGAGCAACCGGCCAGTACGGCAGCAGCACCGGTAGCGGCGCCACCCAGCACAAAACCTCGACGCGTTATTCCATTCTTAAAGCGATCAGCGATGCTCATTAGGCGATCTCTGCGCGAGCGGCCTCGATAGCGCGCGTAAGCTGATCGGCGCAAGAGGTCTTTTTCATACCGCAGGTATTACCGGCGAGAACCTCGATTACGCGATCGGCGGGAGCGCCTTCGACCAGCCTGGAGATGGCCTTGAGGTTGCCATCGCAGCCGCCGGTAAACTCGACGCCCAGCACCTTGCTGCCATCGTCAGAGAGATTGAGGTGAATATTGCGAGAGCATACACCCTGAGGCTTGTAGTCAAAACTAATCATTGAGATCCCCTCTCAGAAAGAAATTTCAGACGTCTATTATCCCCGCCTGGACCGACTTATTATCGCAAGCACCGATTCAACATCCTACGATGCTTGGACTGGCGGGGGCAAGATTAGCAGTCCGCACCCTGTGCGTGGACCATGCGCTTCTCCCGATACATATTGTGGTCGGCGACGCGATATACATCGGCCAGCGTATTTCCAGCCGTCTCGACGGTCGCCACGCCAATCGATGCGCTGACCGTCAGGGTCTCATCGCTTACCGCGGCAAGACCGAGACGAAGATCCTGTTCCAGCCCGAGCGCAGACTCGTTGTCAGTATGGGGGCAAACCAGCAAAAACTCGTCGCCGCCAACGCGCATCGGCAGGTAATCCGCACCAGCCACCCGCCGCAGCACGGACGCCGTCCGTCGCAGCAGTTCATCCCCCACCTCGTGACCATAAATGTCGTTGGTCCGCTTGAGATAATTACAGTCCACCATAATCACGCTCACTGGCAAGTCCTCGTTTACCAGGCTATCTCCACGCGATTCCAGATAGTTGCGGTTGCGAAGCCCCGTCAGTTTATCTTGGTATGACAGCTCCTCGGCATGCTTGACCATCGATATGTTGTGCGTCGCCACGACGACCGAATCCAACCGGCCTTGCTCATCGCGATGCTGGGGGACAACCTGTAGCGAGTACCAAGTGCCTCGACAATCTCGCACCTCGGCAGCCAAGTACGGTACGCCCTCCATGCGTTCACGAAGCGTACTTATATCTACGAGCCCCACGACCGCTTCGCGGCTTTCGGGGCTCACGATATCCCGGCAGACCGTGTCCATAAAGTCATATGCCTCGCTATGCTCGGCAAACATCTTCGCTATCGCCGGCGACATATTGATTCCCTCGATCTCGAGGGTGTCAAGATGCAAAAGGAAGGTCGAATCGTAGATGGCGCTTATGGCATTGATAATGCCGAGCTGTTTATCCTTTTCGACCAAATTGCGGTGGTCAGCGATATTTCGAGCCAACAGTACCACGACCCAAAACGCAAGGCACACCAAGACGCCGACGGCGACAAATGAAATCCTGTCGGACATGACCTCAGATTTGGGATATAGCGCAAACAGGCGGTAGTCCTTATATGCCGCACGCACGGCATATAAGGTGGTCCCCCGATATTCGATACGTGTTACGCCCTCGTCTTTCCAGTCAATTCCGCTATCGGCGAGAAGCCGGGCAAGGGTTATATCGACGGTCGAATCGTTTGAAGAAACGATTTGCGCATCGCGCATCACAAGCACTGTTGGACTCTGATGGAACGTGTTGTTCACAAGGACGTCGGCGATCGTGTATGAATAGTCATCGGCGGGCTCAGCCGCAAGGGATCGATACCCCAACGCCACCCCATCACCGTATGGAACGGCACTCACGGCAAAGTCGACACCGCGGCGCTCGACAGCGGTCGAGTAGGAAACTTTGGACCCTCGATACATCGATGCGATCGACGAACAGGCCAGCTCCTCTCGCCACAGCATGAGTGGATCGCGGCCGTCGATATCGTAATGGGCGACCATATGACCATCGGCGTCCATGACCAACATTCCCGAAAGGCTCTCGGTATGGACATATTCCTCGACCAGATCGTCGTTGACTTCAAATCGATCAGGCGGCAAGAACGTCGCAAACGACTCGAGCGCCGCATCCAAATTGTGCGTCGCCTCGGTTTTTCTTCCCTGTTCATATCGGTCATATTTTTCGCAGGCATTTTTTAAAAACACCATGGTTTCCTGGCCGAACCCAAGCGTTTTATCAAGGCAGCGATGCGTGCCAACCATATAGAGCAGACTCAGTAGGGCAACGCTGGCCACGATGCCGATGCCCACTGCGGCTAAACTCTTTCGGCGAAAGCGGCGCTCGTCATTTGTCATGATTCCGCTCCTTGCCCGCCTGTCGTCGCTCCTGCTTTGTAATTGTCCACAATGTGCTCTATCGTGCCGTCTCGATCCATGTCGGACAGTGCGGTATCGAGGTTTTTGACGTACTCCCCCTCATAGCTATCATCAAACGCGACGCCCAGGTCAACCGTCATAACGTTGCCGGCGAACACACGATAAACGCCAGGATACTGGGCAACGAGTCGATCAAGCGACTGAACGTCCGCCATCCAACAGTCGACATACCCTTTGGCGAGGGCGGCTTTGCAGAGCTCGGCAGAACCATACGATTTGATTTGCACGTCCGGCGAGATATCCAGATCCCCTGCGAGCAATCGGCGTTCGCTCACCGAGCCCGCAATCACCGCAATGGTCTTGCTTCCATCGAGATGCGCCAAGGAATTGATGCCACTCGTTTTCTTGGCGGCGACCGAAACCGTCAGGGTCAAATACGGCTCAGTCCAGTAATACTTATCCTCGCGATAACAGGGAGAATAGTCGCACCACAGGCAATCGATATCGCCGTTTTTGAGTAGGCGGTCACGGTCATTCCAAGAAATGTCGATAAATTGCGGCTTGATCCCCGCGCGCTTGCAGGCCTCGCGGGCGATGCCGATATCGATACCGGCGTAATCGCCCGTGGTATCGACATACACATAGGGGTCGTTATCCGTAACGCCGATTTTGAGTACCGGGAGGTCTTTGTCGGCTTCATTCGGGGAGGAAGAACTGCTTCGAACGATATACGTCAGGGCGCCCACACAGACGGCAACAAGAAGTATGAGCGTAAACGAGACGATGGCGGCTCGCTTGATACGTCCGGGCACACGCCTCCCTTCATCGAAACAGCAGTCGGATTTCATTTTATACCCGGGGCTGATGCGGCGATAAAAAAGCGCCTCACCCAAGATGGGCAAGGCGCCAAAGGTTGAAATGCATCCGCAAGCGGTCGAATTAGGTTAACCCTACTCGAAGCTCAGCTGCTCCAGGCGGTCGAAGACCGTGTCGATACGGGTGAGGAAGTCCCACGGATCAAAGATCTCGTCGAGTTTTTCCTGGCTAACGGTGCAGCGCGGATCGGCCTCGAGACGCTCCTTAAAGGTGGGGCCGGAGACACAATCCTGCACCTCGTGCCAGGTGGCCATGGCGTTTTCCTGCACGATAGCGTAGGCGTCCTCGCGGGTGATGCCCGTATCGACGAGGGCCAGCAGGACCTTGGAGGAGAAGATGAGGCCGCGGGTCTTGTTGAGATTGGCCATCATGCGGGCCGGATACAGCTGCAGGCCGTCGATAACGCGAATGAGGCACTGGAACATATGGTCGAGTGCGATGAAGCTATCGGCCTGGGCGACGCGCTCGGCGGAAGAGTGCGAAATGTCGCGCTCGTGCCACAGGGCAACGTTGTCAAAGGCGACCTGAGCGTTGGACTTCACGACGCGCGACAGGCCGCAGACCTTCTCCATGGTGATGGGGTTGCGCTTGTGCGGCATGGCGGAGCTGCCCTTTTGGCCCTTGCGGAAGGGCTCCTCGGCCTCGAGCGTATCGGTCTTCTGCAGGTTGCGGACCTCGGTCGCGATGCGCTCGCAGGTGGCCGCTGTAGTGGCAAGCACGCCGGCAAGGTAGGCGTGGTGATCGCGACTGATGACCTGCGTGGACAGCGGATCGTGGACCAGGCCCAGGTGCTCGCAGACGTACTCCTCGACGAACGGCTCGATGGAGCTGTAGGTGCCGACGGCACCGGAGATGGCACCGAAGGCAACGTTCCTGCGAGCATCCTCAAGACGATCGAGATCGCGCTTGAGCTCCCATGCCCAGGAGCCAAACTTCATACCGAAGGTCATCGGCTCGGCATGGATGCCATGGGTGCGGCCGGCGCAGAGCGTATTGCGCTCCTCGAAGGCACGACGCTTGCAGATCACGCCGAGCTTCTTAACGTCCTCGATGATTAGGTCGCAGGCCTGCGTGAGCTGGTAGCACAAAGCCGTATCGCCCAGGTCGGAGCTGGTCATGCCATAGTGAACCCAACGGCTGGGCTTGGGGTCGCCCTCGGGAACATCGGCGTCGATGTACTCCTTCATATTGGTCAGGAAGGCGATGACATCGTGGCGCGTGACCTCCTCGATCTCGTCAACCTTCGCCTTCTCAAAGTTGGCGTGGTCGCGAATCCACTGGGCCTCTTCTTTGGAAATACCGATCTTGCCGAGCTCCGCCTGCGCCTCGCAGGCCAGGACCTCAATCTCCTGCCAAATGGCGTACTTGTTCTCGAGGGAGAAGATGTGTCCCATCTCCGGGCGGGTATAGCGATCGATCATAGCGGCTCCTTTTTGGTTATTGGCACGTTGGTCGTAACCCAACCATTGTACCGTGCGCGGGCGCAAGTAACGATAACGGGCATTAACCTAACATTTTGTAGCATAGAGCGGCCATGAGGGCGTCCGCGTATTTGCTTTGCAAATACGCACCGGCTTCAGGCGCCTGCCGGCGCCTTCGCCTGCTCGCTACAAACGCTTCGCGTTTGCTTTACGCTCGCACCCTGGCGGGTTCGAATCCCGGCACTTGGTAGTAAAAAGCACGGCAACGTAACGCTGCCGTGCTTGTGCTTTTTACTGGAGCGGGCAACGGGATTCGAACCCGCGAGTGTCAGCTTGGGAAGCTGATGCCTTACCACTTGGCGATGCCCGCTTGTGTGTTGGCTAGTATAACGCGGTTGTCTTGTTTGATACAAGGGTGTCGATGCTTGTTTTAGCTGTGGAGAATCGTTTGAAAACCGCGCCAATTGTGGAGATGGGGACCCCTGTCGTTCTTTTCTTACCATCTTCTACCTGCGCTTTTATCTGATTATTGTATTTGAGCTCGATTTGTCAGAAATCGGGCAAGCTTTTGGTCAGCTTCCGGTACTTACCCGCATGAACCATGGCAGTAGCCTCATCCCAAGCGCCGCGGCCTCCCCGTGCGGCGCACGAGGGATAAGGAGCAGCCATGTCCAACGCACCCACGCACTCTGTCCACAGCGCAATCGCAACAGGTCCGCTGCTCCTGCTCCTCTTTTTTCTGATCGGCTGCCTGGCCCCAGGGGCCGCACTCGCCGTCGACGGGAACGACGCCCTTAATTTCCGCACTATAAGCGACGGCTGCGGCCCCTTCGGCGTCGGTAAATATGAGGCACAGGACACTTCGATTTCGTACTGCATGAATCAAGACTGCCCCGGCCCCAGCAAGCCGGAAGGGCCATGGCGCACATACAACCAGGGCTGGACATGGCTCGATGACGAATTTGCCGCCATCGTCTGTCACGGATACCCCTCCAGCACATCCTTTGGGGGCCACAACCTGTCGCCCGATCTCGCCCGTGCCGCCACCCAGATTGCCGTGTGGATGCTCAAGGGAACCACGCGCCCCGACGGCACCTATTCGTATACAAATAGCAAGGGAGTTGCCAGGAGCGGTAGGTTTTACGAAAACGCCGAGGCCGTAGCGGCTGCACGTTGGCTCTACGAGAGCGCTAAGTCCGGATCTATTAAGGCAGTCCCACATCGAGCCAGGCGTTATCACGGCCCGGTCTCGGGCGAGGGTCGACACCAGGACATGCTCTATGTTCTGCCCGCCGTCTCCGTATCGTTCCAAAAACAATCGTCCCAGGCTGGCATCACCGCCGGCAACGACACCTACAGACTCGGTGGCGCAACCTTCGATATCTTTGAAAGTGCGGGCGATGCACGTGTCGGCACTATCCAGATGGACGAAAACGGGCGTGCACAAGCAACACTTTTGCCCAATACGGCATATTACCTGGTCGAAACCAAAGCCCCGGCAGGCTATATCCCTCGAAGCGACCGAATAGCCTTCACCACACAAAACAGCGGCGAACATGTCACTATTAACGAGCAGCCCGGCACCATCACCTTGCGTATTGCAAAAATCGATGCCGCCACGGATGCCGGCGCCCAGGTTGGAGCGTCGCTTGCGGGCGCTGAATTCACCTGCGTCTCGCAATCAACTCCCGGCTGGACTCGCACCCTTACGACTGACGAAAACGGACGGGCGATCCTCAATGACGTTCCTCTGGGCACCTTTACCATCTACGAATCGAAAGCGCCCGAGGGCTACCTGATTTCAAACGACAGCTGGAGCTACACCGTCGGTGCCGAGCAACTCGGAGATACGGGTATCGTTGAGCTCGAAAGCCGTATTCCCAACATCCCCATCGCCTTTGACCTTGAAATCTCGAAGTTTAAGGATCATGGCGATAACAATGAGTCCGGCCTAGAGCAGCCGACGAAAGGCGTCGTCTTTGAAGTTGTCAGCAATAGCTCCCAACAAGTCGTCGGCACGTTGACCACAAACGTTTATGGCTTTGCCTCCACCAAAGACCAGCCCGAAGCATGGTTTGGCGCAGGCAAGCGACCCGCCGGCGCTCACGGTGCCATTCCCTACGACCGCGCGGGCTACACCGTTCGCGAGGTTGCAGAAACGGTCCCTGAAGGATTTAAGCAAGCAGAGGAATGGACCATCACAGCAGAGCAGACCGCAGACGGCGCCGAGCTTCAGTACATCGTTGACAACCATGCCCTATCGACACACCTTCAAATCGTAAAGCGTGATGCTCAGACCGGCGGCACCGTACCACTTGCCGGCTTTACGTTCCAGCTGCTCGATAGCCATCACGAGCCCGTCTCGCAAACATGTTGGTATCCGGCCCACAATGTAATGAATACCTTCACAACCGATACATCCGGCGCCGTCACGCTGCCTGAATCACTTAATCCCGGAACATACTACGTGCACGAGGCGTCGGCCAAGGAACCGTATCTGCGCGGAGAAGACCTGGAGATAACGATTCCCGCCGACAGAAATCTGACACCGGTCGCCGTCGCCTCGTTCTATGACGACGCCGCAACCGGAAGCATCGAAATCATTAAGACGGATGCTGTAGATGGGCGCGCCCTCGCTGGAGCCACGTTTGACATCCGCGCTGACGGCGACATCGTGCGAGCCGATGGCAGCATCGTTGCCCTGGATGGCGAAACCGTCGCCACCGTTACAACCGACGAACGGGGACATGCGCGAGTCGACCTTCTTTCACTGGGATGCGGTACCGCCACCTACGAGGTCGTCGAGACGCAGGCGCCCGAAGGTTATCTGCTCAACCCGACCCCACATACCGTGAAGTTGTCGTACGCTGACCAGCAAACACCCGTGATCGAAGCGCACCTTGACGTTTCCAACGACTACACCAAGATCGATGTCTCCAAAGTCGACGCGTGCGGAGGTCAGGAAGTGACAGGCGCCGAGCTTGTCCTCTGCGACTTCAATGGCAACGAAATCGATTCTTGGACTTCATCCGGCAAACCGCACCACATTGAGCACCTTTCACCCGGCACCTACACCCTGCGCGAAACGATGTCTCCGCGTACCTACGACCTCGCCGAAGAGATAACGTTTGAAGTAAAGGCCACGGGAGAAGTTCAAACCATGGCCATGAAGGATACCCCCATCGAGATCAGGGGAAGCGTCGATAAGCGCCAAGAGATTGCACGGCCAGTCGTAAGCAAACTCGTTGCCAACGGCGACGGAAAAAACCGAGCCAAAGCACGGGCCAATACGCAAGGCGCCTTCTCCTATACCATCGACGCCAAAAATGAGTCGAGCACCTGGGTCGACGAGTTAACCATCACCGACGACCTTGAGTGCGTCAAAGATGGTGCAGCGAAACTCGTTGCCGTTGAAACCCCCATTGCGGTCGGTGATCTAAACGGGCTGTGCAACGTGTGGTATCGAACGTCTCCGGCAGGAACAAGCGATACGGGCAGGCAGGTCAATGCAACGCTTGACGACGGGCACCACAATCCTTGGCTCGAAACGGAAGAGGTTGCAAAGCTGCTGGGCGACGATGTGCGTCTCGTCGATTACGACGGGTGGCACCTATGGAAAGCAGATATCCCGACGGACAAGTCCGTCACGCTCGATACGAAAGAGCTTGATCTTACAGACGACGCCGTCATCACGGGCATCCGTTTTGAATACGGTGCGGTAGCCGCCGACTTTACAACCAGAAGCGAGGCGGACTCTTGGACCCGGGATGACCTTAAAGACGAACACGACGATCTTGACGATGCCAAGGCGGTCCTTAACTCGGATGCCCGAGGCGCAGTCGTGCATATGCAGGCAACGTCGTCCTATACGCCCCAAACCGCACTTGCCAACAGCGCGCGCGTCGATCTTTGCCGCAACGGCGGTGGCGATAAACTCGAGGCGCATGATGAGGACCGCGTCATCCAACGATGCACCCTGCCTCAGAACCTGCCGGCAACGGGATCTGTTCCCGTCGCCGCATGCATCACCGCACTCCTGATCTCGGGTACTGCGGCCCTATGGTTCGCTCGCCTTAGGTCAGCCACAAAGAGGCGCTAGTACGACGAAAAAGCGGGCGAGCCAGTCTCCCGGCTCGCCCGCCTTGGGCATAAACGATAAATCGGCTATTCAGCAGATGACGAACCGCCATCGATGGCTGCCTGATCGGACTCGGAAATACCGTCAGCACCCAAACTTTGCTCTTGCTCCACCTCTTCGTTCATTGTCGTCTCGGGCGTCGAGCCCTTAACGCCAACGACATACGCGGCCCCAAAACCCAATGCGACAGCGATCAGGGTCAAAATCAGATAGATGGGCCAATGGCGCTTGATGTACGAAAACACGCTGACTCCTTAGCGGGTCTGTCTACGAACGACGAATGACCTCGGTCACGACCTCGGACACCGTAGCGATATTGGTCGGATTGACGTTGTACGGCAGGTCATCCTCGGTGCGAGCGCAGGCAAGGCGCGGGCCGTCCACACCGGCGATCGTAAGGGCGCGACGGCTCGCCTCGAGCGCTGCGGATGCATCGGTTTTTGCATAGGGCATCTCGAACGCACCGCAATCGACGTGGAACGACTTACACACCTTGTTGACAAGATTCATGATGCGTCGGTCGCCCTTAAACAGCTGCTGCTCGCCCTCGACCGTCACCACCGAAAGCCTACCGGCACCGATAGACTCGAGGTTGATGAAGAACACACCGCGGAGCTTGTCACGATGCGAGGCCAAAAACGCCCTCATGCCGGCGCCGTCGCAATCGGACGCGCCCGTTGCGACGAACCAGATATCGTGGCCGAGCAGCTCATCGTAACCCATGGAGGCAACGGCCGAGAGCATATCCTCGGCAGAAGCACCATCGGAGGAGGTGGCGCCGCCCTTCCAACCGTCGTCGTCATCCTCAAAGTTATCCCACGAGCCAATGCCGCGACCAGACTTCTTGGCATCGTAATCGTCTTCGACGCCCAGCCAGTCGCTCATGCTGTCCTGCTCGTTCTTCTTTTTGCGACCGAACAAGCCACCCAGGCCACGCTTCTGCGGCTTGGCGCCCGTCGAAGCAGGAGCCGAGATGGTCTCGAGCGGTTGTGCGCCCGAGGAGATGGGCATGGGGGTCGCGACCGGTGCCGATGTGGGCTCGGGGCCCTGCGCCGTCGCAAAGGGATCATTTGTCTGTGCCGAAGGATCGGGAAGATCGAACAGCGACGTGCGGGACGCAACGTTGGCCTGTTGCATCGAAGGCAGCGACGGATCGGGGACCGAGGCCAGCGGCGACGAAGAGGGCGCGGGCGCGGAGGCCGGATCGGGGATATTCATTTGCTGGCGCGGAGGCACCTGAGACGAAATCTGCGCCATGAGGGAGTCAACCGTCTCGTCCTGCGTGGGAGCGGCATTGGCCACCGTGGCACCGGGGTCGCTCGGCGCGGGCATGGTGAAGATCTGCGTAGAATAAGGCCTGGACTCATCCGTCTTGGGAGCCTCGCCAATCGCAGGGGACTCCTGTTCCATAACAGGAGCCTCGACCTGCTCGGGTGCGCTGGCCTCAACGGAATCGGCCTCGTCGATAACCGAATCATCGGCGGCGTCCTGAGCACCATCGGAGATGGGAAGGGGCTCAGCAATTGCGGTGCCCTGCTTCTCAAACGTCATCGTGGCATCGAATGACATGGTGCCATCGGCCGGCTGCTGCGCCTCAAAGGACGTCGTAGCCTCGGCAACGTCAGCGGATGTCGGCTGCGGAGCCTCGAAGGACGTCGTGGCGTCGGCGACATCGACAGGCTCCGGCTGTTCGGCCTCGCTCTGCTCGAACTCCTGTGCCGCACGCTCACGCTCGGCCTCGGCGGCCTGCTGCTGGGCGATGGCCTCCCGCTCGGCGGCCTCGCGGGCAGCGGCGCGTTTTTCCTCAAAGTCGTCGACGAACTTCTTGCCCTTCGCAAAGGCACCCTTAAAGAAGCTTGAAGCGCTGGCACCAATCGAGGAGAACGCGGAAGCGATATCGGCATGGGGCGTTGTCGAGGGAAGCTCGGCCGAGAAATCGGTGTCGCTCTCATAGGACACGCGCTGCGGATACTCGTCATAGTCTTCGTCGGCGGTCTCGTCTTCAACCTGTGCCGGAGCGGCAGGTGCCAGAATATCCAGACCGGCTTCAGGATCGAGCGCGGGCTTTGCGTCAGACTCCGCGGCAGCAACAGGGGCAGCGACCGGCTCGGCGGGAGCAACAGCCGTATTTGCCGCGGGTGCGGGCTCCTGTGCAACGGGAGCAGGCTCCGGCTCGAACGTCGGCTCCTCGCCCTCTTCGTAATCGAGCGTGCAGGACTCGGGAAGCATGCCGAGCGCACGGATGGCATCCGAACCAAAGCGGATATTGCCGGCGGCATTGCGATAAAGCCTGGGCTCGGGCTCGGCGACTTCGACCACCGCGGGCTCCTCCGCCGGCTCGGCGGTGGACTTTTCCTCGGTGGACACTTCGGCCTGGACAGTCTGGTCTTGAGCCTCGGGTGCGATAACGCCGATCAGCGTCTCGTCGGCAGAGGCACCCTCAAAACCATCGATCTGTCCATCAAAAGCCTCGTCCTGCTTGGGCGCATCGACAGGCGCCATCGGCTGGCCAAACTCGTCCTCGTCGTAGGAAGGTTCCTCATATTCAATGGTGTTGCCGTAGTCGTTTTGCTGCTGGGCCGCGGCATACTCGGCCGCCGCGCGCGCCATTTCCTCGGCGCGACGCTTCTGCTCGCCAAAATAGGTGTCGAATGGAATGTCGTCGGGGAACTCGTTTTCGCCCTGATAGGGGGCGACGTTGTCCATGACACCGAGCATGGCGGCAACAGAGGACTTGTTGCACACCGCGCCAGACGTGTAGGGAAGCACAAAACGATTGGAGATGATATTGGCGGCGTTGGCCAGTGCCACAAGGGAGGCCAGAATCGCGACAACCCACAGCAGCACCTTGAGCACGCCGGGAAGCGGCAGGATACGCAGGATGGCAACAGCCGCGGGCACGATCGTGGCGACAGGCAGGAGCTTGGCGATGAGCGCGCGATACGGAGCGTAGGGCTCGCGAGCAAGGAGCTCGGCACGGGGGGAATCATAGTGGGCCACCACGACGACCGGACGGTTGCGCGGAGACGCAAGCGGGCCCGAGGCCTTGTGATAGGCGATGACATTTTGGCTCACACCGGTCTTTCCCAGGCGCGAAACCACGGGATGTCCCGTGCGCTCGAGCACGTAGAGCACGGCACCGACAATGGCCAGCAAGGTGCCGACCAAGCCGATACCGCCGCCGATGCCCATCAGCAGGGCGCCGGCAAACGCCAGAATACCGGTAACAGCAAACGCCAACCTGCTGGGCGCGGGAGCATTAAATTCCTGCACCTCGGGGTCAAAGCCGTGGTTGCGGAAAATCTGAGCGATATCCTCAGCAGCCAGGCGCTCTTCTTCACTGCACGCCGGCGTAATGCCGGTGTTCTGCAGCAGGTGGTTAATATAGTTCTGGGTGTTCGCCATGTGCGCTCCACATCCATAATCCGACAAATAGGCCCAATGCATGCACATTAGAACCGTATATAGTCGAAAGTATACCCCGAGCGAGCGCAAACGACCGAATTCGGGCCATCTTAACGCCGCGAGCGGACAAGGATATAGCCTAATCTCCATATCGGACTAAAATCATGGCATCAAACGACCTTCTCATGCGAGGATTCTATGACGGCAAACGACGCGACCGCGACAATTAAAAAGGGGGCACCCGAGCCCGGTTTCGATAAAACGGCTCAGCGCATCCTCAACCTTTTCTTTGTACTCAACAGTTCTCCCGAACCGTTGACGACCGAGCAAATCGTCCTGGATTCCGATTTGGGGTACGGCTCGGGCAATATCGACTCAGACAAACGCAAGTTCCGCCGCGATCGCGACAAGCTGCTCGAACGCGGCATCGTTATCAGGGAGGTTCGTGCTGCCGGAGCTCAGGAAACCGAGGAGAGCGCGTGGACGATCGACCGCGAGCACACGTTTGCCGCGGGCGGTCTCATCACCGCAGACGATGCCGACATCCTGCTCAATGCCATCGACCAGACACTCGCGGCAGGCTCATCCACCTTTGCCGCGCCGCTTGCCGACATTCGCTCCAAGATTGCCCACCTCACCGGCATGTCGACGACAGGAGAGGCACCGATCCGCCGCTCTCCCGCCGTCGATGCGGTATGGAGTGCCTTTGCCGAGCGTTGCGCGCTGCGCTTTTTGTACCAAAACGGACGCGGCGAACAACGCGAGCGGACCGTTTGCGTCTACGGCATGTTCGAGCGCGAGGGCACGGCATACTTCTGCGGCCTCGACAATGCCACCGACGACATCAGGACATTCCGCTGCGACCGTATCGTTCGCGCCTGGAGACCTTCGAAGGCCTACGCCATTCCTGCGGATTTCAACCTCAACGATTACTTATTCTTTGAGTTTGATTTTGCCGACCGCCCACCCGTTGCGGCTACGTTCTCGTTCGCGCGTGAAGCGCAGGCCGATATGATCAGCGGTCTCACACGCGGACGAGGCGAACTCATGCGCACCGAAGCAGAGTGGACCTGGACCGTTGACGTGCGCGACTTTGAAGCCGCAGCCTCGTTTTGCATGGCCCATGCCATGGATGGCATGAGGCCCGTCGCCCCCGATGCTCTCAAGCAGGCGTGGAATCACCTCATCGAAAGGACGGTGCACGAGCATGCCCGTGCGTAAACTCACCAGCGAGCAAAGACTCTCGCGCGCCATCGACATCATGGAGGCCCTCTACGCCGCCGGCGAGAATGGCATGACACGAGACGAGCTTTGCAGCCGCTTTGATATCACGGGGGCATCGCTCGACGAGATTCTCGAGATCGTCTCGACGCTTGCGGACCGAGAATCGGGCGCACGCATTATCTGCGAACGCCGCGGCGAGTGCGTGGTCCTCACCGGTGATGCGGGGCGCGTGCTACCGCTGCGTCTGAGTGCCGCCGAGGGCGCTGTGCTCAACCATGAACTTGAATCATTGGGGATCGAACCCCAGGCGGCGGCTCGAATACGGCGAGCTCTTCTTCCCAAAGAGCTCGGTTACAACCAGCGCGTCGTTGACACCGTCGCCCACGGATCGCACTGGCAGCAGCTGAGCTGCGCCATTCGGGACGGCGTTCGCTGCCGCATCTCGTATCGCTCGATGGATGACACACAAGCGCGCGAGCGTTTGGTCGACCCCTTGCGCATCACAACAAACGGCGACCAAACGTATTTGATTGCCTGGGATGTCGCGGTCGACGAGCAGCGTACCTATCGCATGGATAAAATCGAGGGCCTGGTCTTGACCGACGACTCCGTCGTGCGCCACGCACCGGAGCCCGCGACCCTCCACGACTCTCTCGCCCAGGCGGAGCGGAGCGCGAAGCTTCTCATGCCGCGCGCCTTGGCAGAGCGCCTAGACTGGCCCGGCATCATGTCGATTGAACCCAATGGGGCGGACAGCTCAACAGTGAATGTGCGCTACGGCTCCGAGCGCTGGCTGTTAAGCCAGGTAATCGCAGCGGGCGGGGCCATCCGCATCTTGGATGACCCCGCCCTGTCAGAGCGTCTGTGCGATATGGCAAAGTCCCTCGTCTGTCCGCTTTAGCGGCGCCGCTCGTGGCGTGCGCGCCACAGCTGTAGATAGTGCCCGATTTGTGCCGACTCGATGCGCTGATAGGAGCTCGTGGGCAGCGACGTTAAGAATTTCTTGCCGTAGCCCTTCGTCACCAGGCGCGGGTCGGCCAAGATGAGTACGCCACAATCGGTCGATGAGCGAATGAGGCGACCGGCTGCCTGCTTGACCTCGAGCACGGCCTCGGGCAGCGAATAGCGCGCCCAAGCGCGGTCTTCGCGCAGATTGCGCTCGCATGAGAGCGGGTCTGTGGGGCTCGAGAACGGCAGCTTGGGGATGATGACGCAGCGCAGCGTCTCGCCGCTGGCGTCAAACCCTTCCCAAAAGGCCTTGAGCGCAAAGAGTGACGAGGTCGGTTCGTTGATAAAGCGATCGCGCAGACGGCGAGGAGACGAGTTGCGCTGCTGGCAGTTGAGTTCCAAACCTGCACGAGCCATCTTGGGCTCGACGCGAGCGTACAGCTCCTCCATGTCACGCCTGTTGGTGAACAGCGTGAGCACCGAGCCGCCCATGGCAAGATGAGCGTCGACCAGCACACGCTCGAGCGCCGAAAGATAGCTCTCACGATCGCGCGGATCGGGGATATCGCCCGCAACGACTACAGCCATATTCGAATCGAAGTCGTAGCTCGAATCCAAGTGCAGCGACGATGATGTCGAGGCGCCGATGCGATCGAGGCCGACGGCGTGGTTAAAGTGCTCAAAGCTCTTGGAAACCGTCATGGTCGCCGATGCAAAGATAGCCGTGTGGACCTCGGGCAGCCACTCGGTTGCCAAGGCCTCACCAATATCGATGCGCTCCGCGGTCATCGACTCGCCGCCGGCGCGCAATCTGCGATTGACTTGCAGCGAGTACACGTAGTGTTCGTCGGTACCGTCAATGATGAGCTTGAGGTTCTCGGCCAGCTCGTGTAGGCGACGCGAGATATCACCCAGGTCGACAACAACCTCGGGCTTGTCGGCGGCGACGGCTTGTACCAGTGCGTCGACGCTCTTGTCAGCTTGTTCCAATGCGTCAATAGCAGTGTAGGCCGACTGTAAGAAATCATGCCAGTCGTCAGATTCGCGCAGCTCGGGGCCAATCCATAGGTTCGCATTGTCATAGCCCCCACGGGCACGGCGGCCGAGCTCGCGAACGCCGTCAAACACGTCGGCGATTGCCATGCTCGCGCGCGCAACCGTCGACGTCGCCTTGGCGGTTAGACCCAAGTAGAGCGTAGAGCTCTCCGAGGTTGCCAAATCGCGGGAAACCTGGCTCAGGGCACCGGTGCTCGAGCCACCCAGGCGCTCAAACAGAACGCGCGATTCATCCGCCGACACCACGCGCGCCCATTGACGACGCGCCTCGCGCTCGATGGAGTGGGCCTCATCGATCACCCAGTGACGAATCGGAGGCAAGATTCTGCCCTCGGCCGCGACATTGCGGAACAGCAGGGAATGGTTGGTGACCACCACATCGGCATGCGCCGCGCGACGGCGGGCGCCGTGGACCAGGCATTTATCGGGGAAAAACGGGCATAGGCGACGGGCGCACTCGCGTGAGGCCGTCGTAAAGTCGGGACGGTTGACGCTGCGCCAGCGAATGCCGAGCGAGTCGAGGTCGCCATCGGCCGACTGACACACGTACGCCATGATGACCGCGACTGCCGTAAGCGTGTCGGCAGGATCACGCTTAGTCGTAATTTCGACTTGGCTACGGCTCATGCGCTCAAGCTTGCGCAAGCATGGATAGTGGTCATAGCCCTTGAGGGCGCAAAACGATAGGCCTCCGTCCAGCTGCTCGGCAAGTTTGGGCAGCTCATGATACATGAGCTGGTCGGCAAGATTATTCGATTTAGTCGCGATACCAACCGTGATGTTGTTGCGGCGCGCGGCCTCGGCAAAAGGCACCAGGTAAGCCATCGATTTGCCGACGCCCGTGCCCGCCTCAATCACGCGATGCGTTCCCGTAACGAGTGCATCACGGACCTCGAGCGCCATCGCGATCTGCTCATCGCGCGGCTCGTACGTGGGATACATGCGATTAACCAGGCCGCCCGGGGCATAGTCCGCCTCGATTTCCTCGCGGCTCGGCATCTTAAGGACCGGTAGCTCGTCCGCATCAACGCGATCATCGGCCCGATCGGCCTTGAGTACGTCGGCGCGGGCGGCGCTGAGAGAGAAGATGGAACCGGGGTTCTGCCCCGCCAAGAACGAGAAGATAGGACGATAGGACCAGGGTACGTCGGGGTGCATGTCGGCCAGGCGCGCCATTAAGCCCTGGGGCAAGTCGGTGAGCGCCACGAGTAACACGCGCCATACGCCACACAGGGCGTCGACATCGGCATTGGCGCGGTGCGACACCGAGTCGCAGCCAAACAGGTCGGCCATGAAAGACAGCTTATGCGATGCCAGACGCGGAAGCGCGATGCGCGACAGTGCCAGCGAATCAATCCAGATGTCGCTGACGTTGACACCGCCCTTGACCGACTCGATAAACGAGCGGTCGAAGGTGGCGTTATGTGCGATCACCGGGCAGCCGCCGACAAAATCGGCGAGAGCGGCCACGGCATCGACGGCCGATGGGGCATCTGCCACATCGGCGTTTGTAATGCTCGTGAGCTCGGTAATCTCGGCGGGAATCAGCTGCTTGGGATGCACGAAGGTATCGAAGCGGTCGACGATCTCGCGGCCCGAAAGGCGGGCCGCCGATATCTCAATAAGCTCGTTGTCCTGCACCGAAAGACCCGTGGTCTCGGTATCGAGGACGATAACATCTTCCTCGATGAGACCAAACGATTGGGTTTTGGCGCGCTCGGCAAGCGTGGCATAGGAGTCGATGACAAACTGCGGCGTTCCTGATGAAACCGCGTCCTCGATTAGCATGCAATGCCCGCTCGACGAAGACCCATACGGATCAGGCTGTCACAGACCTGCGGGAACGTCATATCGTCGGTGTGGCGGATCTCATCCGGATACAGCGACGTATCGGTCATGCCGGGAATGGTATTGGTCTCGAGGATAACGGGGCCGTCCTCGCTCACGATAAAATCGCTGCGCGAGATGCCCAAGCAACCGAGCGCCCTATGGGCGGCACAGGCTAGCTCCTGGGCACGAGCGTAGTTCTCGGGCGAAATCTGCGCCGGAATGCGATGAATGTCCGTAGGGTCGACATACTTCACGTCCAGATCGTAGAACTCGCAGTCCTCGGGCTTACGGATCTCAACGATCGGCAGGGCGCGCACGTCATCCTCGCCGTATACGCCGACGGTGATCTCGGTACCCTCGATACACTTCTCGACCAGCACTTTGTCGCCGTACTCAAACGCCTTGGCGATTGCCGCGGGAAGCTCGGAGGGCTCATGGACCAGGGAAATGCCATAGCTGGAACCGTTTACGGCCGGCTTCACAAAGCAGCGCTCGCCACAAACCTCGACGATATGATCGATATCGACTTCATCGCCCACTTCGAGCGCCAGGCCGGGGGCAATGGGAATGCCCGCCTTGGCGTATAGGAGCTTCGAGACCTCCTTGTCGGCACCGCAGGCGCTCGCCAGCACACCCGACGCCGTGTAGGGGATACCCAGGGTCTCCATGGCACCCTGCATGGCACCATCCTCGCCGCCGGCACCGTGCATGGCGATAAACGCCACGTCAAAGCCGCCGGTCGCCATGGTTACCATAAAATCATCGGCAGCCGTGTCGAGCAGCTCCACCGAAGTGTAGCCAGCCTCCTTCAAGGCCACCACGACGTTCTTTCCCGAATTGAGCGAGATCTCGCGCTCGGCGGAATGACCGCCCGCCAAGACCGCTACGTGCATGTTCTCTAGGCTTTTACCCGGCATGGGCAGACTCCTCCTCTATAATTTCTGCAGCTGATACCATATTGTAGCGATACCCTCTACGTTTCCCCAAAATCGAAAGGCTTCCATGAATCCCAGGACTAAATCTCAGGACATTCGCGACTTGAGCCAAAACGATATTCGCGAGCTTGTTGCCGAACTTGGCCAGCCCGCCTTCCGCGCGAAGCAGCTCATCGAATGGGTTTTTGAGAAGAACGTTTGTTCGTTTGATGATATGACTAACCTTCCCAAGGCTTTCCGCGAGCAGCTTAAAGAGGCTTTTGCCTTTGATACGCCGACTGAACTCACCAAGCAGGTTTCCAAAGATGGCTCTCGCAAATATCTGCTCGAGTACCATGACGGCATTTCCGTCGAGACCGTTGGCATGCCTCGCCGCAATAAACTCTCCGTCTGTGTTTCTACTCAGGCTGGCTGTGGCATGGGTTGTGCATTTTGCGCCACCGGCCTTAACGGCCTCAAGCGCTCGCTGACAGCCCAGGAGATCGTCGACCAGGTGTTGCACGTCTCGAATGATTTTGGCGAGCGTGCCACAAGCGTCGTTTTCATGGGTCAGGGCGAGCCCTTTGCTAACTACGACGAGGTTCTCAAGGCTCTGCGCATCCTTAACGATCCCGACGGTATCGGTATCGGCGCTCGTCACCTCACCGTCTCTACCAGCGGCGTTATTCCCGGTATTCGCAAATTTGCCGACATTCCCGAGCAGTTTACGCTCGCTGTGTCGTTGCACTCCGCCATCCAGTCCACGCGCAACAAGATTATGCCTGGCGTCAAGAAGTACACGCTTCTGCGCCTTCATGAGGCGCTGCAGCTCTACACTGAGAAGACTGGACGCCGCCCGACCTATGAGTACGCCATGATCGAAGGCGTCAACGATACGAATCCCGAAATGCAGGCGCTCTGCGACTTCTGCGAGGGAACCCTGTGCCACGTTAACCTAATTCAGCTTAACGACATCGAGGGCAGCCCGCTCAAGCCGTCTCCGATTCATAAGGTTGAGGATCTTCAGCGCCGCCTTGAGTCCCGTGGCATCGAGACCACGATTCGTAATTCTCGCGGCAATGATATTGATGCCGCCTGCGGTCAACTGAAGCAACGTTTCAAGGTCCAGAAGAACGCATAGGGGAGTCTGCACCCCATAACGTTTCATGTGAAACATCCGACAGCCCTGGTTGCAAATAATGCAACCAGGGCTGTTTCATTTGTTTTCTTCCTAGTGGACTTGATTTACGTCAACTTGGTTTTATGGCCAAAATAAGGGGTCCTTGTCTCATGAATCAGACAAGGACCCCTTCAAAACAGGCAAGTAATTGTTAGGTACCTAATAACCAACATTTTCCCACTGATGGTTAACCCAGTCTTGGTTAATCTTGGGATTCTTAGTCACCTGAGCAGTGCGCATAGCGACGTCTTCGGTCATCACATCCATTTTCTTCTTAGATGTATCGACGATATCCTGAGCTCCGCGCAACAGTCGACCTCGAAGTTCATCATCTGTCGCAAGCTTATAACCAGCAAAGGCACCAGAGACGATGGTGGTTGCCAACGCAACGACCGCGAGAACCTTATTCTTCATCCTGATCCTCCTGCCCAAATTGAATCATTTCACCAAGGATACGGGAGAGCTCCTCCTCGTCTTTGAACTCGATTTCGATTTTGTTCTTACCACGCGAGCTCTTCACGCGTACATTCGTATTGAAAACTTGACGAAGTACTCGAGCGGCCTTTTTGAATGACTGAGGCGTTGCTGGCCTCGGGGTCCTTGGCGTCTCTCCGGCAGAAAACAACGGAGCAAGGTTTTCTGTCGCTCTAACGGAAAGACCTTCTGCGACAACTTTTTCAGCAAGTCGAATCCTGGCATCTTCATAAGGAACCGCAAGAATCGCTCTTGCATGGCCTGCAGTTAGCTTGCCCTCGAAAATCATCTGCTGTACCACTTCGGGAAGATCTAGCAAACGAAGTGAATTTGTAATTGCGGAACGAGACTTACTGACAGCCTTTGATAACGCCTCTTGCGTCATGCCGCTGGCATCAATGAGCTGACGATAACCCTTCGCCTCTTCGACGGGATTCAAATCAGAACGCTGAAGATTCTCGATAAGTGCAAGAGCGAGCATTTCCTCATCATTAACTTCTTTAATGATGACAGGCAGTTCCTCAAGACCAGCAAGTTTTGACGCCTGGTAACGACGCTCACCCGCAATAATCTCATAGCCGTTTCCATGCTTGCGAACCAACAGTGGTTGCAATACCCCGTGCTCCTGAATCGATTCACTCAACTCGCGAAGTTCAGTTTCGTTAAAGTGAATTCGCGGCTGATTAGGGTTGGGAACGATATCCTCAATAGGTAGTTTTGTTTCAGATGCGGCATTTGAAGCCGATACAGCCGAACCACCGGTCTCGTACTCGGCCTCTGAGACCAAAGCATTGAGTCCACGTCCCAATCCGCCGCGTTTCTTTGCACTAGGCACGCTTGATCACCTCTTTTGCAAGGTTCATATACGCTTTTGCACCCTTATTTTGAGGCGCATAGGTAATTACCGGCTCTCCAAAAGACGGAGCCTCAGAGATTTTTACGGTACGAGGAATTAAGGTCTTAAAAGCCTTATCACCAAAGTACGACTGAACTTCCTCAACAACCTGATTCGACAAAGAAGTACGTGAGTCATACATGGTCATAAGCACGCCATAGGTGTCTAAGCCCTTGTTCAGACGCGATTTGACCATCTTCATTGACTCAAGCAGCTTCGTTACGCCCTCGAGTGCATAATACTCGCACTGGATCGGAATCAAAACGCTGTCTGCTGCGGTCAAAGCGTTGATTGTAAGCAGGCCAAGGGAAGGAGGACAGTCAATGAAAATAAAATCGAACTCGTCCTGAATCGGCTCAAGCAAATCTTTGAGACGGGTTTCTCGAGCAATTGCGCTTACGAGCTCAATTTCGGCACCTGCAAGCTGAATTGTAGCCGGAATAACGAATACCTTTTTGCAATTTGTATCATGAACAAGTGATTCTGCCGGCACGTCATTCAGCAGTGCATCATAGATGCACTGCTCAAGGTCTTCTTTTTCAATTCCGAATCCACTGGTGCTGTTTCCCTGCGGATCAAAATCGACAATCAGCGTCTTGCGACCCTGCTCACCCAGTGCTGCTGCAAGGTTTACAGCCGTCGTCGACTTACCGACGCCGCCTTTTTGATTGATGATTGCAATGATACGCGTGTCTTTTGCGCTCTTCGAACGCTTAACGTCGCGAAATCCCACGGTCCCTCCTGGTGTGTATTAAAGCTGTCAAACGGAGGATGTTTCACGTGAAACATTCCGATTCAATATCAACCGCCATGTTTCACGTGAAACACTGCAAGTTGTTAGTATCCATTATGTTTCACGTGAAACATCTAGGCAAGCGGATTCTTCTTTGCCATGCCATTTGCACGAGGCAATGAAACGGATGCTGGGTGACTTTTCTTAAGAATAATGAACTCCCTATGGCCCAAGCCCTCAGGCAAATCAATTGCGTCATTCAGAAGCAAGGTGAAGCCACAGATCTTAGCGGCTGACATACCGGAAGCAAGCTCCTCATCCGATGGATTGCCCTTCGTGATAACAAATAACCCACCATCCTTGAGATACGGAGCCGCATACTCAACAAGAATCGGTAGAGGGGCAAGTGCGCGGGCGGTTACGACAGAGAACTGCTTCTTATGGCTCCGGGCATATTCTTCAAGTCGATCATGGACTGCATGACCGTATTTCAATCCAAGAGCATGAACAAAAGAATTGACAGCATCAACCTTCTTGCCAACAGAGTCAATATAAGTAGCTTTACGATGCGTGGTTATCGTTAATGGAATACCAGGGAAACCCGCACCAGTTCCCATATCGAGCAAAGCTCCCTCAGGAGCCTTATTGATATAAGGGAGCAAGACAAGTGAGTCGAGGATATGAAGTACCGCAGCGTCTTCTACGTTAAGAATACGGGTGAGGTTGGTTGTCTTATTTGTTTCTAGAACCAAATCCAAATGCTGGATACATTTCCTCAGCTCAATATCAGTTACGCTCAAGGAATATTCTTTGCAATAGGAAGTTAGGCGACTCAACATCTCGTCAGCCTGCTGATCGGTAAGTACAAACAACAGAAGCTCCTTTCTGACAAAAATCAGCGTATCGAGAACTTTTGACAAAAAAAGGGGACGTGGAAACCACGTCCCCTTAGCATAAGCTCGAGTAGATTATCGAGCAACAATCACCACATGGCGATCAGGGTCAGAACCCTCAGAATGAGTATCGACTGCATCGTTGCCACGAAGTGCAATGTGAACCAGTCGGCGCTCGTAGGCATTCATGGGCGGAAGCGAAACGCTCTTATGAGTGCGGATGGCACGCTCGGCAGCAGACTGAGCCATGGAGGCGACCTTATCCTGACGGCGACTCTTGTATCCCTCGACGTCCACTACAACCGGATACCTAAAGCCAAGCTTGCGGCTCACCAGCAAAGAGAACATAACCTGAAGAGCATCAAGAGTGCGACCATGACGGCCAATGAGAACAGCAAGGTCGGGAGCCGTTACATCCAAAATCAGCTCTCCCTCGTCGCCCTCATACTCATCGATAGGAGAGTTGGCGGCATCGAAGTGCGAAAGGATGGAATGCAGGATGGAAATCGCAACATCGGCAATGGTGTCGAGCTCCTCATCGGTCAGCTCTTCACCAGCCTTGTAGCGCTGTGCAATCTCGGGATAATCGCCCGCGACCTGCGGGGCAACCTCCTCAAGCATATCCTCGATGATCTCTTCAGACATAACGTACTCCAAAAGTTAGGTACCTAAATAAGATTGATATCCCACTACTTCTTCTTGTGCGGGCGCGGCTTCTTCTCGCGACGAGTGACCTCAACCTGCAGCGGAGCGTTCTTAAGACGCTCCTCCTCATCGGCCTTCGCCTTGTCGATGACCTTCTGCGTCACAAAAATCTGCTGGATAACCTGCCAAGCAGACGAGACGTCGTAGTACAGCAGAACACCAACGGGAAGGCTCCAGCCCATCCAAAGCATCATGACCGTCATGACAACGGCCATCATACGCATGCTCTGAGCCTGCTGGCCGGTCTGGTTGCGCGACATATAGAGCTGCGGAATCAGGGTCAGGACGGCAAACAGGATCAGGCAAACCAGCGCAGGCAGTGCAACCATAAAGCCATCGGCAAAGGAAGCGCTCGGCGTGGTGGTCAGGTCGGGCAGGATGTTGAAGAACGAGAACGTGCCGTCGTTAAAGTACTGCGGCAGGTTGCGCAGCAATGTAAACAGGGCGAACAGGATAGGCATCTGAATCAGCAGCGGTAGACAGCCAGCCATGGGGTTGAACTTGTTCTCGCTGTAGAACTTCTGCATCTCCTCGGCCTGACGCTGGGGATCGTCGGCATAGCGCTCCTGGATCTCGAGCATCTTGGGCTGCAGCACCTGCATGCGAGCCGTCGACTTGGTCGACTTGAGCATAAGCGGCGTCAGCAGCAGACGGATGATGACCACCAGGATGATGATGGACAGGCCCCAGTCGACCGCAAAGGTCTGGATGAGCTTGAGCAGCTCGAAAAGGATGTTAACGATCCAATCCCACATGTAAGTTTTCCTCCGATAGCGAGTGCCCGCTAGGGCACAGGGTCATAACCGCCGACGTGCAGGGGATTGCAGCGAGCGATGCGCCTCACGGCAAGCCAGCAGCCTCTCAAAACACCGTGCTTCTCAATCGCCTGGATGGCGTATTGCGAGCACGTTGGGTAATAAATGCAGGCGTCAGGCAATAAGGGCGAAATAACCTGTTGATATATGCGAATAGGAGCGATGGCAACACGTCGCAAAACGTGATTGCTCATCGCTCCTCCCCGGCAACGCCGGCGCGCTTCATAAGCGAACGCAACGCCTTGTCCATCTCCTGCGGCGAGGAAACCCTCGTCTTGGGAGTTGCAAACAAGATGATGTCATAACCCGCAACGGGAAATCCGCAGCTGCGGGCGGCCTCGCGCATCACACGCTTAGATCGGTTGCGCACGACGGCACAACCGAGTCGCTTAGCACCAACGAAGGCGACCCTTCCGGAGTCGCCTTCGCCAACCGATTCACATATGGTCATTCGAATCAGAGGGTGATTGAAACGACGCCCCTGACTGAACACATGCTCGAAATCTTGCCGAGACTTAATAGTCTTCATGCGAGATGTGTGTATCGCTGCTAGACAGTGAGACGCTTGCGGCCCTTGGCGCGACGACGGGCGAGCACGGCACGACCACCCTTAGTGGCCATACGGGCACGGAAGCCATGGGTCTTGGCACGCTTACGCTTATTAGGCTGATACGTACGCTTCATCTTAAGTTCCTCCTGCTGCATTTCGAGTGTCCGCGGGGACGCGGACGCAGATATAGACACGTGAGCTTGAAGATTGTAGGGAAATCAATGTTCAAATGTCAAGAAATCAAAGGTAAAAGGTTGCAAAGAGTACACGGTTCCCCCATAAGCAGAACCGGCATTTGAGGCAGCAGGCAACTTTTCACGATATTTCATCGAGTTTTCAACAGGTCGTGTTGGAAATGTTGAGAACTTTTCGTCCGTTTTCCAAAGTTTTCAACAGGTTTTGAAAACTTGTCGAAAGATGAGAAACATTGCGTGGTGAGCTACTATTTGTTCAAAACCTTTTGAAAGATTGCGAGCGGCATGTCTGACGACTTCTACACCATGGTCGATTCCGGTGATCCGGCACCCGACAACGAGCACATCACCGGCGTGCGCGAAGAACGCAACGAGAGCGAGCAGGTCACCGCACAAGCACCAAAGGCTATGTATGCAGCGCGCATCGCGGTCTACGACGACATGCTGTCGACACCACGTGTCATCGTCATCGAACCGCAAGACGTCCGTACCTACTTGGAAGAGACAACTAACACCGTCTATCAGTACATGAAAGAACAGGGAGGACGCATCTCGCTGATGGTTATCCGCGAGATTGTCGAAAACTTTATCCACGCGCATTTCGCAGAGCCCATCATCTCAATTCTCGACGGTGGCGATACCATCCGCTTTGCCGACCAGGGTCCGGGCATCGACGACAAAGAGCGTGCCTTCGACTTTGGCGTAACCAGCGCAAACAGCAAGATGAAACGGTATATCCGCGGCACCGGCGCCGGGTTTCCCATGGTACAGGAGTACTTGGAAAACGCCGGCGGCGCCGTCTCCATCGAGGACAACATGGGCAACGGCACCGTCGTGACGGTAAGTCTGGACCCCAAGCGCGTGCAGGAAATCGAACGTGCTGGCGGGCGCGGGGCAGCCGTGCGGCCCGAAACAGAGCAGCAGGCATATCCCATGCCGGGCGCCTTCACGCAGCAACCCGCAGCGATGCAACAGGTGCAACAGCAAATGGCCCCCATGCAGCAGCCTGGCATGGCCCCCATGCAAGAGCTCCAGGCACCCTCGGGCGCGATTCCCCAAAACATACCCGATGCAAAGCCAGCGATGGGCCAGGACGCGGGAACCTTGCAGCAGATGGCGGGCGCATCGGCCGCACAGCAGATGTCCTATCAACCGAACCCGCAAGGGTATCCGGCTCAATACGCACCGCAAACGGGATATGCGCAGGCATACCCCCAGCAATACCCGCTGGGATACCAGCAGCCGTACCAACAGATGCCCCAGGCGCAGTACAACCCATGGGCCCAGCAGATGCCCCCGCAGCCTTACCAACAGTGGCCTCAAAGTTTTCAACAGCAGCCGCTGCCCATGCAGAGTTCTCAACAACCAGCAGCTCAAATGATGTATCCTAATGCGGCGAATCAATATGCACAGCCGCAGCAAAACGTATTTGTGAGCGAGCGCGGCGAAGCGGCACTGGGCTATCTGGCTCAAAACCAGGAGTGTGGCGCAACCGACCTGGCACGAGCGTTTGGAAACTCAGCGCCCACGTGGTCGCGAACGCTCAACGACTTGGCACAGGCCGGCTTGATAATCAAACATGGCCAGAAATATCATCTGACCGAAATAGGCAGCGCTCGCGTGCGAGCCCAAAGTTAAGGAGCGGGAGAAACAGTGGACGAGGAAGCAAGCATCATCCTGGGAGATGCCATCGCCTTTTGTCAGCGCGACGGCCAAGATGCACGCCTCATCAACATGCTGGGACAATCGCGCGCCGTAAGTTTAACCGAGGACACTCTGACGATTGAGGCCCCCTCGCGCTTTGCCATCGCTCAGCTCAAAAAGCATCAGCCGACCATCGAGGCGTACCTAGAAGAGATCGCCTTTGCACCGATCGCGCTCAATATCGTGGCACCGCAAGGCACCCCGGCAAATACGGCCCCGGACACTCACCCGGTAGCGACCGCCACCGCAGCGGCAACGCCGGCGCCCGTGCCTCGACGCGACGATGTTTCCCGTGAAACCATGGCACCGCAGCCGACCGCTTCGGTCGCGCCGGCGGTAGAGCCAGCCCCCTCGCCCATCCCGACCGCCATGCATATGCCCGTCGCACACGAGGCGACACCCGGCGAGGAATCGGGCATTGCAATCAAAAACACGCTGTCCGCCGACGATTTCCGCCGCATGATGACACAAATGAATGGCAGGCCACCGGCGAAAAGCGCGAGTTCGTCCGCAGCGCCGGCAGCACCTTCGGCGGCCCCGACGGCAGTCGAGAAAAACGCGGACGGGGCACCCCTCGCAGCGAATTCGAAATTCACGTTTGAAAACTTCGTCTTCGGACCGGAGAACAGTCTTGCCTACCGATCGGCGCTCAAATTCGCCATGCTTGCAGACACGCCCGGCACCTGCACGTCGCTGTTCATCTACGGCAAATCGGGCCTGGGCAAGACGCACCTGCTGCTCGCCATCAAAAATGAGCTGGCAGAGAAATCGCCCGAGATCAAGGTGAAGTACGCCAACTCGCAGGCATATCTGGACGATTTGATGACGGAATTCGACCGCCAGAAGAAGAGCAACGCCCCCATTATGCAGGCGTACCACGGCGTCGACGTGCTTATCATCGATGACATCCAGAACATCATCGGCAAGCGCGCGAGCGTGGATTACTTCTTCCAGTTGATGGACGAATTTATCCGCAACAACAAGAAGGTCGTGATCGCCGCCGACCGCGCTCCCAAGGACCTTAATATGGACGAGCGCCTGACCAGTCGCTTTAATGCCGGTCTACTGTGCCTGGTGGCGGAGCCCAGCTACGAGATGAAGTACAAGATTTTGCAGCGTTATTACGAGAACACGATCGCCGCCGCGCCCGAGGCGGGCAACGACTCGCTGCTGGCGGCCTACGGGGGCGACGGCGGACATCTGACCGACGCGCACTTTAAACACATGGCCGAGGTCTCGGGCACCAACATCCGCGAGCTCGAGAGCTTTTGCGAGCGTTGTGCCGGCGAAGCGGGCGATCGCGAGCGCGAGGGCGGGGAGCTCACCTTTGACGACATCGACGCCATCGCCAACCAGTACTTCGACACATCGGCCAAGAAGATCAATGTGCAGACGGTCCAGTCCGTCATCGAGGAGCAATACGGTGTGACGCACGAGGAACTCATCGGACCTCGCCGCAACGCCAATATCGCCAAGGCGCGCCATATCGCTATCTATCTGGCGATCGAGATGTGCGAGATGACGACGACGGCCGTGGGCGCCGAGTTTGGCAACCGCAACCACTCGACCGTCAGCACGAGCTATAAAAAGGTTCAGAAGATGATTCAGGAAGACCGGACTGTTACCGAAGACCTCAAGTCGCTGCGCGATAAAATTACACTGCGCTCGTAGGTAAATGGACACACCTGTTGAAAACTTGTCGAAACGGCGGTTATAAGGTGTCAAAAACTCGAGCCGCGGTGATGAAAAGTTTTGCGCAGGTTTTGAACGTGGAAAACATACCCGGTTGCACACAGGTTCCTGTCGATTCTCTTTTTAGGGCTGACCTGCACTTTTAGAAGTAATCAACAGTTTCGTCAGTACTATTACTATTATTAAGATATTTATATCTATAGAAAGGTATTAAAAGATGAAGTTCACCGTCAGCCAGAGCTCGCTTACGCAAGCCATCGGCGTCGTTATGAAAGGCGTCGCTTCGGCATCCACCCTTCCCATTCTGTCGGGCGTGCTCGTTAAGGCACAAGACGGCATCTTGGAATTCCAGACCTCCAACTACACCATCTCGATTCGTCACCGCATCGCGGCTCATGTCGAAGAGGAGGGCGAGATGGTGATTCCCTGCAAGATGCTCTCCAACATCACCAAGACCCTTCCCGATGCCCCGGTCACCTTTGAGCTGTCCGAGCGCCAGGTTTTGATTGGCTGCGAGAAGAGCTCTTTCCGCCTCAACACGCTCGATGCCAACGACTTTCCCGAGTTCCCGGCATACGCCATCGAGAGCGCCGTCGAGCTGCCGACCGATATCCTGTCCGAAATGGTGAGCCGCGTATGGCGCGTCACCTCGACTGACAAGGCCCGCCCCATCCTGGGTGGCGTGCACATGAAGGTCGAGAACAACACCGTGCGCCTGGTCGCGACCGACTCCTTCCGACTGGCCGTGTGCGATACGCAGGTCGAGACCTCGACCCTCGAAGGTTCCTTTGAGCTTAACGTGCCTGCCGACGCCTTCAACGACGCGCTGAGCATCATGGCCAGCCAGGCGACCATCATGATCGGCGCCACCGACACCCAGGTCGTCTTTGAGGCCGGCAACACCACCTACGTGTCCCGCCGCATCGAGGGCGTTTATCCCAATTACAAGCAGCTCATCCCCGATTCGTGCGTGACGAGCGTCAAGATCGACGTAGCCGCCTTTAACGCCGCCCTTAAACGTGTGGCCGTTATCGCGAGCGCCAACCCCGCTGTCAAGTTCGAGATTGACGTCGAGAACGGCCAGATGGGCCTGTCCTCTATTTCCAACGACCAGGATCTGGCGCAGGAGACGATCGATGTCGAGGCCGAGGGCGAGTCGGGCACCATCGCCTTCAACTACCACTACATCTTTGGCTGCCTCAATGCACTGTCCAAGGAGAAGGAGATCACGCTGGAGCTCAAGAGCTATTCGCAGGCTGGCATCTTCAAGTCCTACGACAAGATCAACTACCTGTACCTGGTCATGCCGGTACGCATCTAGCACTGCCCATGACCATGTTCGCACGCGATCTTTCCGTTGCGCGCTATCGCAGCTTCGACAGTTACCGCCTTGCTCTGAGCGACGGCGTGACAGTGCTCGCAGGCCCCAACGCGGCGGGAAAGACCAACCTCATAGAGGCGCTGCAGCTTTTGACGAGCGGCGCCTCGTTTAGGCATCCGACCGCAGCCGAGCTCGTGCACGACGGCGTGGGCTCATGCAAGGTCGAGCTGAGGCTCGAAGGTGATGGGCGCGTGCTGGACATGGGGCTGAGCGTGGAAGACGGCAAGCGTTCGTTTAGCCGCAACGGCAAGCGCTGCGCTGCGTCCGGCGTGCGCGGGGTACTGCCGAGCGTTCTGTTTTGCCCGGACCACCTAGATATGGTCAAGCGGGGTGCCAGCGTGCGCCGCACCGCACTTGATGACTTTGGCGTTCAGCTGAGTGCGCGCTATGCCGATCTGGCTAGTGCCTACGGGCGCTGCGTGACCCAGCGCAATGCCCTGCTCAAGGAGACCTGGTGCTGCCGCGAGATACTCGGCGCCTGGAACGAATCGCTCGCCCGCGCCGGTTCGGCCCTACTCGTGCATCGTCTGGCTCTGCTCGATCGGCTGTCGGGCCATGTGCGCGACGCCTATGGCCGCGTGGCATCCGGCGAGCCCGCCGGCGTGTCCTATGTGTCCACGCTTGGCGACCTGCCTCGCACCGAGGATCGCGACGAGCTCAGGGGCTGGGCGTATGAGCACATGCTCTCGGCGCTCGATGAGCGCGCCGACGAGGAGATTCGCCGCGGTGTGACGCTCGTGGGCCCGCATCGCGACGAGATTGAGTTTTCCGTTGCGGGCCGATCGGCCCGTTCATTTGCCAGCCAGGGCCAGCAGCGAACGCTAGTGCTTGCCTGGAAGGTGGCAGAAGTGGCCGTGGCGCGCGATATCCTGGGCACTGCGCCGCTGCTGCTCTTGGACGACGTGATGAGCGAGCTCGACGCCCGCCGCCGAGGCGCTTTTCTGCAGCTGATCGGTGATGATATCCAGACAGTCATAACCACCACCAATCTGGGGTATTTTACCGATGACCTGCTTGATCGAGCCAAGGTGGTGAGCATGGGTGAGACGTGCTAATTACGAGCGCGAGAACGGAATGGTTGCCTTTGGCGGCTTTTTGGATGCCGAGCGTCAGCGTATCCTGGCGGCCGCGACACCTGAGCGCCGCGCGCAGATGGAGGCTGCGGAGGAGTCTCGTGCGGTCTATCGCGCCTGGAATGCGGTGTGCTCGGGCACGCGCGAGGGACGCCATGTGACGGGCCTGCGCTACCTGCCCGAGTCCAACGAACTGCTGGTGTACCTCGATTCGCCCTCATGGACGCAGGAGATGACACTTTTGCGCGAGATTATCCGCGCGCGCATGGAGCGCGCCGGCGCGCACGTCGACGGCCTGGTGTTCAAGACGACCGCCCCCGGCCACACACCGCCCGCTGCAAGAGAGCGCCTGCGTCCGGCCGTGGCCGAGCGTCCGCCGGCTCCGCATGCCGACCTCAGCGATGCCGAGCGTGCCGAGATCGAGCACCAAGTGGCACCCATCGAGGACCAAAAACTGCGCGAGGCCCTCGAGAACGCCATGAGAGCCAGTGCCGAGTGGGCCAAGGGCGTGCAGGGCAAAAAAGAGCCTTAAATCGCATCTGGTGGCCTTGTAGAGCCAAATACCCTCGTCCCCGAGGGTATTTTTTTACGATAAACTAGTAAGGCTGTACACATTTTCTTAACTGAAGGAGGACGTGTGGCAAACGAAAACGATTACGATGGCGGCGAGATTAAGATTCTCGAAGGTCTCGAGGCCGTTCGTAAGCGCCCGGGCATGTACATTGGCTCGACGAGCGCCAGCGGTCTTCATCACCTGGTGTGGGAGATCGTTGACAACTCCGTCGACGAGGCCATGGCCGGTTTCTGCACCGAGATTCAGGTGACGGTCCACGCCGACAACTCCATCACGGTCGTCGACAACGGGCGCGGCATCCCCGTCGACGAGCATCCTATCAAAAAGATCCCGACGCTCGAGGTCGTCATGACGATCCTGCACGCCGGCGGTAAGTTCGATAACTCGGCCTACAAGGTCTCGGGCGGCCTGCACGGCGTGGGCATCTCCGTCGTCAACGCCCTGTCCAAGCGTGTGGTCGTACAGGTATGCCGCGACGGCAACATCTACGAGATGGAGTTTTCGCGCGGCAAGACCGTCAAGAAGATGGAGGTCGTGGGCACTTCGGAGACGACGGGTACCACTGTCAGCTTCTGGCCCGACGACGAGATCTTCGAGACCTGCATCTACGATTTCGACACGCTGCACAACCGTCTGCAGGAGACGGCATTCCTCAACAAGAACCTCAAGATCGTGCTGACCGACGAGCGCGAGGCGGCTCCCCGTGTGGAGGAGTTTTGCTATGCCGGCGGCATCATCGACTTCGTCAAGTTCCTCAACGAGGGCAAGGATGTCCCCGAGGCCTTTAAGGAGCCCATCTATATTGAAGGCAAATCGGATCCGGATGCGCCCGTGACCAAGATGGGCGAGGTCGAGGTGTCCCTGCAGTGGAATAGCGGCTACGGCGAGAACGTCATGTCGTTTGCCAACGACATCTACACCCCCGAGGGCGGCATGCACCTCGAGGGCTTCCGTACCGCCCTCACCCGCGTGATTAACGACTACGCTCGCAAGCAGAACCTGCTCAAGGAAAAAGACGCCAACCTGACCGGCGACGATGTGCGCGAGGGCCTGTCGGCCGTTATCTCGGTCAAACTGCCCGATCCGCAGTTTGAGGGCCAGACCAAGGCCAAGCTCGGCAGCTCCTATATGCGCGCGCTGACGCTCAAGATCGTGACCGACGGCCTTGCCGATTACCTCGAGGAGCATCCCAAGCCCGCTCGTGAGATCGTCAAGAAGGCCCAACAGGCCTGCAAGGCGCGCAACGCCGCCCGCAAGGCGCGCGAGGCGACCCGCCGCAAGAGCCTGCTCGAGACGGCGTCGCTGCCCGGCAAGCTCGCCGACTGTTCGGTGCGCGACGCCGAGTTGACTGAGCTCTTTATCGTAGAGGGCGACTCGGCAGGCGGCTCGGCCAAGGATGGCCGTCGCCGAGACATCCAGGCGATCCTACCCCTGCGCGGCAAGATTTTGAACGTCGAGCGCGTGGGCGATCATCGTGCGTTCTCGAGCGACACCATCCAGTCACTCATCACCGCGATCGGCTGCGGCGTCACGACGAGCGCCGGCGACGGCGGCGACTTTGACATCACCAAGGCCCGCTACCACAAGATCATCATCATGACCGATGCAGACGTCGACGGTGCACATATCCGCATCCTGCTGCTGACGTTTTTCTACAAGTACATGCGCCCGCTGATTGACGCCGGCTACGTGTACGTCGCGTGCCCGCCCATCTTTGGCATCAAGGTGCGCAACAAGATTCACTACGTGTATCCCAACGGCCGCCAGCCCGAAGACGAGATCCTGCGCGACACCATCCAGAGCCTGGGACTGAACCCCGACGACAACGACGAGGACGGCAAGGCCAAGGATGGCAAGATCACCAAGAAACGCAAGGGCTACACCGTCCAGCGCTACAAGGGCCTGGGCGAGATGGATCCCAAGCAGCTTGCCTCGACGACGATGGACCCCAAGACCCGCATCCTACAGCGCGTGACGATCGAGGACGCCGTGGTGGCGGACCGTGCCGTACGTGAGCTCATGGGTTCCGAGGTCGGCTATCGCCGCGAGTACATTGAAAAACACGCCCACGACGCACGATTCTTGGATGCCTAATCCCTGCGGCTTTCCCAGCCACCGCACCTTCGCCCTCAATCGTCGGTCGCGTACCCAAGTACGCTTCCCTCCTCTTTCGGGCGAATCTGCGGCACCTGGAAAAGCCGTCTCCGTGGTAGGGAACTAATGGACCACGCAAACCATGAGGAGGTAACGTGGCAGACGATATCAACAATAACGAGGGTATGGACGAGGCCAGCGACGCCGGCATGCCCGACGATCTGAAGCGCCTGCTCGCCCGCGCTGAGCAGGGCGAGGATGGCGACCCGGACGCCTATAACCCCGATGCCGATGATGATGAGGAAGAGGATGACGACGGTGAGCTCGAGGAGAGCTTTGGCGAAGTCGACCGTGGTGCCTCGGCCGGAGAGGATATCAACGGTGGCCAGCTCCAGATTTCGGAGTTCGGCCGTGAGATGAAGCAGTCGTTCATCGAGTACTCGATGTCGGTCATCACGGCGCGCGCCCTGCCGGACGTGCGCGATGGCTTAAAGCCGGTGCACCGTCGCATCCTGTACGCAATGAACGAGAGCGGCATCTACCCCAACCGTCCGCACAAGAAGTCGGCCTGGACGGTCGGCGAAGTTATCGGTAAGTACCATCCGCACGGCGACTTCGCGGTCTATGAGGCCATGGTCCGCCTGGCACAGTGGTTCTCCATGCGCACGCCGCTCATCGACGGTCACGGCAACTTCGGCAACATCGACGGCGACGGCGCCGCCGCCATGCGTTACACCGAGAGCCGCCTGGCTAAGCCCGCCATGGAGCTCCTGCGTGACCTGCAGAAGGACACCGTCGACTGGCAGCCCAACTACGACGAGTCGCTCGCCGAGCCCCAGGCACTGCCCGCGCGTTTCCCCAACCTGCTGGTCAACGGCAGCCAGGGCATCGCCGTCGGCATGGCCACCAACATCGCCCCGCATAACCTCACCGAGGCGATCGAGGCCACCTGCTACCTGATCGACAACCCCGACGCCACCGTCGACGAGCTCATGCAGATCATGCCCGGTCCGGACTTCCCCACCGGTGCCATCATCATGGGTAGCGCCGGCATTAGGCAGAGCTACGAGACCGGCCGCGGCTCCATTACCGTGCGCGCCAAGGCCCACGTGGAATCCACCAAGACCGGCCGCAGCCGCCTGGTCTTTACCGAGATTCCCTACATGGTCAACAAGGGCACCCTGCAGGAGAAGATCGCCCAGCTCGTCAATGACAAGCGCATCGAGGGTATCTCGGATATGCGCGATGAGTCCAACCAGAAGGGTATCCGTCTGGTCATCGAGCTCAAGAAGGGCGTTATCCCTCAGGTCGTGCTCAACAACCTGTACAAGTACACCTCGCTGCAGACGACCTTTGGTGCCAACAACCTGGCGCTTGTCAACGGCGTTCCCAAATGCCTGAGCCTGCGCGAGATGCTGCAGCACTACATCGACCACCAGGTCGACGTCGTCACCCGCCGCACCCGCTTTGACCTCAAGAAGGCACAGGCGCGTGCCCATATCCTCGAGGGCTACCTGATGGCTCTCGACCATATCGACGAGGTCATCAGCATTATCCGCTCCTCGCAGACCGACTCTGAGGCCAGCAGCCGCCTGATCGAGCGTTTTGGCTTTACGCCCGAGCAGACCACGGCCATCCTCGAGATGAAGCTGCGCCGCCTGACCGGCCTGGAGCGTGACAAGATTCAGGAAGAGCTGGACGGCTTGCGCCGCGCCATCGCCTACTACGAGGACCTGTTGGCGCACGAGGAGAAAATCCTGGGCGTCATCAAGGAAGAGATGCGCGAGATTTCCAAGAAGTTCGGCGACAAGCGCCGCACCGAGATCAGCCATGTCGAGAAGGACCTGGACGTCGAAGATCTGATTGCCGACGAGGACATGGTCGTGACCATCACCCACACCGGCTACGTCAAGCGCATCCCGGTGGCTGCCTACCGCGCCCAAAAGCGTGGCGGCAAGGGCGTGTCGGGCGTCAATCTCAAAGAGGACGACGTTATCGACGAGATGTTTATCGCATCCACGCACGAGTACGTGCTGTTCTTCTCGAGCAAGGGCAAGGTCTATCGCCTGAAGGTGCATGAGCTGCCGGTTGGCACGCGCCAGGCGCGCGGCACCGCGATCGTCAACCTGCTGCCTTTCGAGGAGGGCGAGAAGATCGCGAGCGTCATCAGCTGCCGCGAGTTCCCCGCCGACGAGTACCTGATGTTTGCCACCAAGAGTGGCATGGTCAAGAAGACCGTGATGAGCGCCTACGACCGTAGCCGCCGCGACGGCCTGATCGCCATCAACCTGAGGGACGACGACGCGCTGCTCGCTGTGCGTCGCGTGCGCGAGGGTGACAAGATCATCATGGCAACCACCGCGGGCAAGGCGATTATGTTCCCCGAGGACCAGGTGCGCGCCACTGGTCGCGATACCAGCGGTGTCCGCGGCATTGGCATGAAGGAAGGCGTGAGCGTTCTTGGTATGGAGATTACCAACGGTAACGGCGACCTGTTTGTCATTACCGAGCGCGGTTACGGCAAACGCACGCCGGTCTCGGATTACCCGGAGCAGAACCGCGGCGGTCAGGGTGTCTACACCATCCAGATGACCGAGCGCAAGGGCAACCTCGCAGCCATGAAGACGGTGGGCCCGCAGCATGAGCTGTTCATCGTGACGGAGGGCGCGACGGTCATCCGCGTCAAGACCGACGAGATCAGCCAAACCGGTCGCGCCACTCAGGGCGTCAAGATGATGGCCGTCGACGATAACGACCGCATCTGCGCCGTAGCGCGCATGACGGCCGCCAAAGAGAAGCCCGAAGGCGAAGCCACCGAGGCCGCAGCCGACGCCGAAGAAGCCCCAGTCGACCTAGGCGACGGCAACGATATGCCAGAAGATCTCCTAGACGAGTAAGAGGCCCTAGCTGGTAAAAAATATCAGACCCCATATATCGGCGGTCGGCGCACTGCGCGCCGACCGCTTTTTTGAAAATCTTTGAACCCCACGTCGGCCCCGGCTGCCCGGCGGCATGCGAAGTCGATCGCGAGTTCCGCACGAGCCGGAGAGCACTTAATGTGCTCTCCGTGCGAGCAGGACTGTCCGAGCA